>CAYZVN010000008.1:0-12970 GCA_964482025.1 uncultured Saccharophagus sp. | reverse complement strand
ACAAAGATAAACGACAAACGCCCAGACTTTGCGAAAGTACTGGGCGTTTATTTATGCACTAAAGGCAATTATTTAAATTCTCACGCTCCCTAATCTCCAGCTTCCTTACATCCCGTTTTAGCCAACTCCAAACAGCGCTTCTGCATTCAACCCCTGTTTTTCCAAGATATCGCGCAGGCGGCGCAAGGCCTCTACTTGAATTTGGCGAACTCGCTCGCGGGTCAAGCCAATTTCGCGCCCTACTTCTTCCAGAGTGCTGGATTCATGACCACGCAAGCCAAACCGGCGCGCCACCACTTCCCGCTGCTTCTCGCTCAATTCATCGAGCCAGCTGTCAAGGCTCGCACTGAGATCACTGTCTTGCAGCAACTCCACAGGGTCGGAAACCTGCTGGTCTGCCACCGTATCCACCAGTGTTTTATCTGAAGCCGGCCCAACAGGCGTATCCATAGAGGTAACACGCTCATTGAGACTCAACATCCTCTCCACATCCTCCACCGGCTTATCCAACAAGCGGGCAATATCTTCGGGTGAAGGCTCGTGATCCAATTTTTGCGAAAGCTCGCGGGCGGCTCGCAAATACACATTTAATTCTTTAACCACATGAATGGGCAGGCGAATAGTGCGGGTCTGGTTCATGATGGCCCGCTCAATGGTCTGGCGAATCCACCAAGTGGCATAAGTAGAAAAACGGAAACCGCGCTCGGGATCAAACTTTTCGACTGCGCGAATTAAGCCGAGATTACCTTCTTCTATGAGGTCCAGAAGCGCCAACCCTCGATTCACATAGCGACGCGAAATTTTCACTACGAGGCGCAGGTTGCTTTCGATCATGCGCTTCCGCGCAGCTTCGTCGCCGCGCAAAGCCTTGCGCGCAAAAAACACTTCTTCCTCGGCGCTCAGCAATGGCGAAAAGCCAATTTCGTTTAAATACAACTGAGTGGCATCGAGGTTTTTTTGATATTGATCTTCTTCAATAAGATGGCTGCGCTCGCGGGTAATCTGCTCGAACTCGTCATCGGACGCAGTAGCCTGCTCATCCGCATTGAAATCAGCCATGAAAATGGATTCGTCGTCGCCCTTGTAGGTATCTAGATCAAAATGTTGAGCTGCCATTTGCATAATCCTCGGACCAATTGGTTATTTTTCTAAGCTCCAATACGCACCTGATTGGCGTAACATCAAGAACTTGCTTTTTGTAAGTTGAAATCTAAGCTGATAGCGGCAGCTTCCGTTCAAACTGCCTTTCGATTCAGGTTAATAACCTTCGTCGAACTCTCAACTCTCGTTTACAAAGGCGCAGGCTTCGCTTGTGGCTTTCGCCCTACCCTGCCGGTCACTGGTAGGTGATCTATCGGCAGGTACTCAACTAAGTTGAGGGGAGATTATTATTGGAGGCGTGGCAGATAACCCAAAGGATCAACTGGCTTGCCATCGAGGCGGATTTCGAAGTGAAGCTTCGCTGTATTCGTGTCGGAAAAACCGACTTCAGCTATCTTCTGACCCACCTTGACTTTGTCCCCCTCCGCCACCACCAACACTCGATTGTGTGCATAAGCACTCAAGAACTGCTCGTTGTGTTTGACAATGACGAGTTTTCCGTATCCCCGCAGCCCCGAGCCAGAGTAGACGACTTCCCCATCGGCAGCTGCCATCACAGGCTCACCTAATTTGCCGCGAATATCAATCCCCTTATTTAGGCCTCCGTTAGCCTGAAACGTTTCTAATACTTCTCCCTTAACTGGCCAACTCCAAGCAATCGCAGAGGAGGATCGAGCGACAACGGGTGGAGAAGGCTTGGCAACTGATTTGTTTTTAGTGTCGCCCGAAGAGTTTGACGACGGGGTTGTTATTCTCGCCGCCACCGTTTTAAGGCGCGCTACTGGAGGTTTGGGCGGTGGGACATAGGTGCTGGTGTCGAGGTTGAGAATCTGCCCGGGAGAAATACGATAGGAAGAATCTAAGCCATTGATTTGTGATACCTTTTTGTAATCTAAATCGTAGCGCAGAGCGATGGAGTACAGGGTTTCTCCGGGCGCTACATGGTGGGTTTTAATGCGATAGGAGGGAATGGGATCGGCATCGACAACCGGTGCTCTGTTACCGGGGGAGGCGCAGGCCGACAACCCACAGAAAATGATTGTTATTATGATCAGTGCAGATCTCTTTTCGCTTCTTTTCATGCATTTTTTCTCCATCGAAGCTGCAAGAGCAGGTATTCATCAAAGCTGCGCTTATAACTTTAAGACATATATTTACTAAACTTATTAGAATTTAATCTAAATCTCTCATGAAAATTCGCGGTAAATTTCCATAAAAAACAGACTTTTCGTTAAGCAATACCTCTTAATTCCGACCGACAAACTACAACTTAATAAGTAATAACGACCGAAAAAACTAATCCAAAAGCACCAATTTTTGGTCAAATTGTTCCCGGAAGGAGCGGCACAAAGCGAACCGGCTCAATCACCGTTCGTCGATACTGCTCTTCACTTCCCTCACGCTTTACCAGTGTTAATTGCTGATTATGTTCTGGTCCGACGGGGATGATCAGCACACCGTCTGGCGCTAGCTGCGCCAGAAGGTCCGCAGGAATTGAAGCGGGTGCGGCTGTGGAGATGATGCCGTCATAGGGCCCCTGCTCCGGCCACCCAAAACCGCCGTCGGCATACTTATATTGGACGTTGTATAGGCGGAGACGGGCGAGGCGTTCGCGCGCCTTGCTTTGCAAAGGGCGAATGCGCTCAAGGGTGTGAACCTTTTCCACCACTTGAGCGAGAATCGCCGTCTGGTAGCCCGATCCGGTGCCGATCTCAAGCACCTTTCGCGGTGCCGGATGGTTGTCGAGGAGCAGCTCGGTCATTCGCGCCACTATGTAGGGCTGCGATAGAGTTTGGCCGTGGCCGATGGGAAGCGCTGTATCTTCATAGGCGCGATGGGAAAGCGCTTCGTCGAGAAACCAATGTCGCGGGGTATTGGCAATTATTTGAAGGACTTGTCCGTTGCGGATGCCCTGTTCCTCAAGGCGTTGAATCATCCGCTTGCGGGTCCGCTTTGATGTCATGCCAATGCCATCAAAATGCAGTTCAGTCAAAGTTTTCCACTCGTCAGCTATAAATCGGGCAATATAGCACAGCCATTCTCCGGTGCCTCACTTCGCCTTAGTCTGGCCTAGGCACTGCGGTTCTGCAGGTGGAAGATCTCCCGCAACACGGCCGTTGCGAATTCGCCCGGCGCCAAGGCGAAGTCCAGAATCAGGCTCTGCTGGTCCACCGTCCAGTGCATGTTTTGCGGTCTCAAAACCAGCTTGCGACGCTCCTGTTGCAGGCCGCAATGCTCTAATCCCTCCATCCATTGGCGATGGTCTACCAAGGCCCGCTCCTCCAACGCGAGTGTGTCCGCAGACACTGGGCTTCGCCCTCGCCCCCACAGTGGACCTGTCGCGTTTTCCAAGTCCAGATCACCGGACAATACGTGGTTCCAGCTGCCTTCTGTTACCCGCTGCGCCAAAACCAAATTAAATAAATGCGAACGGGCAGCCGACATTACCATGGCCTTATCGCGCATTTTGTTGAGCGGCGCTCCCTGCTCGAGCCAGCGTGCTGCGCTGACCAGGTTGTTGCCATCGCGGCCAAAACGCTGTTCCCCAAAATAATTCGGAACCCCCTGTTGCAGCGATTCGAGCCGCTGCTGCACCCTATCGCTTGCGGGATCTTCGACATCGCGAAGTCGAATGACGAATCGATTGCTCTGATGTTGGCCGCGCCGCAGTTTGCGCTTGCCCGCCGTTACTGCCAGAACTTTCACTTCCTCATCCTCAAGCGCAGTCCAGTCCGGCGCAGGGCTTTTGGGCAAATACACGCTGAACCACTGACTGGCAACCGCGTGGCGGTCTTTAAGACCACAAAAGCCAACATCATGAGGTTTCACCCCCGCCGCGCGCGCGATTTTTTGCGCAACCCAATTGGTATTGACGCCGCGCTTTTCAATGTGAAGATAGTGGTGCTCGCCTTCGCCCTCCGGCTGCCAATCCAGGTTTTCAACAACGATAAAGTCCGTCAGTTGTTGGCGAAAAGTGGCGGTTCCAAGTGGACCGCCATGGGCGTAGGGCATGTTGAGAGCGTAGCTCATGAGCACTCCAGAAATGAAAAGCCCCAGGCAGATACCTAGGGCGTAAGCAGGGGGAAATAGTACCAGAACTTAACGGCGCAAGTAGCGTCACCGCGCGTTTATCACGACCACCGCGATGATGGCGAAATACTCTCTAGTGCCTAAGTGGGGATCGCTTCCAACAACACCGTAGCCAGGGATGTAATGCCCTCTTCACGTCCATTGAAGCCCAGTTTTTCCGTGGTGGTGGCTTTGACATTAATGACATCGCTGGAACAACCTAAGTCTTCAGCAATATTACTTTTCATATAGGGGATATAGGTCGCCATGCGCGGCTTCTGCGCGATGATCGTCATATCGGCGTTCACAACTCGAAACCCCTTGGCGCGAATTTTCGACATTACCAGGCGCAGCAACGCGCGGCTATCCGCATTGGCATATTGAGGATCGGTGTCGGGAAAATGCTGGCCGATATCGCCCATGGCCGCCGCCCCCAGCAATGCGTCCGCCAATGCATGCAACAACACGTCGCCATCAGAGTGCGCCATCAGCCGATGGGTATGGGGAATCACCACTCCACCGATCACGATTTTATCGCCCGGACCGAATGCGTGGACATCCACCCCTTGGCCAATTCGAAAGCTCATACCAATTCCTATTATTTAGATAAAGTGGTCGCGCCAGAAGGCTGGGACCGAAGTATCTGTTCTGCCAGAGCCAAGTCTTCCGGCTGAGTGATTTTAATGTTGTCGCGACTGTCGGCGACCAATAATACTTTGCCACCGGCATGCTCTATCGCGGAAGCCTCATCGGTCACGACGACTCCGGCATCTCGCGCACTTTCCAGCGCACGACATAACTCCCCCACCCGGAACATTTGTGGCGTGTGGGCCGCCCATAAATGTTCCCGATTAACCGTGTGGGCGACTTGTCCCTGCGATGCCCTTTTTAAAGTATCGGCAACGGCCACTGCGAGAATCGCACCGCAATTTTCCGCCAGTGCTCGATCGATTAAACGCTGAATATTCTCCAGCCGCACACACGGCCGCGCCGCATCGTGCACCAATACCCAATCGCACTCCCGCCCCTGAGACTTTAGCCACAGCAGCCCTTGATAAACCGAGTCCGCACGCTCCGTTCCACCCACAACCTGCGTCACCCTTTGGCTGCCGGCTAGAGTCGCAAAATGCGCATCCTCTTTTGCCAAGGCAACCACGACTCCATGCAGCCCCGGTATCGAATGCAGTTTATCGAGGGTGATTTCGAGGACCGTTTTACCGGCCAGGGGAAGGTATTGCTTGGGTATGTCTGCCCCCATGCGGCGCCCCGCACCTGCGGCGGGAACCAATGCCCAAAATTTGGCAGAGTCCGTCATAGAGGATTGTGCGGTTGCTTAGCAGGAGGTGATTGCAGAACCATAAAAAATGTTTCGCCCTTTTTAATCATGCCTAAATCCTTACGGGCACGCTCTTCGATTGCATCTTCGCTATTTCGCAACGCCAGGACCTCCGCTGCCAACAGCTGATTGCGCTCCTGCAAACGGGCATTTTCGGCACTCTGCCTCTCAATGTTATCTTCCAAACGCACCAGCGCCGCCATAGAGCCGTCACCGATCCACAGCCGGCACTGCAGATAAACGAAGATCAAAATAAGTGCTATCAATAAGGGTTTCATAAAACTCGTGCATACCTGCCGCATAAAAAAGGTCGGCATAAGCCGACCTATATAGCATAGCCCTTCTTCGGATTGCGATATCCGAACTTAGTTCTTAAATTCTGCACGTCCGCGGTAAGGCGCTTTACCGGCCAGTTCAGCTTCGATGCGCAGCAAGCGGTTGTACTTGGCGACGCGATCGGAACGCGACAGCGAACCCGTTTTGATTTGTCCCGCCGCTGTGGCAACCGCAAGGTCGGCAATGGTCGTGTCTTCGGTTTCACCCGAACGGTGCGAAATTACTGCGGTATAACCGGCGTCTTTCGCCATTTTGATGGCATCCAGGGTTTCGGTAAGTGAGCCGATCTGGTTGAACTTGATCAAAATCGAATTGGCGATGCCTTTTTCGATGCCCTCTTTCAAAATTTTTGTATTGGTCACGAACAAGTCGTCGCCAACCAACTGTACTTTATTGCCGATCTTCTGCGTCAGCCCAGCCCAGCCTTCCCAATCGCTTTCATCCATACCGTCTTCGATGGACAGGATTGGATACTTGCTCGCGAGATCCGCCAAGTAATCCGCAAATTCAGCCGCGTTAAAGGTCTTTCCTTCGCCTGCTAAATCGTAAACGCCGTCTTTATAGAACTCAGAAGCCGCGCAGTCGAGCGCCAGAGTGACGTCTTTACCCAATTCGTACCCAGCATTGGCCACCGCTTCGGCAATCGCTTGCAGGGCCGCCTCGTTGGAGGGCAAGTTGGGCGCAAAGCCACCTTCGTCACCTACGGCAGTGTTCAGGCCGCGGCTGGACAGGACTTTTTTCAAAGCGTGGAAAATCTCAGCGCCTATACGCAAAGCTTCCGTAAAGTTCGGCGCAGCCACCGGCTGAATCATAAACTCCTGGATGTCCACGTTGTTGTCCGCGTGCTCGCCACCGTTGACGATGTTCATCATAGGTACCGGCATGGTGTACTGGCCAGGAGTGCCGTTGATGTCTGCGATATGAGCATAAAGCGGAATTTTCTTATCGATCGCTGCCGCTTTAGCCGCCGCCAAAGAGACGGCCAGGATGGCGTTAGCACCCAGCTTGGATTTGTTTTCGGTGCCGTCGGCATCGAGCATGATTTGATCCAGCGCACGCTGCTCGGCCGCATTTTTGCCGACCAACAGTGGCTTAATTGTGTCATTGATGTTGGCAACGGCCTTCAACACACCTTTGCCGAGATAGCGGCTTTTATCACCATCGCGCAACTCAAGAGCTTCGCGAGTACCAGTAGAAGCGCCAGATGGGGCACAGGCGCTACCGACGGCGCCGGATTCCAAGATCACCTCGGCCATCACCGTCGGGTTGCCGCGAGAGTCCATCACCTCAAAGCCTTTGATATCAACAATCTTACTCATGGGAGTTTTGTCTCCGTTTAGTCGCACTACTGAATGGAAGCCAGACACAGCACCGTCTGGCGAAGGGATTTTTAAATTAATCGCGTTTAATCAATTTGCAGTTCAGGGAAATTTTTCACGAGGTCGTCAATCGCTTTCATCTGCGCCAAAAAAGGCTCCAGCAAATGCAATGGCAACGCGCTTGGGCCGTCACACTTGGCGTTGTCCGGATCGGGATGCGCCTCCAAAAACAAGCCGGCCAAACCCACAGCCAAGCCTGCGCGCGCTAATTCGTGAACCTGACGGCGGCGGCCACCCGATGCCGCACCCAGAGCATCGCGTGTTTGCAATGCATGAGTCGCGTCAAAAATCACTGGCAGGTTGCCGCTGACTTCGCGCATTGTGCGAAAGCCGAGCATGTCCACCACTAAATTGTCGTAACCAAAACAGGTGCCGCGTTCGCATAAAATAATTTTATCGTTGCCGCACTCACGGATTTTTTCCACGATGTTTTTCATCTGCCCCGGGCTTAAAAACTGTGGCTTTTTGACATTGATCACCGCGCCCGTTTTCGCCATGGCAACCACAAGATCCGTCTGGCGCGCGAGAAAGGCCGGCAGTTGAATCACATCCACCACCTCTGCCACCGGCTGCGCCTGCCAGGTTTCATGCACATCGGTAATAATCGGTACGCCGAAAGTGGACTTAATGTCGGCAAAAATCTTTAAGCCCTCTTCCATTCCCGGCCCTCGGTAGGAATGAATCGACGAGCGATTGGCTTTATCAAAAGAAGCCTTAAAGACATAGGGAATATTCAGACGCTGGGTCACCTCTACGTACTTTTCCACGGTACGCAACGCCAAATCCCGCGATTCCAGAACATTCATGCCACCAAACAACGTCATCGGCAGATGGTTACCCACCTGAGTCTGCCCCACGTGTATTACCGGTTTTGTCGTCATTTAGCAGTCTCCTTGCGCTTACGCTCTTCTAGCGCCGCTTCGATATAGCTGATAAACAGCGGATGGCCGTCGCGCGGCGTTGAGGTAAACTCGGGGTGGAACTGACAGGCAATAAACCAGGGGTGCTCAGGCAATTCGACAACTTCGACCAAAGTGTCGTCCGCCGACCAGCCGCCGATCACCAATCCGGCGTGGCGGAGTTGGTCTAAGTAATGATTATTGACTTCGTAGCGGTGGCGGTGGCGCTCGACAATGACATCTTCGCCGTAGATTTCTCGCACTTTCGCGGCTTTCTCCAAGCGGCACTCCTGAGCGCCTAGGCGCATGGTACCGCCCAGATCAGAAGATTCATCCCGCTTTTCCACCTCGCCTCCGGCAGTTACCCACTCGGTAATCAGGCCGACCACTGGATGGGGGGTTTTGCGGTCGAATTCGGTGCTGTTGGCATCCGGTAAATTCAGGACGTTGCGAGCAAACTCGATAATGACCGACTGCATGCCCAAGCAAATGCCCAGATAAGGCACCTTGTTCTCCCGCGCGTAACGCACCGCGGCTAATTTGCCGTCCATTCCGCGCTCACCGAAGCCGCCCGGCACCAGAATCGCATCGGCATCTTTTAATAACTCAACCCCTTGCTCTTCGATATCTTCGGCATTGATGTGTAAAACATTGACACGGGTACGCGTGTGGATGCCGGCGTGAGAAAGGGATTCATTCAAGGATTTATAAGCGTCCAGCAAATCCATGTATTTGCCGACCATGGCAATGGTGACTGTGTGCTCTGGATTGAGTTTGCCATCCACTACCCGATCCCACTCGGACAGGTCGGCTTCCGGCGCCTCTATCTGTAAGCGCTCGCAGACGATTTGATCGAGCGCATAATCCTGCAGCATCCGCGGAATCGCGTAAATGGTGTTGGCATCGGGTAAAGGCACTACCGCGCGCTCTTCCACGTTGGTAAACAGCGCGATTTTGCGGCGCGATTCGACGTCGATCACTTTGTCCGAGCGACACAGCAAAACCTCGGGCTGCAGGCCTATGGAGCGCAGCTCTTTAACCGAGTGTTGCGTCGGTTTGGTTTTGGTTTCGCCCGCTGTGGCGATATAAGGCACCAGCGTCAGGTGAATTAGCAGCGAACGCTGCGGGCCAAGCTCAACTTTGAGCTGACGCACAGCTTCGAGGAAGGGCTGTGATTCTATGTCCCCCACGGTACCGCCGATTTCCACTAAAGCCACGTCGTAGCCTTTGCCACCTTCGAGAATGCGGCGTTTAATTTCGTCGGTAATGTGGGGGATCACCTGTACCGTGCCGCCGAGATAATCGCCGCGACGCTCTTTGCGCAGCACGGTCTCATACACGCGGCCAGTGGTGAAGTTGTTGCGGCGGGTCATTTTGGTGCGCAAAAAACGCTCGTAGTGGCCGAGGTCCAAGTCGGTCTCGGCGCCATCTTCCGTTACGTAGACTTCGCCGTGCTGGAAAGGGCTCATGGTGCCCGGATCGACGTTGATGTAAGGATCGAGCTTGAGAATGGTGACTTTCAATTTTCGGGCTTCCAGAACCGCGGCCAGCGAAGCGGCGGCAATACCTTTACCCAGTGACGAGACAACGCCGCCTGTAACGAAAATAAATCGAGTCATTGAATGCCTTTACGTAAAAAAATCAGGGTCAAATTTCAGTTGTGGTCCGGACGCTTCGGAATTCCGCGCCGCCATAAACCTTCGCCGGAAGCGCCGCAGAATTCGCGGTGCCCGTTAGGCGGGTGTCTTAGTATCAAGCGGGAGCCAATCAAACGGTGAGATAGTGCCAACCAGAGGAGCGATCATCCAATTCGCTATAACGCTGCTCTGGCAATTGTCATCGCCTTCAAGATGGGGCGCCAGGGTAACAGAAACACCCTTTTTCCTCAATCAGATAAGTATCTATGTCAACGACGGAAACGACCATATCGGTGCCATTCCCGATTCTGTCGCTGCGCCCTTTTCAATCCATAGATCTCCCACAGCCACCAGCCGATCTCCCTGCAGAATAAAGGGCACTCGCTCGCGCAGCCAAGGCTCCAGCTCGTACTCCTGCAGAAGCTTTTTCAGCGTTTGCGAATGCGTCCGCCCGAGCGGGTGAGCGCGCTTGATCTCCCCTGCCTGGGCGCGGGCAACAACGCGATAAGGCCCCGGCGGCAGCCCCGGCGAAGCGGGCTTCCACGCTAAGCGGCTATCACCGAGGTCGAGGGCCTCGGGGGCAATGCCGGCCTGCGGGGTGAGCAAAGGCTGCTGCCAGCCGGCGGGCAGACAGTAGAGGCGATCGCGATAGCGGCGCAACTCGCAATCACCCCAGTGCAACAGAGGGCTTTGATCCTGCTGAGCCTGGAGTAACGAGTACAGTTGCTCCAGGCGTTTATGCGAGGGTGATCGATAACCTTGCAAAGCCAACCAATGGCGCATCAAGTTGTAGCCGCGCTGCGGTGACCAGCGCAGCAGCGGCGCCATCTCCAGGCTCACCCCCAAACGCTCCTGGCGAGGCTTGCATGCCTGCAAATCTTCCGCGGCAAATTCATTGAGCAGCTCGTCGGTTTCGCGCAGCAAGCCCATGGTTTGCGCCATTTGCCGGGGCAGTTGGGGCCAGCGCTGCTGCAGTTCTGGCACCACTTTCAGGCGTAAAAAATTACGGTCAAAGCGCTCGCTCGCGTTGCTTTCATCCTCTACCCACTTAAACCCCTTTCGCTGGGCGTAGGCTTCTAAGGTCTTGCGGTCGACGCTAAGTAAAGGGCGGCCCAAACGAGCGGGTCCCCATTCCCGCAGAGGGGCCATACCCGCCAATCCGCGCGCTCCCGCACCGCGAGCCAAACGAAGAAAAAACGTCTCCATCTGATCCTGTTGGTGATGCGCCATCAGCACCAAGTCGCCAGGGCGCAAATGGCGCTCGATGGCTTGGTAACGCGCCTGCCGCGCCGCCTCTTCCACCCCAGTTCCATCCGAACGCACTTGAACCGCCACTGCGGCAAACTCGACACCGAGTTCGACGCAACTGCGACAGACATGAGCTTGCCAACTCGCCGCATGGGGAGAGAGTTGGTGATTCACATAGATGACCAACAGAGGTTGCGAGAGCTGCGCCTCCACCGTGCCATGCAACAACGCCATGGAGTCCAAGCCACCGGACACGGCCAAAACGAGCCGCTCGACGCCTTCCAGGTCGTGGACAAAACGGTGAATCAGTTGGGGCACGGACGTCATTTGGGTATATTGATCCATTTTTTCGCAGCAACAGGGGTGACACATGAAAACAATCGCCGCCTATGGTACCTGGACCTCCGCACTGACGGGAGCGGTGGTCGCGGCCAACAGTGTGAAAATGGCGGAGCCGCAGTGGCTCGGCGAATCCTTATTCTGGTTAGAAACGCGCCCGGCGGAAAAAGGCCGGCAAACCATTTTGCAGCGCCTCGCCGACGGCACCATACGCGAGCTTTTAACCAACCCTTGGAATGCCCGCACGCGCATTCACGAATACGGTGGCGGCAGCTTTGCGCCGACGCCACATGCGCTCTACTTCATTAATGGTGAAGATCAGCAAATCTACGGTTTAAATTTTGCCGACCACAGTATCACGCCCATCACCCAAACCGCGGGCTGCCGCTACGGCGACTTGCACTACAGCGCAGCGCACCACTGTTTATTGGCGGTTTGTGAAGACCATACCGACTCAGCAAGTGAGCCGCAAAACCGGCTGGTGAGTCTCGACATCGCCTCCGGCCAAATCACTGCGGTGGAAACCGGTCATGACTTCGTCACCTCCGGCCAAGTGTCACCGGATGGCAAGTGGCTGGCGTATATCACCTGGGATCACCCCGATATGCCCTGGCAAGCCAGCCAGTTGTGGCTGCGCCCAATGGCCAGTGCCCGCGAATTCGCCGAACCCCGTCAACTGATCAGCAGCGCGCGCACCAGTGTTACCCAACCGCGCTGGTCACCCAGCGGTGACCTTTATTGGATCGACGATCGAAGCGGCTGGTGGAACTTGTACCGTCTGCCCCAAAACGCCTTGGCGGCCGGCAACGGCGCCGCCTTAATGCCTATGGAGGCGGATTTCGCTCCCCCTCACTGGGTCTGTCGCCAAGTCAGCTATGGCTTTCTGAGCGACGAAACGCTCTTGGTCAGCTACAGCCAGAATGGCCTTTGGTCGACGGCCCACTTGACCCGAAACCAAGATCAGTGGCACTTGTCGGCACCATTGCTCAGCGAGTGCAACGCGGTGCAAACCGTGGCCTGCAGCGGAGGTCGAGCGGCTGTACTCGGCGGTGGCGCACTGCTGACTCAGGGGTTGTGGCTGGAGAGCGACGGCGGCTTTCAACTGGTATCTCAGCAGGCGCCGCTGGCGCCGGAAGACGTAGCTCGCGCTCGCGCCGTCAGCTTTCCGACCGCGAACAACCAAGTGGCGCACGGCTTCTTTTACTCGCCACAAAACGCCCGCGTTCACGGCCCCGAAGAACAGCGCCCGCCTTTGATCGTGATGGGCCACGGTGGCCCTACCGCAGCTACAGATGCCGCTTTGCACTTAAAAATCCAGTTTTGGACCCAGCGCGGCTTCGCTGTTTTCGATGTGAATTATCGCGGCAGTACCGGCTTCGGTCGGCCCTACCGAGACGCCCTGGATGGCCAATGGGGAGTGGTGGATGTGGAGGATTTATGTGCCGCCGCCGAATATGCCACCGCGCAAGGTTGGGTGCACCCGCAACAGCGTATTATTCGCGGCAGCAGCGCCGGGGGTTACAGCGTGCTCGCCGCACTCACCGACCGCCAAGTATTCAACGCCGGTGTCAGCCTGTATGGCATAGGCGACCTGGAAACTTTGGCGCGAGACACTCATAAGTTCGA
>CAYZVN010000007.1:0-66775 GCA_964482025.1 uncultured Saccharophagus sp. | reverse complement strand
GCAAATGACTGTTAATCATTGGGTCGCTGGTTCGAGCCCAGCAGGCGGAGCCAAACAAAAAAGCCCCGATTGAAAAATCGGGGCTTTTTTATTGCCCAATCCCCGGTCGCACCTGGCGATTAATTTCACCCCCCTGCCCCTTAATCTCTTCACAAATAAACGGCATTGGACCTACTGCCAAGTTTGATTAAACTGCGCGTTCATCAAAAATACTCAGGAAAGCACAATGGCGATATTGGTAACCGGAGGCGCGGGCTATATTGGCTCTCACACAGCCCTGCAGCTGCTGGAAGCGGGCTATGAAGTTGTGATTTTGGATAACTTTCACAACAGCCACGAAGAAGCTATTGAACGGGTGAAACAGCTGAGCGGCAAAGATCTCACACTTGTGCGTGGCGATATCAATTGCCGGGCAACTCTGGTGTCGTTATTTGAGCAGCATAAGATTGAGTCTGTCATTCATTTTGCCGGACTCAAAGCGGTGGGCGAATCCACTCGCATACCACTGGCCTACTATCGCACCAACGTTGCCGGCACACTGCAATTATGTGAGGTTATGGCCGAGTACCGCTGCCCCCGTTTAGTGTTCAGCTCCTCGGCCACCGTCTACGGCGACCCAGAGCAAGTGCCCATAGTGGAATCTAGCAAGACCTCCGCAACCAACCCCTACGGCCGCAGCAAATTAATGGCGGAAGAGATTCTGCAAGACCTGCATAAGTCGCAACCGGATTTTTGGAACATCACCCTGCTGCGCTACTTCAACCCCATTGGCGCGCACCCTTCGGGAAAAATCGGTGAAGATCCGAATGATATCCCCAACAACCTGCTGCCGTATGTTGCGCAGGTCGCGACTGGGCGGCTGGAGCAAGTGAATGTATTCGGTAATGACTATGACACCCCTGACGGCACTGGCGTGCGCGACTACATCCACGTAATGGACCTGGCCGCCGGCCACATCCGCGCCTTAGAGCATCAACAGCGCACAGCGGCGGGTCTGCATATTTTTAATCTCGGCACCGGCCGTGGAGTTTCAGTATTGGAAATTATTGAAAAATTCCGCGCAATTTCGGAACAGCCCATATCCTATCGCATTGCGCCGCGCAGGCCCGGAGATATCGCCACCTGCTATGCAGACCCAACCAAGGCCCAAAAAGAGCTCGGATGGCACGCAGAGCGCGACCTGGACACCATGATTCGCGATGCCTGGAATTGGCAAAAACAAAACCCTAATGGGTATAGAGCTTAAATAAAAAAAGCCGACATTAGTGCCGGCTTTTTATTGCGTCATTGACTTACTTTAATTAAAGAAAAAGACAATTAAAGCAAAAGACGTCGCACATCGGACAAGAGGCTGCCCAGATAGGTGAGGAAGCGCCCGGCGTCACCACCGTTAATTGCCCGGTGATCGTACGACAAACAGAGCGGCAGCATCATGCGAGGCACAAATGCCTTGCCGTCCCACTGAGGTCGAATTTCCGCTCGTGACACGCCGAGAATCCCCACTTCTGGAGCGTTCACTATCGGTGTAAAACCAGTACCGCCAATCGCTCCCAAACTGGAAATGGTGAAACATCCGCCCTGCATTTCCTTCGGCAGCAATTTACCTTCGCGCGCCTTCTTGGCTAAGGCTGTCGCTTCCGCTGCCAGTTCGAACAGGCCCTTTTTATCGACATCGCGAATAACCGGCACCACCAGTCCATTGGGCGTATCCACGGCCATGCCTATGTGAACGTAATGCTTTTGCACTATATGCTCACCGTCGGCGTGCAAGGACACGTTGAAAGAAGGCTCCGCCTTCAGCGCGGCTGCACACGCCTTGAGCAAAAATGGCACTGGCGTAAGCTTAACACCCGCCTTTTCCGCTTCGTCTTTCATGGACTTTCGGAAGCTTTCCAGCTCAGTAATGTCGACATCGTCGAATTGCGTGACTGCAGGAATATTCAGCCAATTACGCGTCATATTAAACGCCGTAATTTTTTTGATTTTACTCATTTTCACCATTTCGACCTGGCCGAACTGGGAAAAATCAATCTCCGGCATTGCGGGTATACCACCACCCACGGCTGCAGCTGCGCCTTTACCACGATTTTCCATTACGGATTTGACGAAGTTGCGCACATCATCTTTGGTGATACGGCCGCGCGGTCCACTGGCTTTCACTTCGCTCAATTCCACACCAAGCTGTCGCGCCAACTTGCGTACCGCCGGCCCTGCGTATACCGAAGCGTCGGACTTCGCCGTGGATGCGGCTGCTTGCGCCACCGGAGCGGAGGTTGCTTCTTGGGCAGGAGCAGATGTGGCAGAGGCCGATTTGGCAGAAGCAGGTGCTTGCGCCTTTGGCTCCGCTGCTGACTGAGATGCGCCTGCTACCTGCAATTTGCCGATAACAGTACCCATGGACACCTTGTCACCCTCTTTAATCGTCAGCTCGACCACCTTACCAGCGGCCGGGGCAGGCACTTCCATTGATGCCTTGTCGCTCTCCAGCACTATCAGCGAATCGCCCTCTTGAATATCCGCGCCGACCGCCACGCTAACTTCAATCACGTCCACACCTTCAGCGCCGCCGATATCGGGCACCACAAGATCCATGGTGGATGACTGAGCAGCCGATGGAGCGGGCTCCGCGGAGGCAGCAGGTGTCGAAGCCGCCGCTGGCGCTGCTTGGGTGCTGAGCACGAGAATCGGGCTGCCCGCAGAAACTTTATCTCCTTCTTTGATGGAGACACTGACAACCTTACCTGATGCAGGCGCCGGTACTTCCATGGACGCCTTGTCGCTTTCCAGCACTATCAGGGAGTCGCCCTCCTGGACGTCTTGCCCTGGCTGCACACATACTTCGATCACATCGACGTTTTCGGCGCCGCCAATGTCCGGCACTTCTACTGTTGTTTCGCTACCCTCTCCCGCCCCAGTCGGAGCGGCCGAAGAAGCAGGCTCACTCGGCGCCGGAGCAGAAGCGGGCTCCGCTGGCGAAGCCTCCTCTTTGGCGTCGGTTTCAATCTCGATAATGGCAGCACCCTCGGAAACTTGATCGCCTTCCTTGAGCAAAATTTTGACGACCTTGCCGGATTTTGGCGAAGGTATGTCCATGGATGCCTTGTCAGACTCCAACACTATCAAAGAGTCTTCCGCTTTTACGGTGTCGCCGACAGCGACACACACTTCAATTACATCAACGCTTTCCGCGCCGCCGATGTCGGGAACCTTAATGGTTTCTATAGCCACTTCTGAGCACTCCTTCTTAGACGGTCATAGGATCGGCTTTATCGGGATCGATGCCGTATTTCTTTATGGCATCGACCACTTCGGAAACAGGGACCTTGCCCTCATCGGCGAGCGCTTTCAGCGCGGCGACCGTCACAAAGTAGCGGTTAACCTCAAAGAAATGGCGCAATTTCGAGCGTGTGTCACTGCGGCCAAAGCCGTCGGCGCCGAGCACGTAGTAGCGACCGGGAATATAGGGTCGCAACTGCTCGCTGAAATTCTTCATGTAGTCAGTGGACACGACAAAAGGCCCGTCCTGCCCCTCAAGCTGCTCGGTTATATAGGCTTTTTTCGCGGGCTGGTCTGGATGCAAAAGGTTCCAACGCTCAGTGCGGTGGCCGTCACGCGTCAACTCATTGATGCTGGTAAGACTCCAAATGTCCGATTCCACCCCGTGGTTGTCACGCAGCAGCTGAGCCGCTGCCTCCACTTCGCGCAAAATGGTGCCAGCACCGAGGAGCTGAACCTTTTTCTTAGCTTTCTTTTTCCCTTCAACCAATTTGTAGATGCCGCGCACTATGCCCTCTTCCGCGCCTTCCGGCATGTCCGGGTGGACGTAGTTTTCGTTCATAGTCGTGATGTAGTAAAAACAATTTTCCTTGTCTACGTACATACGTTTTAAGCCATCCTGAATGATGACCGCCAACTCATAAGAATATGCCGGGTCATACGTGCGGCAATTGGGAATGGTATTGGCCAAAATATGGCTGTGACCATCTTGGTGCTGCAGACCTTCACCGTTCAGTGTGGTGCGACCGGCCGTAGCGCCGATAAGGAAACCGCGCGCCTGTATATCGCCCGCCAACCATGCCAAGTCGCCAACGCGCTGGAAGCCGAACATGGAGTAATAGATATAGAACGGCATCAAAGGCACTTTGTAGGTGCTATAAGCGGTCGCACAGTTGATCCATGCGGACATGGCACCGGCTTCGTTAATGCCTTCTTCCAGAATTTGTCCTTTTTTATCTTCCTTGTAGAACATGATTTGGTTGGCATCATGCGGGGTATATTTTTGTCCTACTGGTGAATATATACCCAACTGGCGGAACATCCCTTCCATACCGAAAGTACGAGCTTCATCAGGCACAATCGGCACAATTTTCTCGCCGATATTTTTATCTTTCACCAGTGTTGAAAGAAAACGCACGAATGCCATAGTCGTGGAAATCTCGCGCTCACCAGACGACTTCAGCAGCGCTTTAAAGGTATCGAGACTGGGAATTTGCAATGGCTCAAAGTCAGAAACGCGCGAGGGGATGTAACCGTTCAGGGCCGCTCGCCGCTGATGCAGATAGACCATCTCTGGCGAATCTGGCTCCGGACGATAGTAGGGAACCTTCTTGAGCTCCTCATCGCTGACGGGGATTTCAAAGCGATCGCGGAAGGCTTTGAGGCTGTCGAGATCGAGCTTTTTAATGGAGTGCGCAACGTTCGCCGATTCGCCGGCGGCACCCAGTGCATAGCCCTTTACTGTTTGCGCCAGAATTACGGTCGGCTGCCCCTTATGAGCTACCGCAGCGGCGTAGGCGGCATAAACTTTTTCTGAATCGTGGCCACCGCGGCGCAAGGCAAAAATTTCCTCGTCGGTCATATCTTTGACCAGCTCGAGCAGCTCCGGATATTTGCCGAAGAAGTGTTCGCGTGCGTAAGCGCCGCCGTGAGCCTTATAGTTTTGCATTTCGCCGTCGAGCACTTCATCCATACGCTTCTGCAGCGTGCCGGTTTTATCTTTTTCGAGCAGGCTGTCCCAGCGGGAGCCCCACAGGACTTTGATAACGTTCCAGCCGGCACCGTGGAAGATACTTTCTAGCTCTTGGACAATTTTACCGTTGCCCCGCACTGGGCCATCCAGGCGCTGGAGGTTACAGTTGATTACGAAAATTAGATTGTCGAGCTTGTCGCGCCCCGCCAACGAAATCGCGCCCAAAGACTCCGGCTCGTCGCACTCGCCATCACCGAGGAATGCCCATACCTTGCGGTCGCCCTCTTCGGATAAACCTCGCGCCGACAGATAGCGCATCACCCGCGCTTGATAGATGGCCATGATTGGCCCCAAGCCCATAGAAACCGTGGGAAATTGCCAGTAGTCCGGCATAAGCCAGGGATGAGGGTAAGACGATAGGCCTTTGCCATCTACTTCGCGCCGAAAATTATCGAGTTGCTCCTCGCTCAAGCGCCCTTCGAGAAACGAACGCGCGTACATGCCAGGCGAGCTATGACCCTGGAAATAAACCAGGTCGCCCATCTGATCACCATCATTACCACGGAAAAAGTGGTTGTAGCCCACATCGTATAGAGTGGCTGCGGAGGAAAAGGTGGAGATGTGCCCGCCGAGACCTTCGTCGTTGTCATTGGCACGCATCACCATTGCCAGAGCGTTCCAGCGCGTCAAGGCGCGGATTCGCTGCTCCAGCTTGGCGTCGCCGGGTAGTGGTTTTTGCTCACCGGGAGGGATGGTATTGCGGTAGGGCGTGGTAATGGCGGAAGGCAGTTTTATACCGGACTGGGTCGCCGCATTCGCCAGTTGTGCCAGCAAATACGCGGCCCGCTCTGAACCATTGTGTCGAATTACTGATTCAAGAGCATCTAGCCACTCTCGGGTTTCGAGAGCATCAATTTCCTCGAGCATTCAAGTCTCCTCATCCGTTGCGCGGGTTTCGCGCATCATCAACAAACTGTATACCCCGATCATTCGTCGGAGCCTTAGGCGGCGCTGACCTCAAATCGCGCACAACAAACTGCGCCTCAGAACAAAGGGTCGTCCTGATAAACAAACAATTCCCTCATTACGAAAGTAATGTGTTCAGAGCAACACAGGTGATTGGCGGAAAGAAAGGTTTCGCCTTGATATTGTTTTTTACACGTACAGGGTTGGAGCAAATCTTCGTCGCGAGGCTGAGACTGACTCTGCGACCCGCTACGGGGGACCGATTTTACACAGGTCATATCCAATTATCTACTCGATCATTTTGCTGCACCACAGCAGCCGCAAGGGCTGGAGCTGTGCTAGCGTCCACGGACAAAATGCTGCTGAGAACAATAACTAAGTTGCGCGCGGCTAGGCTACTGCCAGTCCGATGTTATTCGCTGAGCCACCCCAATACATCACTCATCTCCCAACTCATTGCTTCTTGAGTAGGTACTCGAAGATCCCCTCGCGTTCCGCAAAGTGAATGATGCTATGACCACTAAGGTCAGCGAACGCGTGAAAATCGCGCACAGAGCCACCGTCAGTAGCGATTACTCGCAGCACTTCGCCTGGCTGTAACTGGTTGAGCGCCTGCTTCGCTTTGAGTAAAGGCAGCGGGCAGCGCAATCCGGTCGCATCCACCTGCGCCGTCGCGGGGGCGGAAATGGCCGAATCTGGATATTCTCTATCGGATGTCATGGAATCTCTTTATGGTGGGAGGGTCTGAAACAACACGCTTTCTAGGACTGCCGGGACGCTAAATTGTACTTCATCCCTGTTCATAGGAGCGGTAGCTGGCTACATTAGAGCGCCGCTGTTGGAGCGAGCACAGTATAGCTCTCCAGGAAAGAGCACTCACCGGGGCCATGTCCTGAAGGTTTCAATAAAAGGTTAAAGGTATTGTGGTTAGGCGACACCTCATATTCTACGCGATCTTGCTTTTCGGCTTGAGTGTCACCTCGTTCAAGGCGTTCAGTACCACAGGTGAATTGCAGCTTCCCTCGCTCGGAGAAAACAGCGCGGGCCTTATCTCCCCTGCCGAAGAGTATGCGCTCGGCCAAGATTTGATACGCGCATATCGCGCCAGCCTGCCGACCTCCCGAGATCCCTTTATTGAAGCTTATCTGGCCGAGCTGCTGCAAAAAGTTACCGCTCACAGCGAGCTGCAGGACAAGCGCCTTGAGCTGATCGTGCTCGACAGCCCTACTCTAAACGCGTTTGCCGCGCCCGGTGGCATTGTCGGCGTGAACACCGGCACTTTCCTCACCGCCCAAAATGAACATCAGCTCGCCTCTATCCTCGCACACGAGCTTGCGCACCTGAGTCAGCGCCACTATGCCCGCCGATTGCAGCAACAAAAGGCCAGCTCCACTGTCAGTCTCGCGGCTCTGCTTGCCAGCATCTTGGTGGCGGCGGCGGGCAATACGGATGTCGGCATTGCGGCCATTCCCGCCATTCAGGCCGCCGCTATAGATTCATCCTTACGTTTTAGCCGCGAAATGGAAATTGAAGCCGACCGTATCGGCATGCAGACTCTGACGCAAGCCGGCTTCGATCCCCACGCTATGACCGGTATGTTTGAGCAGATGCTAAAAGCCACCCGCTACCGTACTAAGGTGCCGGAGTTTTTGCTCACCCACCCGATCACCGAAAGCCGTATCGCCGACTCCGCCAGCCGCGCGCAAAAATATCCGCGAAAGCCGGTAGAAGCGGACGAGGAGTATCAGATGATTCGCACCCGTGTGATGTTGCAATATGAAACGAGCGCGGCGCGTGCGACAAAGCGTTTTGAGGAGGAGATCGATCGCTATCAAACCATGTCGCCGCTTATGGCGCACTACGGGCTAGTGCTCGCGCGAACTCGCAATGGCGATACAGAAGGCGCTCGCGCTGCGCTGCCCGGTCTTAAAGCGTTGACTAAGCACGCCGTTATGATTGCTACGGTAGAAGCGGATATAGCCGCCAAGGAGCAGGATTGGGATCGAGCCGCTAAAATTCTTAATGAAGCGCTGGCCCGACAGCCACGCAATCATCCTCTGAACGTACGACTTGCGGAAATTCTTATGGAAGCAGGACGTTATGCTGAGTGCGAGGCACTACTGATTAAGCACGCTAAGCGTCACCCCAACAACGCTTATGTGTGGTATTTGCTGGCGGAAGTGCACGGTTTGGCGGGGCATATCCTCGATGTACACAAAGCGCGAGCGGAGTATTTTTTGCTGATGGGGCTGTATGACAAGGCCGAAATCCAACTGCGTAACGCGCTACGTCTGCTGGACGAACAGGATTTCCAGGCCCGCGCGCGAATCGATCAGCGCCTCCTCGATATCCGCAAAATTCGCGAAAGTAGCCGCCTCAATTAATTTACGCGTGCATAATTTAAGGGGCGCAAAGCCCCCAGCGGGACTCCTTCAACCAACGCTCCGCCTCCGAAGCGGGCAGAGGCCTCCCCATATAAAACCCCTGAGCTTCGTCGCAACCTAAATCCACTAACTTTTGATAAACCGCCGAGGTTTCCACACCTTCCGCTACCACGCGCAAGCCCAAATTGTGAGCTAAATGAATAGTGGAGTTGACAATGATTTCATCCTGCTCGTCATGCAGCATAGAGCGCACGAATGACGAGTCGATTTTGAGGGTTTGCACGGGCAGGCGCTTTAAATACGCCAAGGAAGAATAACCCGTACCAAAATCATCGACCGATAGCTGCACACCTAAACGATTGATTCGCGCAAGCGCCGCCTCGGCCCTTCCGGGATCGGCCATAATCGTGCTTTCGGTGATTTCCAATTCCACTAGATAACCCGGCACATCATATTCTCGCAGCAAGCGCTTGAGATCGAGCACTATGCGATCATCCATTAAGTTTCGCGCAGAAAGATTCATCGCCATGCTGACTTGAAAACCTTGCTGCAACCAATGCTTGCAGTGGCGAATGCCATTCTCCAGAACCCAAAGTGTCATCGGATAAATGAGATTCGAATGTTCCGCAATCGGAATAAAATCGTTGGGAGGGATAAAGCCCAATTCGGGATGGTTCCAGCGCAGCAGGGCTTCAAAACCGTAAACGCGATTAGAACTGAGTTGGATCTTCGGCTGGAAGTGTAATATCAGCTGATTCTCCCGAATCGCGCGCCCCAGTGCACCCATTAATTCAAGGCGTTTCGGGGAATGGGGGTCCAGTGCAGAGTCGTAAATGGCGACGCCCTGCAAACAGGTTTTCGCGCGGTACATGGCGACATCCGCGAAGCGCATCAAGGTGCTGACATCGCGCGCCTGATCTGGACAGATCGCCACTCCGATGCTGGCACTGATCTCGGTACGCAGCCCTTCCACTTCAAACACCAACGAAATGCTATCGAGGATTTTGTGGGCTAAAACGGCTGCATGCTGCGCATTGCGTAAATAGGGAAGAAAAATCGCAAACTCATCGCCACCCAGACGAGCGACCAGACCTTTGGTCTCCCTCAGCATTTCCTGCAGCCGCCGCCCCAACTGCTTGAGTACTTTATCTCCCGCCAAGTGCCCGAGGGTATCGTTGATTTCCTTGAAGCGATCGAGATCGATCAACAGCAAGGCCATTTTTTGCGTCTCATCGCGCTCCTTCAGTGCCTTGTTAATCGTGCGATAAAGAACGCCGCGATTAGGCAGACTGGTGAGAACATCGTGGTTAGCAAGATATTCCATGCGCGCTAGGTAGCGACGCTTTTCGGTGATATCCCGCGTGGTTCCCCAAATCCGAGTTAGGAAGCCATTCTCAACTATGCCCATAGCGCCACTTTGCAGGGACATACTGTGGCCATTGTTGTCGAGCCGCTCATACTCTCGATCTTCCAAGCGATAGCCGTTGCGAATAAATTCGGCAATATCCACTCGAATATTGGGCGAACCATTATGGTAGATGGGCAAACCCATCAGCTCGGAGGCACTGGCCGCGCCGTAAAGCTTCACCAGCTTTTCATTGCATTCCGCTAAAACCGCTCGCTTGAGCACCAGCTCCAACTGTTGCTCAAGCAACAAGCGGGTATCGATGGGAGGACAAATGTCGTAGCGCCAGATGGCATCGGAGCTGTTGGCTATGTAAGCGCGATACCGCGCTTCGCTTTCATTGATTGCCAGCTCGCGTCGGACCGTCTGGGTGATATCGCGAAGCACCAGCATGACGCCGTCCACCTCGCTGCACTCACCAGTAGTGGGAATTTTATCGACCTGAAACCAAGAGTCGCCATCGGCTTCCAAAGCGCGCTCGCGGGATTCCAGACATGAGCGGCGGGTACGGAATACCTGCATAATTTCCCGCTGCCGCTCCGCAGGATCATCCCAAAACGGTGCAGCCTCAACAAACGTTTTGCCCACTAAGGGGCCGCTTCCCCACCTCTCAAGCGCGCGGGCATTAGTGTGGCGAATCACGCCCCACTGGTCGAAGTACAAAACGATTTCTCGCATGGAATCCAATAATGCGTTAAGGGCACGATTGCTCTGATAAGTGTTGAGACTGGCGTCGGCTAAGGCCGACTGAATCGGATTAATTCGCTTTGTCACGCAAGAGTTACCCTGCTGCTGCAGATGTTGTTATAGCGGTGGCCGCCTGCGGAGCTGAAGATAACGGCATTCATGCCGTCGACACCAAGTGCTTGTATGCACACGACATAAATTCGCCCGTCAGCTTGTCGTCGCAATACACGAAATCTCCTTCAGTATAGCTAAGCTGCCACAAGCGCAAACTTTTTTACAGAATCCCCTAAACAAAATTTTTTCTTTTAATTTCCCGGACTTACAGAAGAAGCGACCACTTTTTGAGTCACAAAAATACCACCCATCAATCATATAAGATCAATCATTTGGCGAAGCGACATACATCGAAGATGTGAACAATTTTGCGACAACATCCATTCCACCACTTGAGGCAGGCGCTGGCCGAGTGACACTCGGTTATACTCGCGCAATGTTCTCTCTCTACTCGAAATCGGAGTTACGCCTATGAAGGACACCTCCCGCCTTGTTTATTCAACGGAAACCGGACGCGTTAAACATTCGGATAAAACGCCTGTGGCGGCCCCCACCCGGGGGCCGGATTCCGTGGTGCGCCTGCAACGTGAATCCAAAGGCCGAAACGGCAAAGGCGTTACCTTGATTACCGGCTTGCCACTCGACGCCGGCGCGCTTAAAAGCCTGGCCAAGGAGCTCAAGCAGCTTTGTGGAACCGGCGGTACAGTCAAAGATGGGGTGATCGAAATTCAAGGCGAACAGCGGGAAAGGCTTAAGCCTTTCCTGGAAAAGAAGGGTTTTAAAGTTAAGATGGCCGGGGGTTAGGCAACTTCTGGTTTGCTTTTTGCTCCGTCTACTCCAGACCCCAATAAACGTCATTTTTTTGACTGGAGAGGAGACGGGCTTTATGAGTTTCGCAGACATCTGGCCACTGCTGGACACCGCATTAAAAGTGGGCTTGGGCGGCGCCATAGTACTTGCCACTCTTTGGTTTTATCAACGCAAGCAGAGCCTCGAATCCAATACAGCGAACTTTGCCAACCGGCGTCTCGCGCTATTGGAAGAGATCTCCGCTGCAGTGGGTAATGTCAATCACTGCTTTGCCCGCTATTCAGCGCTGGTCATTGAGTCAACCAAATTCGGTAAGAATTGGCCTGCGGCAAGGCGAGCAGAACTGGAAAAAGTCAATATGGAGTTGGTGACAGAGTTCCGTAAGCTAGCGGACGCAGAAGCCAAACTTCTAATGCTCGGCGAAAAAACCATGGAGAAAACTCTGCGGCTGTACGGGGCGAGAATCGCATTATTCCGCAAGCAGGTTTACGTCGGCCGCCAAGACATTACCGAGCAGGAAATTGCCGATTTAAAAACGTCGATCCTAATGTTGCGCGAGCAGTTTTATGATCTGCTCAGCCGTCGCTATGACCGATTGCTAGTGGCGTGATTGAGAGAGGTTTGGGAATGAGCGCTGGGATCCCAGCGCTCATTGGCAACGCATTCGTTTTTGCAGCAATCCTTATTGGGGAAACTCCGCCGCGTAGCGCTCTACCCACTCGCGCGCCGCCTCTTCGCTGGTCAGCACTCTTCCCTGCGCCTGATAGACGTCATAGCGATAGTGTTCGATATGACAAATCTGCTCCACCATCCGCACGCCAAAGTGAGTGGATTGGTCAGCAAACTGAACACCCACCGCATACTTGCTTCCCTCCTCGCGACACCAAGCGACGATTCCATCCGCTTCAAAAGACTCTTGTTCTTCAGTAGTGCCTTCAGGCGCGCCCGAAGCTATAGGAATATGAATGCGAATATGCGAACCGCGCTGCATGGGACGATCAGCGGTGAAGCAGAGGCCGCCCAAGCTCACATCGCGAACCTGGTGCGCAACCGGTGGCTCATGTTCGTTGACTTGAAAATCGATGGGCATATCGGATGGGTGTCGAATAAAACGGCGCATAACAGACTCTTCTCTGGGTATCAGGAGTTGCTGCAACCATTCCCGGTACAACTTGAACCAAGGGTTCCACCAAACGGGGGTTGTATTCTTTGGCTTAACAATGCTCACTCGGCCGCCTAACAAGCTCTTATCTGTGATACAGCTGATCGTTGCACAACAAATCCGCTCTACCGATGAAAAAAATCACCTTCAAGAGCAAATACTGAAGGAGCTACTTAAGGTATAGCCGATAAAATGAGATGCAGGTCAAACTTTTAGCGAGAAATGACGATTATTTGACGTGAGGGGGCCAGTCGATTGTGCACATACAGATAGAAGCAGGAATTCGACGACGTATTCAGAAAAGCGATATCTGGGCGATCACGTCGCGCACCGGAGCGTAACCGCGACGGTGAATAGGCGTTGGCCCCAGCGATTGCAATGCCGTGAGATGAAGCTTAGTGGGGTAGCCTTTATGGAGAGCAAAACCGTAACCGGGATACACATCATCCAAAGCGCACATCTCGCGGTCGCGGGTTACCTTAGCGAGAATCGAAGCAGCGCTGATCGCCGCAACCGACATGTCCCCCTGCACCACCGCTTCGCTGGAATAGTGCCACTGAGGCAGGCGATTGCCATCGACCAGAACGTGGTGCGGCTCAACCTGTAACCCCTCCACTGCACGCTTCATTGCCAACAAACTCGCCTGCAGTATATTAAACTGATCGATTTCATCGACACTGGCGCGAGCAATACAAAAAGCCACGGCTTTTTCTTGAATTTCCTCGAATAGATACTCGCGCTTTTTCTCTGACAACTTTTTTGAATCGGCCAGACCGAAGATGGGGCGTTGGTCGTCGAGAATCACAGCAGCAGCCACTACGTCACCGGCCAAAGGTCCGCGCCCGACTTCATCCACACCCGCCATTATCCGAATACTCATGCGCCCTGCTCTCCACGAATAAGCTGCACTATGGCACGCGCCGCCTGCTCGTCCGAATTTTGTCGCAACTGCAGGTGAAGCTCTTCAAAGGTTCCCATCAGCTTTGCGGTGGTCGTCGGATTGTTCAGGTAATTCAGCAGCGCATCACCAATCGCCACTGGCGTTGCGCGCTCTTGAATAAACTCTGGAACGACCGCTTGATTCGCCAATAGATTGGGCAGACCAATAAATTTTACTTTGACGAGTCGGGAGAGGAGTGCATAGGTCAGTGCGGCGACTTTGTAAGCGATGATCATCGGACGCTTTAGCAGCATAGCTTCCAGCGTAGTGGTACCTGAGGCCATTACCACCACATCGGCAGCCTCCATAACTTGATGCGACTGCCCTTCCACTAAGCGGATGGGCAAATCCGCTGACAGCTCCCGCAATTGCTCCTCCAGCTGCCGATGCCGGGAAGCACTGGCAGAGGGCACTAAAAACAGCAGGTTTTTTTGTTTGGCTGCGCAATAGTCGGCGACCTGCCAAAACAATGGTCCCATGCGGGATACTTCACCGGATCTGCTCCCTGGCATCAGAGCGACAACGTGCTTGCCCTGCGCAATCTCCCCGAGCTGTAAGGCACTGCGTGCCGCCAGAGGGTTCGGCTGCAACGGAATTTCATCCGCCAATGGATGGCCCACGTAGGCCACCGGCACGTCGTTTTTTCGATAGAAATCCGCTTCAAACGGCAATAAGGTCAGCATCAAGTCGACCGCTTTGGCGATCTTCTTAATGCGCCCCTGACGCCACGCCCAAACCGATGGGCTGACGTAATGTACCGTTTTAATGCCTTGTTTACGCAGCGACAACTCGAGGTCGAGGTTGAAGTCAGGTGAGTCTATGCCGATAAAGACATCCGGAGGCTGGGCTAGGAAGTGCTGGCGCAAACAGCGACGTATTCTCAATAACTCAGGTAGCCGCGCCAGCGGCTCTACCAACCCCATCACGGCAAGCCGATCCTGGGGAAACAGCGAATCAAAACCTTCGGCCAGCATTTTAGGACCGCCGATGCCCTGGAAAACGGCACTGGGAAAATGTTTCTTCAGAGCGCGCATCAAACCCGCCCCCAACATGTCTCCAGAGGCTTCGCCAACCACTATGCCAATAATCAAAGGAGGTTGCTGCTGCATAACCAGGGTATCAACGCACGATTCCGCGAGACGATGCAGTAATCGAGTCGATCAGCGTTTGTATGTGGGGATTGTCGTTTGCCCGTTGACGCAATTCCGCCAAAGCTTCGTCGACGGTCAGCCCCCGGCGGTAGAGCGTTTTGTAGGCTTGAGTTAAAGCAGAAATATCGTCCTTAGTGAAGCCGCGTCGCTTCAACCCCTCGACGTTGACATTGCGCGGGGTAGCCGGGGAGCCAACGACCATCATAAAAGCAGGGATATCTTTCCCGACTGCGGTTCCCATACCGGTAAAACTGTGAGCGCCGATGCGGCAAAACTGATGAACCAGTGTGTAGCCGCTCAAAATTGCCCAGTCTCCGATAACGACATGCCCGGCCAATGCGGAATTATTCACCAGAATGCAGTGATTGCCGATCACACTGTCGTGCCCCACGTGGACATACGCCATAAGTAGGTTGTGGTCACCGATCAAGGTATCACCGCGATCTTGTACGGTGCCTCGGTGGATGGTGACGCCTTCACGAATAATGTTGTGATCACCAATCGTCAGCGTTGTCGGCTCTCCCTTATATTTCAGGTCCGGAGTCGCCTCTCCCAAAGTACTGAACTGGTAGATTTTATTGTGCCGGCCTATACGTGTCGGGCCCTTGATAACAACATGGGATTCGACGGACGTGCCTTCGCCGATTTCAACATCTGCCCCTATAACCGAAAACGGCCCAACGGAAACACCTGGGGCAAGCTTTGCGGTGGGATGGACAACTGCACGTGAATCGATGGCACCTGTAGTCATAGAAGTGCGTAACCCCTCAGGATACTTTGCGATCCGCACATAAAATTGTTGCGCTAGCAGCCAGCTGACCATCGACTTTAGCCACACAAGCAAACTTCCAGATACCTCTTTTTTCTGAAAGGATGCTCGCTTCTATATACAGCTGATCGCCTGGAACTACCGTTTTTTTAAAGCGCGCATCATCAATGCCGGCATAGAGATAAACTGAACCGTCATCTGGCGTTTTATTCATTGTCTTGAAGCCCAAAACGCCACACGCCTGCGCCATAGACTCTAGAATCATGACACCTGGAAATACAGGATAATTGGGAAAGTGTCCGTTAAACACCCCTTCATTGACCGTAATATTTTTATAGGCGACGATGGATTCGCCTTCCTTCAAATCGACGACCCGATCAAGCAAAAGAAACGGATAACGATGTGGCAAGTAACGCCGAATTTCATTGACATCCATCATACGACTAACCCCAAAGAAAAATGTATTGCCGCACTCACAGCTGATGGAGATATAAGTGCGTTAGCTATCGAAACTTGCCAATTATTTTTTTTCAACAGACCCGTCGAGCTGGGTCGTGACGGCTTTTTCCAGTTTCTTGATTCTTTCAACCCATTGGTCCAACTGACCGAACCGAACGGCATTTTTACGCCACGTGTGAACCTCCTGAACAACCGTTCCCGAGGAATAAACACCGGGCTCGGAAATTGATCGAGTAACCACCGTACTGCCATTAAAGTGAACATTATCGGCAATTTTTAGGTGCCCACTTATTGCCGCAAAACCACCAAAAGTACAATTTGCTCCGATCTCAGTGCTTCCTGCAATTCCAGTACACCCCGCAATTGCCGTACCCTGCCCTATGACGCAGTTGTGAGCAACATGTACCTGGTTGTCAATGATGACGCCATCAGCGATGAGAGTGTCGTCTATTGCTCCGCGATCAATAGTGGTGCTGGCGCCAATTTCAACATCATTGCCAATGCGCACACCGCCGAGCTGATAAATTTTGATCCACTTTGCATCCTTTCTGGCAAAACCAAAGCCATCGGCCCCAATCACCGTGCTCGCGTGTATCGTCACTCGATCGCCCAATACGACGCCGTGATAAATCACTACGTTGGGGTATATTATGCAATTCGCCCCCAGCCGACTGCCAGCACCAATCACCGCACCCGATAGAATTTCGGTGTTCTCGCCAATTTCCACATTTTCGGCGATGCTGCAGCCCGGCCCAATGGAAGCCGTTGGCGCGATAATCGCAGTCGGATCCACCCACGCTGAGGGATGAATACCCTGGGACTGTGGCGGGCGCTGACAGAACAATCGCGATACTGTCGCGTATGCCGAATAAGGATCGGGAACACGCAGTACATTCAAACCCTCGGGGGTCTCCATACCCTCTTTCACAATGACGATGCCAGCTCGTGTGCTATTTAAATAAGCCGCAAATTGCTTTTTGCTCAGAAAGGACAAGTGGTGAGGCTCGGCGCGCACCAGATTGGCAATTCCACTGACAAATACATCAGGATCACCGCTCCAATCCGCTTGGAGGTATTCCGCGAGCTGTTTTAAATTGAAACCCGTGTTCATTTAACACCACTTTCTGTGCGTTTACGCAGTGATCTGTGCAAAAAAGGCCCGGTGAGGGACCTGTCGAAAAACTCTCTGATACCCAATTAAGAGTGGGAATTCACATCAGTTTTTCTTGTTCTTTGCGTCCTTTCCCTGGTTGGATTTTTGCGCATTGGCCATAGCGTCCGCGTTTAGCTTGTTCAGGCGATCCAACACCATAGGTGTAATATCAGCGTTGCCAATACGATGGACCGCAGCCTTACTATCGAGAACTAAGTCTATGCCTTCTGCGGCCATAACGGCAGTAAGTGCTTGAGAAATCGCAGGCTGCATTGCATTGAGCAATTGCATATACACCATTTCCTGTCCGCGCCCCATTTTACCCATGATCTCGCGGTGCTCCCCAGAAAGATTGGTTAGCTTCTCCACATGCTCTTTCTTTTTATCTTCACCCCACGTAAGGCCTTGGGTTTTGCCTTGCTCATCCAGAGTTTTCATTTCTGCTTCGAGATTGTCGAGCTTGGTACTCAGGGCGGAATACTCCGCATTTTTTTTCAGCTGATCCATGCCGCTTTTGCCCACCTCAGAAGAGAGGACCAGCGCTTCCACATCGAGCACCGCCACTTTGGTTGCACCAGCAGCGAAAGTCGTGCTCGCAATCATCAATAACGCGCCTGTTAATAGTGTTTTCATCAAGTTCATGTTCGATGCTCCTCGCTTTTATGGAGTACTTGCCTCAATTTATGGGTACACGAGGCAGAGACTGAAGGCTGACAGCACCTAGAACGGTGCCGCCAGAGAAAACTGAAAGGGGTCGCGCTCGTCGCCTTCTTTTTGCCTTAACGTCTTCGCAAGGCTGAATGTCAAAGGTCCCATTGGCGACAGCCAGTTAAGGCCTATACCAACCGAAGCCCGCAGCTCATCCACATCAAAGCTGGTGCAGTTAACTTGGGTTTCAGAGCAGTCGGTATCAAACACATTGCCGACATCGAGAAAGAGCGAGGTCTGGAAGGATCGCTGATCTTCGATAAATGGCAGCGGAAAAATAAGATCTGCGCCGAACTCAACTAACACGTTGCCGCCAAAAGAGCGGTTGCGGCTATAAACAGCGCCGTAGTCGCGCCGCAACTCGTCTTCATTACACTGCACACGTCCCAATTGATCGTAGAGCGTTTCATCACACAATATGTAAGCTGCACCTATTGGATTATAAGTATCGTTAATGCCGTCACCATTGCTGTCAACGGCTAGGTAATCCGTCGCCTGCTTACGATACTCACCTGATGCGGAAGCCTTCGGTCCGAGCGTGCTACGACGAAATCCTCTGACTGAGCCGAAGCCACCCGAATAAAAATTCTTGAAAAACGGCAGTCGATCCATATCTCCATAACCGCCGCCATAGCCAAGCGACGTGCGGAAGCGCATGGTAAAGCTCTGACTTAGCGGGACGAAAACCTGACCATCGTACTGCGCGAGAAAATACTCGAGATCACTACCGGGGATGGACACGTCGAGAGAGAGCGTCTGCTTGCTGCCACGGGTCGCGAGAATGCCGCGATTAAGCGTACTGCGCAGCCAGCTTAAGCCGACGGTAAAAGTATCAAATTCGTCGCCGTAGAGATCGACAAAGCCCGGCGGACTACTGGCCAACATCTCCCGGGTAACAACACCCGTTGGCAAACTGAAATCCTCATACACATCCGTTGGCAACTGCAAACCAATGGTATCCTCCAGGCGCACATAAGGATAGGGATAGTCATCCACATTAATTTCAAAAGGTGTGCGGCGAATTTCTTGCACCGTATAACCACCAGTTTTCACACTGAGATGGGTATAACCAAAAACATAATTAAGACGCTGAATTTCCGATATCGGATAACCGAAACTAAAATTCATGCCATAGCTGTCCGTGGTGTAGGAGGCCACATTAATTCGGCTGTAATCTCTTGCACTATAGAAAAGACTAATACCGCGACTCACGCCATCCGGCGTGAAATAAGGATCGACGTAAGAGAAGTTGTAGAGCGTTTGATAAGGGCTGTGATTGACCGAAATTCCTACCTGTTTGCCCGTTCCCTGCCAGTTGTTATGCTGCAGCGACGCGCCAATTAAAACACCCATGTCCTGGCCATAGCCCACGCTGGCATTAATAGACGCAGAGGGCTGCTCCTCAACCGTATATTCCACATCAATTAAATCAGAAGTGCCGGGAACCTCGTTGTTTTTAACATTCACCTCCCTGAAAAAGCCGAGCCGTTCAAGGCGAACCTTACCTTGTTCAATTCTTGCATTGGAAGCAGAAGCCCCTTCCATTTGGCGCATTTCACGGCGCAGAACCTCATCTTGAGTTTTGGTATTACCGCGAAATTCAATGCGGCGGACATATACGCGCTGCGATGGATTGACAAAAAAAGTTACGTCAACCGTTTTGGCTTCTGCATCGGGAGTTGGAATGCCTTTAACTTCAGCATTGGTATAACCGGCATTTGCCAGCAAGTTTGTCATGTACTCAGAGGTAGAGGTCATGAGCACCTGGGAAAAGGTCTCACTTTCACGCAGCAGTATCAAGCGGCGAATCTGCTCTTCCGAGACAATCAACTCGCCCGCAAGATCGATGTTCTTAACGGTGTAGATGTCACCTTCGTGAATATTCAGGGTGATATAAACGGATTTTTGGTCGGGGCTTAACGAAACCTGTGAGGATACGACTTTGAAGTCCAGATAGCCGCGATCCAGATAATACGACTCAAGTTTTTCAATATCGCCTTTCAGCTTTTCGCGGGCATATCTATCGTCATTGGTAAGCCAAGATAGCCAGCCGCTGGTCGTCAACTCAAAAAGGTTCTGCAGCTCATCGTCGCTGAAAACCTCGTTGCCCACTATGTTGATATGCTTAATGGAGGCCACTTGGCCTTCGTCCACCAGCACTTCAACCTTCACCTGGTTATGCGGCAAATCGACGATATTGGCGGTCACCTCTGCCGAATAACGACCCTGTGCAACATATTGGCGCTCGAGTTCGTTTAAGATGCCATCCAGTGTGCCGCGCTGAAAAATTTGTCCTTCCGCCAAATCGTTTTTGCTCATGGCGTCCATCAACGCATCGGTTTTGATCGCTTTATTACCTTCGATCGTAATCTCGCTGATCGTCGGTCGCTCTTTGACTTTGAAGATCACGACATTGCCGTCGTGAAGCACCTGAATATCATCAAAAAAGCCAGTGGAGAAGAGCGCACGAACGGCGGTACGAATAGATTCGGGATCAGCAAAATCACCTGAGGCGATAGGCAGCGCCGCAAAAACCGGGCTCGCGGACACGCGTTGCAGCCCTTCAACCCTAATATCGTCGATGCGAAAACTGTTTGCCTGAACTTGACTGGCCAAACTGATGGCCAGTGCGATCAAACACGACTTTTTCTTAAAATTGGCAAGATATTTCACAGACTAATGAGTTCTTTTGATTGAGAATTTATTGTTAAAGCGCAGACCGCCGCCCCAATACGGCAAACCTACAGCCGTAATAAATCGTTATAGAAAGCCATTACCATCACGCCGGCGAGAATTACCAGTCCGAGACTATAACCAAACATCTGGACTCGCTCCGAAAGCGGGCTTCCTTTGATGGCTTCAACGATGGAATAGAGAATATGTCCGCCGTCCAAAACGGGGATGGGCAGCAGGTTCAGAACTCCCAGGTAAACGCTGAGAATCGCAAGAAATTCAACAAAGTACACCAAACCTGCCCTAGCGTGATCGCCCGCCACTTTAGCAATGCCAATAGGGCCGCTCAAGTTTTTCGTGGAAATTTCTCCGACCACCAGTTTTTTCATGGATACCAGGACAAATTTCGAGGTATCCGCCGTCCTTTGCAAGCCGAGCCCCGCCGCCGCGAAGGCGCTGTGGCTCTCCTGACGGATTAGGTTGTCCGGCCAGGGTCCATAGCCAAGGGCCACGCCGATTTGGCCGACACTCGCGCCGTCTTCCAGTGTTGTTAACTCCGGCGTCACCGTCAGCTTATGCTCGACCCCGTCTCGCAGTACCGTGATCTCGATGGGCATGCCGGCGGATTTTCGAATATATTGAATGACCGCATCGCGCCTCTGGATCTTTTCTCCATTCAACGCCTGCAGCACGTCACCCGATGTCAGTCCCGCCGCTTCCGCAGGCATATCAGGCTGTGGTTCGCCAAAGACAATGGGGCGGATGTAAAAGTCGAATCCCAAGCCGGCAGCTGGGTCGGGATCGCGCGCGCTGCTCAACCAGTCCTGCAGCGGAATGTCCAGGTCATAATGCAAATCTGATTGCGGGTGGCGGACTCTCAGCTCCAAGATTCCTGTTTCCCCCAAACGCATAAATAAGCGCTCCATAACCGCCTGTGAGGTCGGGGTTAGTACGCCGTCTATCGCGATTATCTCCTGGCCCACTTCTAGCCCCGCCTGCTCTGCCAGAGAGTCTTTTGCCACCGCACCGACCACCGGTGCTACGCCGATGCTGCCGGACGAAAACAATAAAAAGGAAAAGATTAAGGCAGCGAGAATAAAGTTGGCCAGTGGGCCCGCGCTGAGGATAGCAATCCGCTGCCAGACAGATTTGCCGTTATAGCTCAGATGACGCTCCTCCGCTGGCACTTCGACCTCGCGCTCATCCAGCATTTTCACGTATCCCCCAAGGGGAATCGGCGCCAATCCAAACTCTGTGCCCTTGCGGTCGCGGAACGACCACACCGGCGTTCCCAAACCGATACAAAAGCGCAAGACTTTAACACCACAAAGCCGCGCCACGTAAAAATGGCCGAATTCATGGACGCTTACCAAGATAAATAATGCGACCAAGAAGCCGAATATGGTTTGCAGCAGATCCATAGGGTATGTCACCTAATCACTTTCACAATGCCGTCCGCCGGCGTTTGGTCAACGCCTCAACAGCCATAGCGCGTGCGCGCTCATCCGCATGGATCACGCAACCCAGATCACGCGGCTCCCATCCTTCCCACGCCTGCATAACTCGGTCGACAGTTTCTGCAATTTGCAGGAAACCAATGCGCTCAGCGAGAAACTCCGCCACCGCCACTTCGTTAGCGGCATTAAGGGCGGCAGGTGCCGTTCCACCGCTGCGCATAGCTGCGACAGCAAGCCCCAAGCATGGATAACGTTCCGGCTCCGGCGCGCCGAAACTCAGACTGCCAAGTGCCAAAAAGTTCAGGCTTGTCACTTTATTTTTAATGCGCTCCGGCCAAGCCAAGCAATTGGCGATGGGCGTTCGCATATCCGGCTGACCCATCTGGGCGAGCACGGATCCATCGAGGAACTCCACCATCGAGTGAATGATGCTCTGGGGATGCAGCACCACCTCGATCTGTTCAGGCGCTGCATCGAACAGCCAGCAAGCCTCGATAAACTCTAAGCCCTTGTTCATCATGGTCGCTGAATCGACAGAAATTTTGCGCCCCATACTCCAATTGGGATGCGCGCATGCCTGCTCCGGTGTGATTGCGGCAAATGCACTGAGCGGCAGATCGCGAAACGGGCCTCCCGAGCCGGTCAGCAACAGGCGACGCACGCCAGCGGCTTGCAAGCTCACCATTGGTTGTGGGAGGCACTGAAAGATCGCATTGTGCTCGCTGTCCACCGGCAGCAGCTGGGCATTGCCTTCGCGCACCGCCTCCATAAACAGGTGTCCCGCCATGACCAAAGACTCTTTGTTGGCCAACAGGACCCGCTTACCACTGGTCACGGCTGCCATAGTGGGGGCCAGGCCGGCAGCGCCCACGACCGCTGCCACCACTGTGTCCACCTCGCTTGTCGACGCCACGGCGCACAAGGACTCGGCGCCCCACAGCACCTCGGTGGTGCTTTCTATCTGTTGCAGCCGTAGACGCAATCGCTCAGCCGCCGCCGGATCGCACAAAACCGCGAAGCGGGGGCGGAAGCGCACGACCTGCTCGAATAAACGAACATCATTGCTTTGCGCCGCCAGGGCAAAGACTTGATAGCGATCTGGGTGGTCGCTGACCACATCCAGCGTAGAGACACCGATAGAACCGGTAGAACCGAGAATCGTAAGCCGCTGCATAGTGCTTACCAAAAACCTGGGGCAGTCATTACCGCCAACGTGAAAACAGGCACAGCGGCAACCAGGCCATCGATACGATCTAAAGCGCCCCCATGACCCGGCAAGATATGGCCAGAGTCTTTCACGCCGCGGTGGCGTTTCAGCATGCTTTCGAGTAAATCTCCGACCACCGATACCAGAGCCGCAGGCAATGCCACGGCCAGTACAACTGCCAATTTTGCCTCGAAAGCAAACGCAAACAGAATTCCCATAACCGCTACCGCCATCAATCCGCCAGCGACACCTTCCCAGGTTTTACCTGGGCTGACACTGGGCGCCAGCTTATGGCGACCAAAGCGCCGGCCGGCAAAATAGGCACCTATATCCGCCGCTGCGACCAAAAGCACAATCGCGATGACGTACCAGTGGCCCTCGGGGAAGCTGCGCAAATAAGCAAGGGAGAGAAACGCCGGCACCAGTACTAACAACCCCATAATCATGCGCACCAAGCTGCTGCGCCACAGGATTGCGCTGCTTGGATACCCCTGCACCCATAGCAGCGCCACGGCCCACCAGACACAGCTCAACACCAGAATCTGCTCCAGGCGAATCCACGATGTCCTGTGTAAGATCGCCATCAGCAACGCCGCGATCACTATGGCGACACCAGCGAATGCGGCGCGCTGCGGACGGCTCGTCAGGTTGCAGAGATTGGCCCACTCCCAAGCCGCGACTGTCATGACCAAAGCGACAAAGGCAATGAACAAAGATGGCGGGCAAAAAAACAGAATGCCAATGAAGACAGCCGCCATCGCCAGCGCGGTAATCACTCGGTCCTTAAGCACTGAACATACCTTCAGCCAATTGGTCCGCGGTGCGGCCGAACCGCCGCTGGCGCTGGTAGTAATCGTTGATCGCATGCTCCATTGCGGCCTCATCGAACTCCGGCCACAGCAAAGGGGAAAAATAGAGCTCAGCATAGGCCGCTTGCCACAGCAGAAAATTGCTAATTCTGAACTCACCGCCGGTGCGAATAAGCAGATCCAATGGCGGAAGGTCGCTGGTCGACATAGCGCGATCAATGGCTGCAGAGTCGACATCGCTCAATGACAGGCGCCCCGCTAGAACGTCTTCCGCCACTTTGCGCGCCGCCTGCGCCATATCCCATTGGCCACCATAATCAGCGGCAATCACTAGGGTGGACTCACCCTCACAAGCGGTGCTTTCTGCCTCTTCAATCGCGCGCCTTAAACTTTCGCTAAAGCGACTGCGGTTACCAATTACTTTGAGTCTCACCCGCTCCTGCGCGAGACGGCGCGCTTCGCGTTTAAGGTAGCTATAGAACAGCCCCATAAGGGCTTCGACCTCTTTCGGCGGGCGCCGCCAGTTTTCGCTGCTGAAGGCAAACACCGTGAGCACCTCGACGCGGTTCCGCCGGCATACTTCAAGAACATCGCGGATGCGCTCTACGCCAGCGCGATGCCCCAAAATGCCCTGCTTACCTTCACGCTTGGCCCATCGATTGTTGCCATCCATAATGATGGCAACATGCCGCAATGCCTCAGAACTCACTTACCGCTCCCGCCCCATTTTTAGATTTCCATCAAGTCTTTTTCTTTGGCCGCGAGGGCTGCATCCACTTCGGCGACATATTTGTCGGTCAGCTTCTGGATGTCGTCCTGTGCCTTTCTTTCTTCATCTTCAGTGATCAGCTTCTCTTTCAGCTTGTCTTTCAAGGTGCCATTAGCGTCGCGGCGGACGTTGCGCACCGACACGCGAGCGTTTTCCGCTTCGGCGCGTGCCTGCTTAATAAAACCTTTGCGTGTTTCTTCCGTTAACACCGGCATAGGAACGCGGATCAAATCGCCAGTGGAAGAAGGGTTGAGCCCTAGATCGGACTTCATAATGGCTTTTTCAATTTCTTGCGTAAGCTTCTTTTCCCAAGGACTAATGGTAAGCGTGCGCGCATCCGTCACACTGATGTTGGCGACTTGAGACAAAGGGGTATCGTTGCCGTAATAGGAGACGAATACGCCGTCGAGAATGCTCGGGTGAGCTCGTCCAGTACGGATTTTATTGAAGTTGACGCCAAGCACTTCAACAGCTTTTTTCATCCTGTCCTGTGCATCTTTTTTAATATCGTTAATCATGCGTGATGTCCTCAATCAAAGTACCTTCATCACCCCCGACGACGATGTTCAACAGCGCACCCGGCTTGTCCATACGGAAAACTCGCACCGGCATCCTGTGCTCCTGGCACAGGCAAATCGCCGTGAGATCCATAACACCGAGCTTCTCTGCTAACACTTGGTCGTAACTGAGGTGGGTATAACGTGTCGCGGTGGAATCTTTCATGGGATCGGACGTGTAGACACCGTCCACCTTGGTGGCTTTTAGCACCAATTCGGCATTGACTTCGATGCCGCGCAGGCAGGCGGCAGAATCGGTGGTAAAAAAAGGATTGCCGGTACCGGCGGAGAAAATGACCACCTCACCTGTCTCGAGCAGGCGAATGGCTCGGCGGCGATCATAGTGTTCCACAATCCCGCTCATGGGGATGGCCGACATAACACTACAGGAGATGTTGGAACGCTCCAGGGCGTCGCGCATGGCCAGGGAATTCATAACGGTCGCCAGCATGCCCATGTGGTCACCGGTCACTCGGTCGAGGCCAGCCTTGTTGAGCGCAGCGCCACGAAACAAGTTGCCGCCACCAATCACTAAGCCCACTTGAACGCCTATCCCCACCAGCTGACCGATTTCCAGGGACATTTTGTCCAGCACTTTGGGATCTATGCCGAAACCCTCATCCCCCATCAACTGTTCGCCGCTGAGTTTGAGCAGTATCCGTTTATATTTGCGATCGCGGGTTGTAGCCATGAAACCATTCTCCCAAGCAAAAAAATTGGCGGCAGTTTAACAGCAAAAAGGCGGGAGAAGCGATCTCCTCCCGCCCATTCTGACCCGATCTGGTAGAGACCTTAAAGCGTATTAGCCTTTTGAGGCCTGGACTTGCGCAGCAACTTCTGCCGCGAAATCGGTCGTTTCTCTCTCGATTCCTTCACCTACTTCATAGCGCACAAAAGAGACCACCTCTGCGCCAGCTTTCTTGGCCAGGGCGCCGACGGTAACTTCTGGGTCTTTGACGAAAGGCTGCTCGATCAGACTGCTTTCTTTGAGAAATTTGGAAATGCGGCCCATCACCATTTTTTCGACGATTTCCGCCGGCTTGCCAGCCATATCGGGCTGCGCCTTGATAATGTCTTTCTCTTTTTCTACCAAGTCTGCCGGCATTTGGGCCGGACTCACCACCTGTGGGTTCACCGCGGCTACGTGCATAGCGATATCGCGCGCCAGCTCAACAGAGCCGCCCTTTAGCTCAACCAATACTCCGATTCGGTTGTTGGAGTGAACGTAAGAGCCCACTACGCCTGCGGCGGGGGAAACCGCAGAGATGCGACGAACGCTGATGTTTTCACCAATCTTTTGCACCAACGCTTCGCGAGTTGATTCCAGCTCACCATTCATTACCGCAGCGACGTCGGTTTGCTTGGTGGCGTAGGCTTTTTCCAGCACGGCACTGGCGAAACCCAAAAAGTTGTCATCACGGGCAACGAAGTCAGTCTCGGAGTTGACCTCGAGCACCATCCCGAAACTACCGTCCTCGGCAACACGCGCCATCACCACGCCTTCTGCTGCGGTGCGGCCCGCTTTTTTGGAGGCCTTCAAGCCACTCGCTTTACGCAAGTTTTCAATCGCCAACTCGATGTCACCATCGGTGTCCACCAGCGCTTTTTTGCATTCCATCATGCCGAGGCCGGTACGCTCGCGCAGTTCTTTTACCAATGAAGCGGTAATTGCCATGATTTTGTCCTCAGTCGTCAATATTCAATGGGTATGGACGCTTAACAAAAAGGGGGTTTCCCCCCTTTTCGACTGTCCGGCGTACGCCACACATAAGCGGCGTCGATCTGAACCGCGATCAGCCTTTAGCGGCGGCAGCTTCGTCCACTTCGACAAACTCGTCTTTATTGGGAACCGCGCTGTGCTGTGCGGCGCCTTCCAAACACGCGTCAGCCATAGCAGTCACGTAGAGTTTGATCGCACGAATTGCGTCGTCGTTGCCGGGGATTACGTGATCAACACCGGCAGGATCACTATTGGTATCCACAATAGCGATTACCGGGATACCGAGTTTGTTGGCCTCTTGGACCGCGATGCGCTCATGGTCGACATCGATCACAAACAGCGCGTCCGGCAAACCGCCCATATCTTTGATGCCGCCGATCGTTTGCTCCAGCTTCTCCATAGCACGCGTGCGCATGAGTGCTTCTTTCTTGGTCAACTTGTCGAAAGTACCGTCTTTGCTCTGGGTTTCCAGATCGCGATAGCGGCGGATGGAGACGCGAATGGTTTTGTAGTTGGTGAGCATGCCGCCGAGCCAGCGGTGGCTGACGAAGGGCATACCGGCGCGCTCAGCTTGCTCGGCAATGGTCTTTTGCGCGGCGCGCTTGGTGCCAACAAACAGAATTTTCTTCTTCTGCGAGGACATCTGGCGAACCAATTCCAGCGCCTGATTAAAGGCGGGAACCGTCTGCTCAAGGTTGATGATATGAATTTTGTTGCGTGAACCGAAGATGAAGTTTCTCATCTTGGGATTCCAGTAGCGGGTCTGGTGACCAAAGTGGACACCGGCACTCAGCATATCGCGCATGCTTACTGTAGGCATAAATGTATTCCTTAAATACACGTTTGGGTTGAGCCTCCACACATCCCACCATTCAACCCTTATACACCTTGAAAAATAAGGTGTTCGGGCACCCAGAACAGTGTGTCGATGTGTGTGCGACGTTGGTTAGATCTCCTGCCGGAAAAGGCAGGGCGCGCTTTATACCACAATCCATCCGCCGGTTAAAGTACCAACGCCAGCGCGCGCCTCGGTGGCGACCGGCACTCGCGCAAAAGTATGTGTCGCGGGGGCCTATCGTTTAGAATGTGCCATCCACCTAAGTCGAGCCCAAACGGCTCATCAAATCAATGGCCGATTCCATGTCAGTAACTATCAAAACACCAGATGAAATCGTAAAAATGCGGGCGGCGGGACGCACGGCCGCCGAAGTACTGGAGTACATCGAACCCTATATAGTGCCAGGGGTCAGCACGGGTGAACTCGATCGACTGTGCCACGAGTACATTACTCAAGTAAAACAGGCGATCCCTGCCCCACTCAATTACAAAGGCTTCCCCAAGTCTATCTGCACCTCCGTTAATCATGTGGTCTGCCATGGCATCCCGTCGGAGAAAAAGATTCTAAAGAGCGGTGACATTATTAATGTGGATATCACCGTGATTGTCGAGGGCTACCACGGCGACACCAGCAAGATGTTTCTGGTGGGCAAGGTTGCCCCCCACGCGGAACGCTTGGTCAAAGTCACCCAGGAATGTCTTTATAAAGGTATAGAGCTGGTCAAGCCGGGAACCCGCCTAGGCGATATCGGCCACGTGATCCAACAGTACGCCGAAAGCAACTACTACTCAGTGGTGCGCGATTACTGCGGCCACGGTATCGGCAAGGTCTTCCACGAAGATCCGCAAGTGCTGCATTACGGCAGCCCGGGCACTGGAATGGAGTTGGTGGAGGGAATGACGTTCACCATAGAACCAATGATTAATGCGGGGAAGTCCGGCACCAAACTCAAAGGCGACGGCTGGACCGTCGAAACCCGTGACGGTCGCCTTTCTGCTCAGTGGGAGCACACTTTGGCGGTCACAGCCACCGGCGTGGAAGTTTTGACGGCGCGCAGCGAAGAACAATTTTGATGATCCTGACTCCCGACGCCTGGCCGGAGTTTTCCGGCCAGCCCATCTTTTTCAATCAGCGCCGTTTTCGCGAAGACTTTGCGATTAAACCGGCGATCCGAGTGTTTAAAGATGCGATCAGCGGCGTCAATGGCCACTTCGATCGGCGCTATGAAGAAGGTGAAGACATTCGTTTTCTCATCTCGGAACGCGCCACTTTTATCGATCTTATTCTCCACTACGCTTGGCACCGCTACCCCTGGGGTGAGGATATTTGTCTGATCGCCGTGGGAGGGTATGGCCGGCACGAACTGCACCCTCACTCCGACATCGACATTTTAGTTCTGCTGGACAATAGCGCCGGCAATCGCTATCAGGAAGAGATTCAGAATTTCATCACATTGCTGTGGGACATTGGCCTAGACGTTGGCAGCAGTGTGCGCACCCTCGACGAATGTGTCGCGATCGCCAAGCGAGATATCACCGTCGCCACCAACCTTATGGAAGCGCGCCGCTTGGCAGGCAATGACCGCCTGCGCGACCAGCTGCAAATGCTCACCAGCTCCGAGTACATGTGGTCAGCGGGTGAGTTTTATCGAGCAAAATTCGAAGAGCAGTTCCAGCGACACAAAAAACACAACTTCACCGAGTGCAGTCTCGAGCCCAACGTCAAAAGCTCACCCGGAGGCCTGCGCGATATCCAAACGATTCACTGGGTGGCCAAGCGCTATTACGGGGTGCAGACCTTACAGCAGCTGGAAGGAAAAAGTTTTTTTACCGAGCAAGAGTTCGGTCTGCTGCGCAATGGCGAAGCCTTGTTATGGCGCGTCCGTTACGGCTTGCACAAACTCGCGCGGCGCGCAGAGGAGCGCTTGCTATTTGAGTACCAGCGCGAGCTGGCTAAGCAGTTCGGCTATAAGGACAACGAGCGCGGCCTCGCCGTCGAGCAGTTTATGCACGAGTACTACCGCACTGTCCTCGCCCTGCGGGAGTTGAACGATATTTTGTTGCGCATCCTCGACGAGCGCATTCACGAAAAAGAAAACCAATCGCGCATTCTCCTCAGCAACACCGTGCAGTTGAGCGCGGATTTCCAATTGCGTGACAGCTACATAGGAGTGACGCACAACCGCGTCTTCGATGAGCGCCCCGCCGCCATGATGGAAATTTTTTTGCGCATGTGCGAAGACCCGACGATCAAAGGCGTGCAATCGCAAACGATCCGCCTGATCCGGGAAAAACGTACCTTGGTGGATGAATCGTTTCGCCAGGATCCAGAAATTCACCGCCAGTTTCTGCAAATGTTCAAGGTAGAAAAGGGCTTGATCACCCAGCTCAAACGCATGAAACGCTACGGCCTGCTGGGTCGCTATCTGCCGGCGTTCGGCAAGATTACCGGACAAATGCAGCACGACCTTTTTCACCGCTACACGGTGGATGCGCATACATTACTGGTTATGCAAAACATTCAGCGTTTTCGCTGTAAAAGTGCCGAGCAGGATTTCCCGCTAGCGGCCGACATCATAAAGCATCTACCGCAGCCGGAGTTGCTCTATATCGCCGCGCTGTTCCACGACATAGGCAAAGGCCGCGGCGGCGATCATTCGGATCTCGGCGCAGTCGATGCCGAGCAGTTTTGCCTGGATCATGGACTCAGCGCGCGGGAAACCCGCCTGGTTAAGTGGCTGGTGCAAAAGCACCTGCTAATGTCTTACGTGTCCCAGAAAAAAGATATTTCAGACCCGGATGTTGTCCATCATTTTGCACGGCAAGTGGGCGATGTAACGCATTTGGATTATTTGTACACGCTGACCGTCGCCGATATGTGCGGCACCAATCCCGAAATCTGGAACAGTTGGCGCGCCAGCCTGATGCGCCAACTCTATACCGAGACCAAACTCGCCCTCAGTAGAGGGCTCGAAAACATCATCGACCAACAAGATGTTGTCGATGAAACTCGCAGCGAGGCACTCCAGGCGCTTGCCGAAAAGGGTGTGGACGAGGCGCGCGCGCGCGCGCTGTGGGCAGAAATGCGCGACGATTATTTTCTGCGCGAAGGCGCCCAAGACATCGCCTGGCATACCGAAGCCATTTTGCAGCACAACGCCGACGAACCGCTGATTCTGATTCGCGACTCCGAGCATCAGCCCTGGGAGGGTGCAACGCAAATCTTTGTTTGGGTGCGCGACGTTAATAACGTCTTTGTCGCCGTCGCCACGGCACTTGCGCAGCTCGGCCTAAACATTCAGGACGCGCGGCTGTACTCATCCAAAAGCGGCTACACAATCGATACTTTTTATGTACTCGACGAAAATTTTCAGCCGCTGGGCAACCATCCGGAAAAGCTCAACTTTATTCGCAAAGCACTGGTCGATGAATTAAAGCTGGTAGATCAATATTCCGAGATTGTGCGCAGGCGAACGCCACGCCAACTCAAACAATTCGCCACGCCGACACGCACCAGTATTCACAACCCGGTGAATGGCAATATCACGGTACTCGAAGTGGTCAGCCCGGACCGCCCCGGCCTACTTGCCACCATAGGACGAGTTTTTATGGAGTTTGGTGTGCAATTGCAGAACGCCAAAATTTCCACCCTCGGCGAACGCGTAGAAGATATTTTCTTTATTACCGATGCCAACAAGCAGCCAATTACCGACCCCGATTTGTGTGCCCGCCTGCAGCAGACCATCTGCCGCGAGCTCGATTTACAAGTAGAAAAAGATATCTGATCGATATGAACCATCATCTGGCATCACTGCACCCCTACCCTTTCGAAAAACTGGCAGCCCTTAAAGCGGGAATTCAGCCTCCAGCACACCTATCTCATATTGCGCTCTCCATTGGTGAGCCCAAGCATGCGCCACCGGCATTTGTTCTCCAAGAGTTGGCGCGGCAACTCGGCGGCCTATCACAGTATCCGACAACTAAAGGCTTGCCGGAACTGCGCGGCGCCATCAGCGACTGGGCGACCCGGCGCTTTCACCTTAAGCCCGGCACCCTCACCGCCGAGCACCATGTGCTGCCCGTCTCCGGCACGCGAGAGGCGATATTTTCGTTTGTGCAAGCCTGCATTTCCGCTACTGCCAACGCCCGCGTGGTGATGCCCAATCCGTTCTATCAGATTTACGAAGGTGCCGCTTTACTGGCCGGCGCCAAACCTTATTTTCTCAACTGCACGGACTCCAATAATTTCGTAGCGGATTTTGCCGCCGTTCCCGCCGAGGTGTGGCGCGAGTGCCAATTGCTCTATATTTGCTCGCCGGGCAATCCCACCGGCACAGTCCTGGATCGCGAAACCTTAAAATCCTTGATTGCCCTTGCGGACCAATATGACTTCGTCATCGCCAGTGATGAGTGTTATTCCGAGCTGTATTTTGACGAGCAAAGCCCACCCCTGGGATTACTCCAAGTCTGCGCCGAAATGGGTCGCGATGACTATCGCCGCTGTGTGGTTTTTCACAGCCTGTCAAAACGCTCCAACCTGCCGGGGTTGCGCTCGGGTTTCGTCGCCGGGGACCGGCAGGTGCTCAGCCAATATTTGCAATACCGAACCTATCACGGCTGTGCCCTGCCCGTGCCGACACAACTTGCCAGCATCGCGGCCTGGAACGACGAACAACATGTACAGGAAAATCGCGAGCTGTATCGCCAGAAATTTGCTCAGGTTTTCGCGATTTTGAAAGATTATCTGGAGGTGTCCATGCCTGATGCCGGGTTTTATTTATGGCCTCGCACCCCTTACAACGACACCGATTTTGCGCGCGATTTATTTGCCGAACAAAACATCACAGTACTGCCCGGACAGTATCTGGCTCGATCCACTGCCGAGGGTAATCCCGGTGAAAATCGAATTCGCTTAGCGCTGGTGGCGACTTTGGAGGAATGCTGCGAAGCGGCCCAGCGAATCAAGCGATTTTGCGAAACCCGTTAACACCTCTGCTATGGCCAATTTAAATAAAGCTGAACGCGTCGCCTACATTCTGCAAACCTTGCAGGAGCTGTATCCAGATCCGCCCATTCCCTTGCAGCACAAAGACCCTTACACACTGTTGGTCGCGGTTTTGCTATCGGCCCAATGCACGGACGAGCGGGTCAACCAAGTAACGCCGGCGCTTTGGCAGCTTGCCGATACACCACAGGAAATGGCAAAAATTCCGGTAGAAAAAATCCAGGCGGTGATTCGTCCCTGCGGCCTGTCGCCCCAAAAATCCAAGGCGATCCAAAAGCTTTCGCAAATTCTCACCGAAACCTATGACGGACAGGTGCCGCAGAGCTTTGCGGAATTGGAGTCACTGCCCGGTGTGGGGCATAAAACCGCCAGCGTGGTGATGAGTCAGGCATTTGGCGTTCCCGCCTTTCCGGTGGATACGCACATCCACAGGCTGGCGCAGCGCTGGGGTCTCAGCTCAGGTAAAAGTGTTGCGCAAACGGAAAAGGACTTGAAGCGACTGTTTCCGGAGACCTATTGGAATAAGCTGCATCTGCAAATTATTTATTACGGTCGCGAGCACTGCTCGGCGCGCGGCTGCGATGGCACCGTCTGCCTTATATGTACAACTTGCTACCCGGATCGTAAGAAGCCGAAAATCACTCGCAAAGCGTGATCCCTCGGCAGGCATCAAAGCAGGAATATAGTCCCAAGCCCCAGGAATGCCACAAAACCAACCACATCGGTAAACGCCATAAGGATCATGGCACCAGACAAGGCCGGGTCCAGTTTCAGCTTATCCAGCGTCACCGGAATTAACACACCGAAGGTAGCGGCGGTAATAATGTTCGTCACTATGGCACACGCGATCACCACACCGAGCATCACACTGTGAAACCAGATGCTTGCAACCGCACCAATCACAATCGCCCACAACAGGCCATTGAGTACGCCAACGCCCCACTCTTTAACCATAAGCGCCTTGAAGTTGGCCCGTGAAATCTGGCCAAGCGCGAGGCCGCGGATAATAAGCGTCAAGGTTTGATTGCCGGATACCCCGCCCATAGACGCCACCACCGGCATAAGCACTGCTAGAGCAACCACTTGCTGCAAAGTGGCTTCAAAAAGGCCAATAAACCAGGACACCATAAACGCGGCCACCAGATTCACACCGAGCCAAACCGCGCGGGTTTGTGCACTGCGCCGGACCGGAGCGAACAAGTCGGCTTCTTCTCCCAAACCGGCGGACGCCATCAGATCACTCTCTGCTCTTTCACGCAGCAGATCCATGGCCGTTCCCACATCGAGCCGCCCCAATAAAACGCCGTCTCGATTAACCACTGGCAGCGCCACGTATTTCGAGCGCTCGACCTCCTCGGCTGCGTCGTACATGTCGGTATCCGCCACTAAATGCGGATAGTCCTCCTCCTTGAGCTCCGCCAAATTCTCATGGGGTTGGGCGGATAAAAGGCGATTGATCTTGGTACAACCTGTCCAACGACCGGTGCGGTCGACAAGATAGAGGACTTCCGTGTAGTCGGGGGTTTCGCGGCGCAGCAGGCGCAATGCATCGGCGACGCGGGTATTTTGCGAGACCACCAGTATGTCGTGATTAAGCCAGCGCCCCACTGACTCATCGGGAAACTGCTGGGCGATCTCGAAGTAGCGGCGCTGCTGGGCGTCCATGCGCCCAAGCGCCATGTCGACAACGGTGTCCGGCAGTGTGTCTGCCAACTCAATCAAGTCTTCCGCTTCGATCTCGTCGAACAATTCGTGCAGCTCGAGATGATCGAGTTGACGCAGCAGCAACAGGCGCGCTTCACCACGCATTGCCACTAAGACATCCAGCTGTTCATCCTTGGGAATCAGCTGCCAGACCGCGAGCCGCTGCTCAAAAGGTAAAGACTCCAACGCTAACGCGGACTCTTCTGCATCCAGGCTATGAAAAATGTCGGCAAGTGCTCGCGCATGGACACTTGCGTCCCCATCCTCCATTTGGGCAGCTAATTCCGCGATAGCACGAGTGGGGTCAAATTCTTCGTGAGGCGGTTGCATAGTGGTCCTTAGTTGACTGGATGTTTCGTGCAAAAAACTGTCATAAACGGCGCGTGGCTTTAGTCACTCGGCCGCACAGAGTTGTACAAGATCTTAATGGTGATGGTAATGCTCCGACTGTTCGTTCACCGACGCCGGATGATCATGGCCGACGACGTGATACCACGCCCCCGCCAAGGTCCATATACCGAAGGCCACGTAGAACAGCGCGAGCCCAACTTGCACCCAGCGATGCATCAAAATGGCCTTTAACCGAGCCGCCGCAAGGCCACCCAGCAGCAGCGCCGGCAAGGTGCCCAACCCGAAAGCCAGCATAATGCCAGCGCCGGCGATCACATTTTGTTGCGCCAGGGCGTAGCCGAGCGCCGCATATACAAGACCGCACGGCAGCCAGCCCCAGACCGCGCCTACGGCCAGTGCCTTGGGTACAGAGTCGAGCGGCATAAAGCGGTCGCCCAGCGGCTTGATCCAGCGCCATACATAACGCCCACCGCGCTCCAGCCAGAGGATCCCGCGCCAGAGCGCCGCCATATGCAGTCCCATGGCAATCAGTAAAAGGCCCGCCAGCGTACGCGCCCAAGGTAAGCCGCCGGAGGGCAACAGCTCACTCAGGATACCGACCGCCAAGCCAATAACCCCGTAACTGGCAATGCGCCCCAGGTTATACCCTAGGTGAAGGCGCCACTGCCGGGTTCGCGCCTGTTCCGGTACCGCAAATGACAGAGCCGCCACTACGCCGCCGCACATGCCCAGACAATGGCCTGCGCCGGCAAGACCGAGTCCGAATGCTGCAGAAACGCTCAACCAGAACTCAGTCATCGCGCAGGTCCGCTCCAGGCTCTTGAGGTTGCTCGGGCGGACGGGGGTCTTCCGGCGGGCGGTGATGTTCATCGAACAAGATGCGCCGCCCTTCGGTATCGAGATCGTCGTATTGACCAGAACGCACGGCCCAGAACAATGCCCAAATCGCGAGGCCGACCAGAATCGTGACCAGCGGAATCAAAAGATAAAGACTGTGCATAGAAGCCTCCGACAGGACAGCGCGCATTGTAGGAGAATTGCGGGCCCGCGACAGCTCAACCGCCAGAAATTTACGGCCGGCGGCGCCCTACCCGCAGAGAATTGACCACCACCACTACCGAGCTGGAAGACATGCCGATAGCCGCTAACCAAGGGGGCACTAAGCCAGCAGCGGCAAGCGGCAAAGCGCATAAATTGTAGATGATTGCCCAGCTCAAGTTTTGTTTGATGACGCCGCGCACGTGCTTAGCGAATGCTAGCGCCTCTGGGATCTGCAGGAGATCTTCCCCCAGAAGAATACAATCCGCCCGAGTTTGCGCTAAGCGAGTGGCCGAGCCCATCGCACATGAGACATCCGCCCCGCTGAGTACCGGCAAGTCGTTGATCCCGTCGCCGATCATCAACACGCGGCCGCCGCTTTCCTGAATCTGGCGCACGCTGGCCAGCTTATCGTCCGGCAACAGCCCGCCCCGCCACTGGGCAATACCGAGTTCCCGCGCAACACGTTCGGCGTTTTCTGGCCGGTCACCGCTGAGCAGCACCACCTCACAGCCGAGATCACGCAGCGCGGCAACACAAGCCGGAGCACTGTCCCGCAGTTGGTCTTCTAGGCGAATCCATGCCAGTGCACGCCGCTCATCTGCCAGCAACAACCACAGCCCTTCGTCCGGGTAATTGAGCGGTTGATGCGCTAAGGCATAAGCCGGAGTGCCGAGCCGATACTCGGTTCCGGCAATCCGCCCCGTCACACCCGCACCTGCGGTACTGCCTCTGTGCTCGACGACGAGCGTCTGACCGAATCCCCTAAAGGCCCGCGCAATAGGGTGACTGCTGCCCATTTCCAGCGCGCCGGCTAGGGCTAGCACCTCAGACTCTGTCTGCTCGCTGAGACAGCGTGTCTCAACAACCCGCAACGCGCCGTCGGTCAAAGTGCCGGTTTTATCAAACACCACGTGGGTGATCGCATTTAAGCTTTCAAAAACTTGGCCGCCCGTTACCAGCACTCCAAGGCGGCGCATATGACCCACTGCAACAGTGAGCGCCGTTGGCGTTGCGAGACTCAACGCGCAGGGACAGGACACCACTAGCACCGACAGACTGACCCAGAATGCCTTACTCGGATCAATCCAATACCAGACGATGCCGACCAAGGTGGCGACAGTCAAAACACTGCCCACAAACCAGGAGGCAATTTGATCCGCCATAGTGACCTGGCGCGGCCGCTCCTGCTCGGCCTGCTGCACCAGCTGCTCGATGGCCGCAAGTTGAGTGTCGGAGCCTATGGAGTCAGCCCGCACCCGCAGCGGTGTACCGCCGTTATAAGTGCCGGCGTAAACTGGATCGCCCGGGGCTTTAGCTCGCGGTGTCGCCTCACCAGTCATCAAGCTTTCATCCACCTCGCCATAGCCGTCGAGGACTTCGCCATCACAGGGAAATGCACTGCCGGGTGCCACTACCACTTGGTCGCCCACCACCAGTTGCTTGAAGGGAATCGTTTCCGTCTGGCCATCCGGTCGCCACCGGCTCACCGTCATCGGCAGGAGGTTGTAGAAGCGGGCAGAGGCTTTGAAATTCGCATAGCGGGCGCGCTTTTCAAAATAGCGGCCCAACAACAGAAAGAACGCGAACATGGCGACGGAGTCAAAATAGACGTCGCCACTACGGGTTAAGGTGGCATAAACACTGGCGCTGAAGGCGAGAATAAGCGCGAGGGAAATGGAGACATCGTTCACCAGCCGCCCCAACCGTAGCGCGCGCACCGCGCCGGCAAAAAAAGGTTTTGCGCTGAACAGCATGATCGGCAAGGTGAGCACGAGGTTCACCCATCGCAATACCAGCTCCCAATGGGGATCTATGCCCTGGATGCCGCCAGCGTGCAACGCAACCGCAACCATGCCAGCCTGCATCATGCCGATCCCCGCCACCGCCATGCGCAGCAGGTAATCGCGCTGATCCTTCTGCCACAACTCCTGTTCGGCACGCGCCACTAAGGGCTGCGGCTGGAAGCCAATCCGCGCGAGTTTGCGAAAAAGCTCGCTGACACGCATTTGCTGAGAGCGCAAGCGAACCCTGGCCCGCTGAGTACTGGCATTCACTTGAACTTGCACTACTCCCGGTTGCGCCAGCAGGTGTTTTTCGATTAGCCAAACGCAAGCCGCGCAGCTGATACCGCTGACAAACAAGCTGACGGTGGCGGTACCGTCTGCAGCGTTTTCAACAAAGTCCTCCTGAACGGCGGATAAGTCGTAAGCATCAAAGCGCTCTTCGGTCTGTTGCGGCCGGGGATTGAGCTGCTCGCGAAAACGGTAGAAATCCGCCAGCCCCTGCCCTGCAATTGCCTGCGCTACCGCTTGGCAACCGATACAACAAAATTCTCGACGCCGACTTCCAATATCCGCTTGCAAGCCAGGTACAGCGGGCAGCCCACAGTGAAAGCAAACGTCCAAAAAAGATACCTACAACTTAAAGATGTGCACTGAACGGAGCGTTATTGCTGCGACGAAAATCCACTTCGGTACTCACCCGCCAACTCTCTCCGGTCGCCGCCTGAAGATTGCTGATAATCAAGTACCAGCGGCCCTTGGTGATCGCTGGAAGATCCGCACGATAGCGTCCTTCGCCAATGCGCTGCATCACCAGGGTCACGTCCTGCTCCGCCTCGGCGGGATGGGAAAGGACCAGCTCCAGTGCGGCCGGCATTTTTTTGGCGTCCATCTGGGCGGAAACTTCCGCCTCAGCAAAGTCGAACTCGAGGGAGCCATGCACCCCCAGGGATATAGCCAAAGCCTCTTGCGCGAAGTGTTTGTTGATCATCCGCCCTTCCTTGTAATAGTCATCTTTGACGCGATCATCAGCCACCCAAGTGGCGACACCAGCCATAGAAAGACTTACGACAATAACGACCAAGAGAGGCCCCATCACCGCCCAAAACCAGGGCTCTTTATAAGCAGGGATTTTCGGTGTTTGGTTCATCAGCGGTTTGGTCCCATAAAAACAGTGGTTTCTGACGCGGAAATACTGGCGTCACTTTGCGAGCGCACGGTTATGCGCAATGTGTTTTTCTCACCTTTCAGCTCCTCGCGCGGCACAGCAATTCGCAACGGCACCGAAAACACTTCGCCCGCCTCCACTACCATTGCCTGATAGTTGCGCACCTCGAACGGGTAATCGCCCTCAAGCTCAATGCTGTAGACGTGATCCTGAGAATCCATATTATTAATTTTCACCGTGTAAACATTCTGGATTTCGTTGCCCATAACGCGATACAGGCGCGCGCCGCGGTCGCGGATGACATCGATACCGAGCGGGCTGCGGGTAAAGATCACATACGCAAATACCACCACCATTGCGACCACCGCGAAGGCGTAGCCAAAAAGGCGAGGACGAAAGAAGCGGGTTTTGCCGGTTTCGAGTTCGTGTTCCGAGGTAAAGCGGATCAGCCCCCGAGGATAAGACATTTTATCCATCACGGTGTTGCAGGCATCGACACACAAACCGCAGTTGATGCATTCGTATTGAAGTCCATCGCGGATATCAATGTTGACGGGGCAGACCTGCACACACCAGGAGCAGTCGATACAGTCACCAAGGCCTGCCTTTTTATAGTCGTCACCCGGTTTGCGCGGCCCGCGTTTTTCACCGCGCTTCGGGTCGTAATACACAGCCAGTGTATCGCGGTCGTACATCACCGCTTGAAAGCGCGCGTAAGGGCACATGTATTTGCACACCTGCTCGCGCATCCAGCCCGCATTTAGGTAGGTCATACCGGTAAAAAATAGCGTCCAAAATGCGGCGGCCGGATGAATATCGAAGTAGACAAAACCATCGGGGGCGCGGTGTGGAATAAACCCCAAGAGCAGTTCCCGAATCGGCGCGAAATAGCCGATAAAAGTCACCCCAGTAATAAAAGCGATCACCAACCATAAAAAATGTTTGGCGGATTTACGCACCACTTTTTCCGTATTCCAGGGTTGGTTATCCAGCTTAATACGCTTGTTGCGGTCGCCCTCACAAAAGTGCTCGACCGAAATAAACATCAGCGTCCACACGGTTTGCGGACAGGTAAATCCACACCACACCCGTCCCAATAACACGGTAACCGCGAAGAGCGCGAAGGCGGAAATGATTAACGCCCAGGCCAACAACATAAAATCTTGCGGCCAGAAAGTGATGCCAAGAATGTGGAACTGACGTTCGGCCAGGTCGAACAAGACTGCGGGGTTGCCGTCGATAGTGAACCAAGGTAACAACAGAAATCCAAGAATCAGCGGTATGCCTGTGTAGCGACGGATACGCTGATAAAAACCGGAAATTTTGCGGGTATAAATTTTGGCTTCCGATTCATAGAGATTGACGTAGCGAATCTCGCCGTCTTTATTGCCAGGCTCTGAACCTGTTCTGGGGTCGTCGGACACATCAAACCCTCGGAAAGAGCGGCCGCCTGTGGCGGCCGCTTAAGATTTAAAAATCGAGCGACAGACTGTAAACGTAGGCTGTCAGCAAATGTATTTTTTCCTCCTGCAACATATCCTTCTGTGCCGGCATAACATTGGCGCGGCCATTGCGTACCGAGTGGGCGATGCCTTCGCGAGAGCCATCGTAAAGCCAGATGTTGTCCGCGAGGTTAGGAGCGCCCAGCAATTGGTTTCCGCTACCGTCTGGACCGTGGCACGCCGCGCAGTTTTGCTGGTACACCTTAGCGCCCTGTTCCAGTTGTGCTTTGTCGTGCGTTTGACCCGACATCGACAGCACATATTCCGTCACCGCTTGAACATTGGCTTCGCCGATAATCGCGCCCCAGGGCGGCATATTACCGGCGCGTCCGTGGGTCACGCTCTCCTTAATTTTTTCCGGCGTGCCGCCGTACAGCCAATCGTCGTCGGTCAGGTTGGGAAAGCCGTAGTTGCCGCCGCCATCCGCGCCATGGCATACCGCACAGTTGTCGGCAAACAAACGCACCCCTATCTTCATAGCGGCGTTGTCTTGTGCCAACTCTTCGATCGTGACTTGTTGATAAGCGCCAAATATTTCGTCGTAAATTTCTGCCGCTTTTTCTTGCTCCCGCTCCAATTGGTTGTGCGAAGTCCAGCCGCCGATGCCAGGGAAGCTGCCGAGCCCCGGGTACCACGCCAAATAGAGCACCGTAAACACCAAAGTTCCCACAAACAGCTGAAACCACCATTTGGGTAAGGGGTTGTCGTACTCCTCGATGCCATCATAAACGTGCCCAGTCGTCCGGTTTTCCGGCTCTTCATCATCTTTCACCGCCACTCGACGGTTGGCGAAAAGCACCCAAGTGATGAGGCCAAGACATACCAAGGTCAGACCGACAATCCAGATATTCCAAAAAATGCTCATACTTTGTCCTGCTCTTGCTCGGAGTCATTGGATTTTTTCTCATCCTCTTGTGGCGGCTTGTCGTCGGCGAACGGCAGCTTGGCCGCCTCCTCAAAACGCTTGCGCCGCTTGGGCGAAAAAGCCCACCAACACACTCCGATAAACGCTAGTAAAACCAGTATCGGCGAGATACTGCGTAACGTATTAATGTCCATGGCTCACCGCTTGTATGTCAGGAGCGTTCCCAGCTGTTGCAGATAGGCGACAAGAGCATCCATCTCCGTCACACCACGCACGGCGTCAGCGGCGCCGGCAATATCCTCATCGGTATAAGGCACTCCCACCGAACGCAGAGCCTCCATTTTTTTCGCAGTGTATTTCCCGGTCAGAACATGATCGTATAACCAGGGAAACGCCGGCATATTCGAGTTAGGTACTACGTTGCGCGGGTTGTACAAGTGCGCCTTGTGCCACTCGTCGCTATAACGCTGACCCACCCGAGCGAGGTCGGGACCAGTACGCTTAGAGCCCCATAAAAATGGATGCTCATAAACCGATTCACCCGCGACAGAATAGTGGCCGTAGCGCTCCACTTCCGCACGCAATGGACGCACCATCTGGGTGTGACACACGTGACAGCCCTCGCGGATATAGATGTCGCGGCCTTCCAGCTCCACCGCGCTCAGCGGCTTTAAGCCTTCAACCGGCTCCGTCGTATCCTCGAGGAAAAACTGGGGCACGATTTCCACCAAACCGCCGAAGCTGATGGCCACGATAATCAGCACGATCATCAGGCCAATATTTTTTTCGACTATGTCGTGATTCTTCATGGTTCAGTTTCCTCAAGCCAATTTGGGTTGCGCGGCTTTTTCTGGCTCTATCGCCTCATCCGCGCTCATAGTGCGGTAGGCGTTGTAAGCCATTAACACCATGCCTGCCAGGAAGAACACGCCGCCGAGGAAGCGCACAAAGTAGCCTGGATAACTGGCTTCAACACTTTCGACAAAGCTGTAGGTGAGTGTCCCGTCGGCGTTGAATGCGCGCCACATTAACCCCTGCATAATGCCGTTCACCCACATGGCGGCGATGTACAGCACCGTGCCAATGGTAGCGAGCCAGAAGTGCGCATTAATCAGGCGGACGCTCCACATGGTTTTTTGCCCAGTCAATACGGGGATCAGGTGATAAATAGCGCCGATGGTAATCATGGCAACCCAACCCAGCGCACCCGCATGCACATGGCCGATGGTCCAGTCAGTATTGTGAGATAAGGCGTTCACGGTCTTAATCGACATCATTGGGCCTTCAAAGGTGGCCATTCCATAGAACGAGAGCGAGACCACGAGGAAACGCAGAGTTGGGTCGGTGCGCAACTTATGCCAGGCGCCGGACAGTGTCATCATGCCGTTGATCATGCCGCCCCACGAGGGCGCCAGCAGAATCAGCGACATCACCATACTCAAGCTCTGCGCCCAATCCGGCAATGCGGAATAATGCAGGTGGTGGCCGCCCGCCCATACGTAAACCGAAATCAACGCCCAAAAATGCACAATCGACAGCTGATAAGAATAAACGGGGCGGTCGGCTTGCTTAGGCACAAAGTAATACATGATGCCGAGGAATCCGGCGGTGAGGAAAAAGCCAACCGCATTATGGCCGTACCACCACTGAATCATGGCGTCTGCCGTACCCGCATATGCCGAATATGACTTCAGCCCATGCACCGGCACCGCCATACTATTGACAATATGAAGAACGGCGATAGTGATGATGAAGGCGCCGAAGAACCAGTTGGCGACATAAATATGGGAGGTGCGACGCTTGACGATAGTGCCAAAAAATACGATGGCATAAGCGATCCACACCAAGGCGATCAGAATATCGATAGGCCATTCCAGCTCGGCGTATTCCTTGGTGCTGGTATAACCCATCGGCAGCGTGATAACCGCCGCAACGATCACCGCCTGCCAACCCCAAAAGGTAAACGGAATCAAAAATCCGCCGAACAAAGGCGCTTGGCAAGTTCGCTGCACCACGAAATAAGACGTCGCAAACAGTGCACACCCACCAAAGGCGAATATCACCGCGTTGGTGTGCAGCGGGCGCAAGCGCCCGAAATGGCTGTAAGGTTGCCAAAAATCATTAATTTCCGGCCACATTAGTTGCGCTGCGATCAGCACGCCCACCGCCATGCCGACAACACCCCAGACGATGGTCATCACACTAAACTGACGCACCACCTGATAGTTGTAAGCAGGAGCAGGCATGGCAGATGCCACCGAGTCATTGCTCATAGACAAGTCCTAACAGTTAATGAAAAAAATCGGACACACGCAGGAAGTCCCTCCTGCGGCTCAGAGCTGTACGCACGTGAAGAAGATTTGATAGCTGTTGATCAAGCAGTATAGATAGGAATCCGCACTGACATTTGATTGGCATCAAACGCCTCGGAAATACAACTGTCTGCTGGCACTCCGCCCTTATGTACAACTTCCCAAACAAAAATGCTATTGCCACATCTCTGTAAATATAGACTGTATTCTCTCAATTAATAAAAGTTGAAGCGCAAGCCTACCGCAAAACTTTCGGTGTCTTCGTCGCTGACTGCAGCTTCCGCATTGAGGCTAAAAGCTCTGGAAAACCAATAATTCATGCCCACGCCAAAATAGGTTTCGCGCCAGCCGTCAATCGATTCGTAACTGACGAAACCGCGCGCCTCTAAGCCAGGCGAAGCAAAACCTCGTACGCCAAAAGTACCGCCGAAACCTGCATCGGAGTCATGACCATAATCGCGATTAATCATGGTCGCGAGAGCGTAAATGCCCGACTGGCGACCGATGTCAGCGCGCAAACCCAAAGATAATGCAGTGGAAGTAGCACCACAGCCGCGATTGCTCGTGAGGTCGGTATGCTGCGCATGGAAATAGGCAATTTCATTCAGGGTTAGGCTCGCTTCGAGAAATAAACCATCCTGATTGCAGTTGAACTCCAAATGCTGACGCGCATATCCAGCGCCCAAATAATTGTAGTTGGGTCGAGCGGCATAAGCAGGAACGGCACAAATGATGGCGAGCAATACGACAACAAAACAGCGTGGAAGCATGGTGGTCCTCAAAAATATGGATCACCGCTCTTGATGGCGGTTTGACGGTTTGGCGGCGGCGAGCGCCGCCCTTAACGGGTTATCGAGCAGCCGACACTCAGACCAGCGTTCGGCCTTTTTGTGCCGCAATGCGCATACGCAAGGCATTCAACTTAATAAAGCCTTCCGCATCTTTTTGGTCATAGGCACCGGCGTCATCTTCAAAGGTCGCAATTTTTTCATCGAAGAGGCTATCGGCAGAGCGGCGACCAACGACCGTAACACTGCCTTTATACAGTTTTACTCGCACATCCCCATTGACGACCGCTTGCGACTCATCAATGGCCTTTTGCAGCATCAAGCGCTCCGGTGACCACCAGTAGCCGTTGTAAATCATCGCCGCATAACGGGAAATGAAAGAGTCTTTCAGATGGGCGACTTCGCGGTCCAGGGTGATAGATTCAATGGCGCGATGCGCTTTCAACATAATAGTGCCCCCCGGGGTTTCATAGCAGCCGCGGGACTTCATGCCAACGTAGCGATTTTCCACCAGATCGAGGCGACCTATACCGTGGGCACCGCCGAGTTTATTCAGCGTCGCCAGTACCGTCGCCGGTGACATCTCTTGGCCATTGAGCGCAACGATATCGCCATTTTTGTAGGTCAGTTCCAGGTACTCTGGTTTGTCGGGAGCGGCTTCTGGTGACACCGACCAGCGCCACATTTCTTCTTCTGCTTCCGTCCAGGGGTCTTCCAGACGATTGCCTTCATAGGAAATGTGCAGCAGGTTGGCATCCATGGAGTAGGGAGATTTTTTCTTGTTCTTAGCGAAATCCACCGGAATATTGTGGGTTTCGCAGTAGGCCATCAGCTTTTCACGGGAGTTCAGATCCCACTCCCGCCAGGGCGCAATCACTTTGATGCCGGGCTTAAGTGCGTAGGCGCCGAGTTCGAAGCGCACTTGGTCGTTACCTTTGCCGGTCGCGCCATGTGAGATGGCATCGGCGCCGGTAAGATTGGCAATTTCCACTAAGCGCTTGGCAATCAGTGGGCGGGCAATCGAAGTACCGAGAAGATACTCGCCTTCGTAGATGGTGTTGGCGCGAAACATGGGAAAAACATAATCGCGCACGAACTCTTCGCGCAGATCCTCAATGTAAATTTCCTTCACCCCAAGCGCTTGGGCTTTGGCGCGCGCAGGTTCCAGCTCCTCGCCCTGGCCGATATCGGCTGTAAAAGTAACGACTTCGCACTTATAGGTGTCTTGCAGCCAGCGCACGATGACTGACGTGTCGAGACCACCGGAATAAGCCAAAACAACCTTTTTAATGGAAGACATACAGCTCTCCAAGTTTCTTGAGCGAGGGGAAGGGAAATGTGGCGTTCTGCCTGGGCGCGCATTGTAGCTTCATAGTCGACGAATTAACAGTAATGCGCCGGTCGATAGGGCATACTCCTAGCCGTCCAGTTTTACGGCGAACTAAACGCGTGGGGCGAAATCGAACACACCATGTCGAACCGCATACTTCTTACCTATCTACCCCGTGATTTCCAGCGCCTGCTTTGGCTAGTATTGATGCTGTGTTGCGCGCTCCCCGCCTCAGCGAATCGCGCGGCGCACGGCAGCAGCCCCTACCCCATCTGGTCCGAACTGAGCTATTTCGAGAAGTCCACAATTGGTGCCCTCCCCAGGGCGCGCAGCGATGATCCCGACGCCTTGCTCGCACTGTATCTACTCGCCTCGGGCGTACGCAGCTATAGCGACTATGAAAACGTCAAACGCCAAGTGGATCAGTTCAGCCGCAAAATGCGCGAGCAGGTCGTTGAAGATAACAACGATTGGTTGGTGGGACAGATTCTCAACCGGGAAATGCACAACACCTTTTTCCTGAAAGAAAGCAAAGGCGGTGCACCCAGCGGCTATTCGGAAGACCAGTCGCGCCTGATGGGCATTTTCGAGACGGGTGAATACAACTGCATCAGCGCCAGCTTGCTGTACGCGGTGCTGGTTCGCCACTTTGACCTGCGCCTGCAGGGCGTAATGCTGCCCTCTCACGCTTTCATCCAGCTCAATCTCCGCGATGGCCGACAGATTGATGTGGAAACTACCAGCCCGAATGGTTATGACCAGGTTCACGACGAAGCCTTTTACGAGCGCAATAATAGCGCTTGGTTTTCCAGTCGCGGTCTGGCACCGGCAACTTACGCCGATTATCTGAATCGCGATCGCATCAGCGCCACTGAACTGGCGGCTCGCAATATGCTCAATCAGCATACGGTGTCCAGCCGCATGGACGAGGAAGACAGCGTACGGCTAGCGGAAATCAGTGCGTTTATCGACCCGCACAACACGATGGCGCAAGAAAAACGGCTGTACTTCTACAACCGGGAAATTCACGCTCTGGTGGTGCAGCAGGATTGGGCGACTCTGCAGCGGCTTTTCGCCACCACCTACCAAACCGTTTTGGCGGATAGCCGCCGTCACCTGCACGCCTCAGGGCTGCAGCACGCTCTGCAAATGTACCTCTCTGGCGCCATGCTCACATACGCGCAACTGGGCGACACCGAGCAGACGCTCGCGGTCATGGGAGAGCTGCTGAGCCGCGGCTTGGCCCAGGGCAACGACCGTAAAGCAGTGGAATCCCGGGTGACCAATGCGGTGAGCGTCCTCATGTCCAAATTAGCAGAGGGCAAGCGTTTTGATGACGGCCTGCTGGTGCTGGCATTAGTAGAGGGCCATCTCAGTGACCCCAAAGCTTGGCCGGATATGGTGAGCTGGTTTTACCTGCGCTGGGCCGAGTACCAGTGGGAGCAAAAGAACTGGGAAGAAGTGGTCGCGATTTTGGCCGAGTATCTCAGTCAGCCGGGAGATTCGATCAAAGACATCAATCACCCCCAGCAAATTATCGGCTCTGCCTTCAATAACTGGGTGCTTGAATTAGTGGACGCCCGCGATTTCGAGCAAGCAGAAGTGGTTGCTAATGAGTGCCGAGCGAGATTTTCCGCTGCCGTGTGCGAACGCGCTGACAAAGTCCTTAAACAAGGCCGCAAGCGCAATAAGCTCTGATTATTGCGGCGTCACTTCCAGTTTTTCCAAGCGAATCGTCACCCGGCGATTTTTCGCCCGCCCCTCGACTGTTTCGTTACTCGCTACCGGGTAACGCTCGCCGTGCCAACGGCTGACAATGGCTTCTCTAGGTACGCCTTTATTGACCAGATAACGGGTGACCTCTTCTGCCCGCTTCTCCGCCAGCAGCAAATTATTGTCTCGAGTTCCGGTGCTATCGGTGTGTCCGTCAATAAAAAACTCCCGCACACTCGAATCGGCTTTGACATAGGCGAGGATATTATCCAGCTTGCGCAATTCCGACGCCTGAATGGCTTCAGACTGGCCCAACCCAAAATAAACGGAAGTGCGTTTAATCTGCTCGAAGTTGGCCGGCAGCAAGCCCGCCAGGCAACTTTGGTAACGCTCGTAGGCGGCGCGAAATCCAACGGTGGTGATAGCAACCTGCGCCGGCGACTCCCCGCCATACCCGGGCTCACGCGTGAACACCAGTTCGAGACCGCGGTAGAGTTCCACCAACATGCGCTCGGTGTCCTCTGACGGCAACTCAACCGCGCGCGGGCGCTGTTTAACCTCTACCAGGCCCAGTTCGACCCGCCGAGGCTGCTCTTCCCACACTGGCGAGCGCGCAATCAATGTCGCGCCGCCGCGCTGCAGTCGGCTGGAATCGCCGTGCAAATAAAAACGCGAGGACTCGCCTGCCCGGGTTTCGAATACTGCGTTTCCGTAAAACGGTACGGCATGAACCATGCTGCAGGTAAAAACCGATGTATTCGCTTGCCAGGCGCCATTATCGAGGAAACTGCTGTACACGGCGGCAAAGCTGTTCGAAATCCACAGACACCATACTGCACACACTGTGGTGGTTAATCTCATAGACGTTTTACCCAACCATCACTCACACACGCCACAATAAAAAGAGGTAATCCGCTTACTTATCGGCCGCAGGCGCCTGTGCTTTAGCGGCCAATTCCGGTAGCATGTGCTTCCCAGCACCAAGCTGCCTGTTTTCCGACCAGAAGAACCCATGACTGACAGTATTACCATCACCGCCCCCGATGATTGGCACATTCATCTGCGCGACGGCGACGCCCTTGCCTATACCGTTAAAGATGCCGCCTTCCAGTTTCGGCGCGCCATCGTTATGCCGAACCTTGTGCCGCCCGTCTTAACCGCCAATCAAGCGCTTGAATATAAAAGCCGCATCCAGCAGAACATCCCGGCCAATCACTCATTCGAACCGCTGATGGTGCTTTATCTGACCGATCGCACCACACCTGCCGATATCGCGGCAGCCAAAGCGGCCGGAGTGGTGGCCTGCAAGCTCTACCCCGCCGGGGCGACAACCAACTCCGCCTCCGGGGTGACCGATCTGGCGAACATCTGGCCCACCCTGGACGCTATGGCGGAGCATGGCCTATTGCTTCTCGTGCACGGTGAGGTGACCGATGCAGCGATCGATATATTTGACCGGGAACAGGTGTTTATCGAGCGAGTGCTTATGCCGCTCAATGCCCGCATACCGCAACTCAAAGTGGTTTTGGAGCACATCACTACCGCCGATGCGGTGGCTTATGTAAGGGAAGCCGGCGCCAACGTCGCGGCCACCATCACCGCCCACCACCTACTCTTTAATCGCAACCACATGCTGGTCGGGGGCATACGCCCGCACTACTACTGCCTGCCAATTCTCAAACGCAGTACCCACCAGCAAGCGCTGATTCAGGCCGCCACCAGCGGCAATCCAAAGTTTTTCCTCGGCACCGACTCGGCGCCGCATGCGCGCAATAAGAAAGAAGCACCCTGTGGCTGCGCGGGCGCCTACACTGCCTATGCAGCGCTGGAGATGTACGCCGAAGCCTTCGAAAACGCCCAAGCGCTCGACAAGTTGGAAGCCTTCGCCAGTTTCTTCGGCGCGGATTTTTACGGCTTACCGCGCAATACCACTACTGTCACCTTGCGCAAAGAAGAGTGGTGCGCGCCCGAATCCCTGCCGTTTGGCAGCGATACGCTGATCCCGCTGCAAGCGGGCGATACGCTGCGCTGGAAATTGGTTTCACCCTCACTGTGAATACATAAGGAATTTTGTGACCTCCATCGACATGAGCCCTACCGAAAAAGGCCAATCCACCCCCTTCAGCGAGCGCTTCCGCGGCTTTATGCCCGTGATCATCGACGTGGAAACCGGAGGCTTTAACCCCCGCACCGATGCGTTACTGGAAATTGCGGCGGTCACTTTGGATATGGACGACGAGGGCGACCTCGTGATCGATGACACCTATTCATTCCACTTGGACCCTTTCGAAGGCGCCAACATCGAACAATCGGCGCTGGATTTCACCGGTATCGACCTCGACAGTGAAACCCGGATGGCGGTGCCGGAAAGCCTAGCACTGGCCGATATGTTCCAAGCCATAAGGCGCAAAATTAAGCAGTATGAATGCACCCGCGCCATCATGGTGGCTCACAATGCACATTTTGACCTGAGTTTTGTTAATGCCGCCTCGGAGCGCTGCGAAATCAAACGCAACCCCTTCCACCCGTTCTCGTGCTTCGACACCGCCACTTTAGCGGGGCTGGCGTTCGGCCACACGGTTCTGGCAAAGGCATGCCAGCTCGCCAACATCGAATTTTCCAATCGCGAAGCGCACTGCGCCGCCTACGATGCCCAGAAAACCGCAGAGCTATTCTGCCGCATCGTCAATAAGTGGAAACATATGGGAGGATGGCCACTAGTGACAGCAGATGAGGTCACTGTGAAGGCCTGAGCCGAACAAGCGCGGGCTTCAAAATCGCAACAAGCGCTGAATATCGGGCAGCATCGCGTTAGCCCACACTTCATAGCCTTCGGTTGTCGGATGTAGGAAATCCCCCATCAGAGCCGCCGGGATATTGCCATCGGGCGCGAGAAATAAACTGCCGTAGTCTTTGAAAAACACACGCTGATTGTCATCGAGATTCGCCAGCAGCGCATTAAGCTCCTTGACCTGCTGCCGACGAGGCGACTTGGCGGACTCCTCAAATGGAAAAACGCCGTTCAAGAGAATGCGGGACTCCGGCCACGCCAATCGCAGTTGCGTCACCACCGAGGCCACGCCTTGCGCAATCTGCTCCGGCGTCTCCCGCAAGTGACCAAAGTTATTAACGCCAGCCAGCAAGATCACCAGTTTTGGTTTGAGGTTTCCAATCGCCCCGTGCTGCAATCGCCACAGCATATTGCCGGTATGATCACCGGCAATACCGAAATTGGCCGCATTCAGGGGAGCAAAATACTGCTGCCAAAGGGATGAGTCCCAACCGGCTGTAATGGAGTCGCCGATAAAAAGCACTTCGACCGCATCGTATTTCGCCACCAGAGCATCTTCTGCATGCATTCGCTCCCATGTCGCCACTGACATCCACGGAAAGTCTTGGGTTCGCTTCGCCGGTTTGATCCCCGCAGGCAAATCAACGGCATGGGCGCCACATACGATTATCAACAAGAGCGTCGAAAGAAGATAAATACACGCGCGCATGTAATGAGTCCTGCGTTACCAATTTTATGATTATGACGGAACGCTGCCACAGCCGCGCAAATGGCTTAACGCCAGCACGGCGCAGTGAGCGGAAATATAACGGGATTCAATCAAGCTTAGTCCCTCAATGTGAAGAAACAACCACATAGACGCGCAAATAATATATTTGGCGCACGCTATTTTTCGGGCATAAAAAAGGCCGGAAAAACCGGCCTTTTTCGTGTTCGTATTAAGCAGCAATCACAGCTTGTCAGCGTTCTCGCTCAGGTACGCCGCAACACCTTCCGGCGACGCAGTCATACCTTTGTCACCTTCCTGCCAGCCAGCTGGACAGACTTCGCCATGCTCTTGGTGGAACTTGAGCGCGTCAACCATGCGCAGCATTTCATCAACGTTGCGGCCCAGTGGCAAATCGTTAACCACCTGGTGGCGTACGACGCCCTCTTCGTCAATCAGGAAGGAACCGCGAAACGCGACGCCACCCTCTGACTCGACGTCATAGGCTTTAACGATTTCGTGGGTAATATCGGCCACCAGCGCGTATTTCACCGGGCCTATGCCGCCTTCATTGACGGGGGTGTTACGCCAAGCGTTATGGCTGAAGTGCGAATCGATAGAGATCCCAATCACTTCCACACCGCGCTTTTGGAACTCCTCATAACGACGGTCAAAAGCCAGCAATTCTGATGGGCACACGAAAGTAAAGTCCAGCGGGTAGAAGAATACAACCGCCTTTTTGCCTTTAGTGGCTTTGCTAAAACTGTAATCTTCTACGATTTCGCCATTGCCCAAAACAGCGGGAGCGGTGAAATCTGGAGCGGGTTTGCCAACTAATACGCCCATGGTTTGATCTCCTTAGATGGATGGTGGATGAAACATGAAGACCAGTACTATTGCGCCGCAATCGGTAATTTCAAGTGCCAGTTGCCCATTACTCGCAAAACCGGGCAGCGGCGGTACTTGTCGGAATCCGTCGGAAAATGTCGGATGCTAGAGCGGGGCCATACTACACCTGGAGCGGGTATTACGGCGATTGCCTTTATATAAAAACCATTAGCTTTGGTATGCAGCCCTGTCTGTCACAGCACTTGTGCGAAGCGTTTCCAAAATTCGCAATAACACTGATTGACAACTATTATCATTTGCATTAATTTTTCCCGACGCAACAACTGAGTTAATGGTTACTGCATGTACGTTTGTCTCTGTAAGGGTATTACCGATAGCCAAATCCGCTCTGCAGCGGAAAATGGTGCCTCCATCCGTGAAATACGCGACCAACTGGGCGTGATGACAGAATGCGGCAAGTGCGCATGTCTGACGAGAGATATCGTTCGCAGTAGCACGAAAGAATCCAACAGCGCCGTCGGCTACTGGGCGGTCGCCTAGCACCCCTCCCCCCTCTATCTTCCCCGCCCCTGCTGTTTGACAGGGAGACCGCCTACCGCCACACTTTCTGGTTACGCAAACCAAACGAGGGGATGTAACCATGAAAGGCGACGCCAAAGTTATAGAGCACCTCAATAAAATTCTCGCCAATGAACTCATTGCGATTAACCAGTATTTCCTCCACGCCAGGATGTATAAAAACTGGGGCCTCAAAGAGCTGGCGGATCATGAATACCACGAATCCATCGACGAAATGAAACACGCCGACCAGCTTATTGAGCGCATCCTGTTTCTCGACGGTCTGCCCAATCTGCAAAATCTCGGCAAACTGCTGATCGGCGAAAACGTTCGCGAAGTGATGGAGTGCGACTTAAAACTGGAGCTCAAAGCGATCCCGGACCTGCGCGAGGCGATCGCCTACTGCGAGTCCGTGCGAGACTACGTCTCACGTGAGCTACTGGAAGACATTCTCGCATCCGAAGAGGAGCATGTGGATTGGCTGGAAACCCAGCTGAGCCTGATCGACAAGGTCACGTTAGAAAACTATCTGCAGAGCAAAATGGGCAGCTAATCCAGCGGCGGTAAGCGGATTTCAAACACCACCTTATCGCCGTCGGGATGATTAAAGGCGCGCACTTGTCCGCGATGAAACTCGACGATCAGCCGCACCACATACAAACCGAGGCCGAGATGCTCGCCCTCGCCTGTGCGCGCCGAGGTCAAGGAATCGAAAAGCCGGCCTTGCAATGCCTCGGGAATTGGGGGCCCGGTATTGATGACCTGAAGGCAGATGCTCTGGCGTTGGCGGTTGAGGCGGAACTCAATAGATCCCTGCGCGCCAGTGAAATCCGCCGCGTTTTCCACTAATTTGTCGCACATCTGCGCCAGTAGCTCCGGCGCTGCCATCACTGCATAGGGCTCTTCGCCCTCGCATATCAACTCCAGCTTACGCGGTGCATAAACCGCGCTATAGCTCGCCACCAAATAGCCTAGCAATTCTGCCAAATCAACCTTTTCGCGCTCGCTCTGCTCCAGTGACTGGTCGAGCCTGGAAGCCGCGCTCATGGCATTGAGTAATCTCGATAAGCGCGCCGCCCCTTCGCTGGCCCGCTCTAAATACACTTGTTGTTCCACGGTGTACTGCAGCTCGGCCAGGTTATCCAAGGAGCTGCGCACAATCGCCAAGGGGGTGCGCAGCTCATGAGAAAGCTTGCTGCCCAGTGACTCCAAATATTCGTTGTAGTGGCGCAAGCGCTGCAACAGCGAAGCGTAGCTGCGGGCCAAGTCGCCTATCTCATCGCGGCTGCGACTGCTGGGCATCTGCGCACGAATGCGCCCCTCGCCATCCACGACGTCTTGTGCCGCCTGACTCAGGCGACGAATCCGCCACGACAGTAGACTGGCGTAAGCCAGCAACACCACCCCCACCAGCAGCGTTGCCACAATCGTGTACCACAGCAAGCGTCCCATGGCGCCGGTGGTCAGGCTTTGCAACGAGTCCATGCTTTGCTCTGCCACCAACCAAAGGGGCGCGGTATCGTCTCCCGCCAAAGGTACTGCCACTGGCGTCACGACTCGACCCACCAAGGAATCCGACCATCGATACCAAGCGTTACCCTCAGCTTTCGCTAGCGCCAGTCGATCCAATCGACCGAGCTTGGGTTCGAGGTATGGGTATTCTGGCTGGCCGAGAATCCAGCCTACGAATCTGCGCGCCAAACCATCTGTAACTCGACGCTCTGCCAGTAAGCCTCCGGCCGCTCCGATTTGCCAGCCCCCTTCCGTCACCAAAGATAAACGCACTCCTGGGCGGGCAAATACTGCTAGCGCCTCGCTGAGCAACGGCTCTTCTCGCAACAGCGCCTGAGGAGGCAGAACTTCCGGCGGCTCCATCTGATGAGTACCATTCCACGCCAGCGCCGCTAACCCTTCTCGCCCCCAGGCTAATGGCATGCGCAGCTCCAGCGCATAGGAGTCCTCCCGCTCATTCCAGAGCCCGCGCAGGCGGTGCTCGCGCTCCCAGATCCCCTGGCCGATATAGCGCTCCACCGAAAGCTCACCAGGCGCCGCCGAAAACAGGCGAAACATCTCACCTTTATCAATCTGCAACAGCAGGTGATCGGCTCGCGCTATTGGAGTGGAGGGATCGAAGAAGCGTCGAGAGGCGTCCGCCACTTGGATAAAAGCGTAGAGGCTATCGCCATAGGCGCCTAAGGCGATTTGCGATGCTGGCGCCGCCTGCGGCAACTGCTGGAAGGGGATCCCCAAGCCACGCCATTCATCCTCGTAGCCATCTACCACCACCGGCCCGGGCAGTCGGTGCGCGTAGAGTACCGAAGCAACACCGAACTGATTCACACCGCTCAAACTGTCGCTGAGGCGCGTGACCATGGCCTGGTCGGATTTTAGGCGAGCCTCCACCGCCAGGGTTGTCGCCCTTAACGCAGTCAACTGGCCTTCGCGCAGCACAGACTCCATCTCGCGAATGTATTCACAACCGGCCCACGGTAGAGCCAGAGTCAAGGAAGCCAGCAGGAGAAGCTGTCGCCGCAACGCCATCGAAAACCTCAGGCGAGCCAGCGATAACCCATACCGTAAGCGGTATGAATTTGATCGAAGTCGGCGTCGAGCGCCTTAAACTTGCGGCGAATTCGTTTGATATGGGAGGTAATGGTGTTGTCGTCGAGCACGACATTTGCCGCATCCATTAACTGCTGACGATTTTTCACATGTCCCGGATGCAGAGCGAGCGCGTGAACAATCCAAAACTCCGTCACTGTCAGATCCACTGGCTGGTCGCGCCAAGTTGCGGTCATGCGTTCGAGATGAATTGCGAGGTCACCGCGCGTCAGCACCTGCTCGGCAGCGGCGGGCGCGCGCAACGCATCCACTCGGCGAAATAAAGCGGTGATGCGGGCCAGCAAATGCGCCTGGCCGATATCTTTACTAAGGTAATCGTCCGCACCTAAGCGCAGCCCCGATATGACATCAAAGTCGTCGTCGCGAGCGGTGAGAAAAATAATCGGTAATTCCGGCGCGCGGCTGCGCAAGTCGCGACACAAATCAAAGCCGCCCTCCGGCTCATCTTCCAGCCCCACGTCAATAATCGCCAAATCCGGCAGCCGCACAGTCAACTGCGCCATAGCTTCCGGGCGGTTGCGGTAATGGCTGACCCTATACCCGTGCCGCCGCAATGCATCGCAATAATTCTGTGCGATGACGATTTCATCTTCGACAATGACGATATGACGCATCATTTTTCTCCGCCGCCGTGAGAGTGAAAAACGGTCATGCTAACCCCCGCTTGGGTCGGCGCCAACCGCAAGGGTGCAGACCTTGACCCGCTTCTGCGCCTTCAATAGAGTGACCCGTCCTTAAATGACCACATGAGATTTCGCAGGATGTATCCATATATTGTCGCCGATATCGGTGGAACTAACGCACGTTTTGCCCTGGTTACGGGAAAGTCCCAAGGCAATTTTCTCCTCGACCATATCCATGTACTGAAAGCGGGGGAATACCCAAGCTGCTCCGCCGCACTGCGCGCTTACATGGACACCCTCGGCGGTATCAAGCCACTGTCGGCCTGCATCGCCATCGCCGGGCCAGTCGTCGGCGACATTGTGCGCATGACCAATCTGAGCTGGGAATTCTCGTGCATGGCTATGGCGAAAGAATTTGGCTTTCAACATTTTGTGGCCATGAATGATTTCGCGGCGGTCGCCAGCGCCTGCAGCCAACTGACAGACGACCACCTGATCACCGTTAAAAAAGGCATCGAAGACAAGAGCGCCAACAAAGCGGTGTTTGGTCCCGGTACCGGCCTTGGGGTAGCGGGGCTGGTGAATTGCGGCAATCAATGGCTGCCTGTTCCCAGCGAAGGCGGTCACGTCAACATCGCCCCGGCGACGCCTTTTGAAGCCGAGGTTATCAAGGCAGCTATGGCGGTTCTGGGCCACGTCTCGGCCGAGCTGTTTATCTCAGGCCAGGGCCTGGTCAACTTATATAAGGCGATCTGTGCCGTTCGCGGCGAATCTGTTAAGGACCTCACCCCTGCCGATGTCACGCAAGGGGCGCTGGCAAACTCGGACGAGTCGCTGTCGGTCACGCTGGAAACCTTCTGCAGCTTGCTCGGCTCATTTGCGGGCAACTTGGCATTAACCTATGGAGCCAAAGGAGGGATTTACATGGCTGGCGGTATTTTGCCGCGCTTCAGCGATTACCTGCTGGCCAGCGACTTTGGCGAGCGCTTCAGCAACAAAGGGGTAATGAGTCATTACATAGAGAGCATCCCCGCCAAGCTGATTGTGCACCCCGAGACTGCTTTTGTCGGCGCCGCTGCGTGGTTGGAGCAGCAAGTCGCCAAAGGCGGCTGAGCACGGCGCATCCATCGCGTGCGTTAGATGCGCAGAATCGAGAAGTATTTATTGCGAACGCCCGGCTCTGCCGGGCGTTCTAATTGGCCATTATTTAGGCTTGCGAAACAATAAAGTCATGCGGTGGCTTTCACCAATCGCTTTATAGGTTTGCTGTAATTCTGGATTATCGCGGCTGGTGGATAGGGACGGAGGCAAACGCCAAACCCCATCTTCGGCACCCGGCTGATCTTTGGGGTTTTCATTTACTGGCGACTGGCCCACGAATTCGAAGCCCGCGCGCTCCATCATCTGTTTAACATATGAGGCTTTCATATACCCCTGACTGCCATCTGCCCACTCATCGCTTTTATCTTCCCTAGCCTGATGCTGAACGATGCCGACCAAGCCGCCGGGCTTTAATAACGCGTAAGTTCTCGCCAAGGCGTCGCTCAGAAAACCGCCTGTGGCCTCAACTCGCCCCATCCCATGCAGCGCCCGAAAATACAACACCCTATCAACGGTTCCATTGAGCTCTGCCGGCAGTTGGTCGAACGCGTAGGCGGAGGCTTCTGCACCCTCGCTACCTGCCCACTGCTTGGCATCGGTCGACCAGCGCGCTGGCCAGTGTTTGCGCTCGGCGATAAAGGCTTCATTCGCAAAGGGAAAGTTTGGCCAGATCGTCGATGGATAATCGACACCGACTAGTTTGCCTTCCGCGCCCAGATAAGGCAGCAGAATTTTGGAGTACCAGCCTTCGCCTGGCAGCACTTCTACCACCGTCATGCCCGGCTCTACACCAAAGAATGTCAAGGTTTCGTATGGGTTGCGCGCGGAATATCGTGCTTTGGCGGCTTCGTCTTGCTGAGCAAGAACCGCTTGCAAGCGTTCATCCGCAGCTGAATCCGGCTTATCCGCTGGCGTATGGGCACAGGCCATCAACAGGCAACCGAGCACAGGTAAAAAGAGTGATTTCATAGAGCATCCTTTTTTATTGGTTAAGGGCGAAAAACCGCCGAAGCAGCCTAACCTATATCAGCGTTTGGAAACCAGTCGGCCCTAGCGGAACGAAGGTTTGGGACCCATGACGACGCAATAAGTTTTAGGGACATCGCACTTCTTTTTCACGGGCTGGATTGGCGAAAGCTTTGTGCACCACCTCTGTAACTTCCACACTTTCATTGCAATTTATGTCATCTGACCCACGGAACGCTGCGCTGCACTGCCCGTATATTTATTTGGTTTGTGTAAAGGTCGCGCTTGTTTTTAGACGATTTCGTAAGTTGGCCGATTTATTGCCAATCGATTTATTACCAAAGCAATCGCAGCGCCCAAGCCACAAGAGGCGTAACTCGATCGCGGCGTTTACCGTAATCGAAAAGATCGAACCCATTTAGGAGTAACAAGGTGTTGAAGCTTTCAAGGATTCCCTCTTCGCTGTCCCGGCTCGGCGGCGTCGCCCTGGTGTGCAGCCTCATTAATCTCGCGCCGCCTGTCATCGCTCAGCAACCGGATTCGCCCAGTTTAGCCGCGCTCTTAGACGCTATGACGGAGCGCGCCAAAACACTGTCAACGGAAGCGTTCCAGCCTGCGGGGCAGAATTTGCCCGATGTTTTGAAAAATATGAGCTACGACCAATATCGGCAGATCAACTTTCGTCCGGATGCTGCTCTTTGGCAGGGCCAAAGCCCCTTTGAGGTACAGTTTTTTTATCCCGGATTTCTCTATCGAGAACCCGTATCCATACGCACTATCTCTCCCGACGGTACCAACACTCCTCTGCCCTTCGATCCCGGCCTTTTTAATTACTACAACGAACCGGTGGAGATCCCACCTGACGCACTCAGTCGTCTCGGGTTTGCCGGCCTGCGGGTTCACTACCCACTCAATACGCAAGGCTATAAAGACGAGTTTTTAGTGTTTCAGGGCGCCTCCTACTTTCGTCTCGTAGGGCCAGGGCAGACCTATGGATTGTCGGCGCGCGGACTGGCAATCAACACTGCGGAAAGTTCTGGCGAGGAGTTTCCCGCCTTTCGCGAGTTCTGGCTGGTCAAACCCGGTGCCGACGCCAGCCGCCTGTGGATTCTCGCGCTCCTGGACAGTCCCTCCGTAACCGGTGCCTACAGTTTTGAAGTGATTCCCGGCGCGCCTACCTCCATAGTCGTGGAGGCCAAATTGTTCGCCCGCAAAGACATCCACAAGCTCGGTGTAGCACCGCTAACCAGCATGTTTTTTTACGGCGAAAATCGCACCCGCTTTTTTGATGATTTCCGCCCTGAAGTCCACGACTCCGACGGCCTCTTAATGCACACCGGCGGAGGCGAGTGGATCTGGCGGCCGCTGACCAATCCGCCCGAACTGCGAGTCACCTCGCTGCAGGATACAAACCCCGCCGGCTTCGGCCTGCTACAGCGCGACCGCGATTTTGCCAATTATCAAGATACCGAAGCGCACTATGAGCAGCGGCCAAGCCTGTGGATCGAACCAGAAGGCGATTGGGGAGAGGGCCGACTAGAACTGGTCGAAATTCCTACCGACAGCGAAACCAATGACAACGTGGTGAGTTATTGGGTCCCTGCCGCCCCGGTTAAGGCGGGCTCGGAATGGCGCTTCCGTTATCGCATGACGACCTTCAATGATCGCTTGCCCCAGCATCACCAGGCTCACGTCGCGGCCACACGCATTGGCTGGGCAGCCCTGCCGGGTCAACACAATCCACCACCGCGCAGCGAGCGCCAGTTTGTCGTGGATTTTGAAGGCGGCGCACTGGGCAGTCTTCCCGCTGCGTTACAGATCACGCCCGATTTGCATATCAACAACGGCAGCGCCGAAGACTTGAGGGTGACTCAACTGCCCGACGGCAAAAGTTGGCGCGTTTCTTTCAAGTTAAAACCCCAAAGCACTGGCCCGGTGGATATGCGCTTATTCCTGGCGCTCCGAGAGCAACGTTTAAGTGAGGTTTGGAATTATGTCTGGTCTCCAACCGCCGTTCGTTAATCGCGGGCTAGCGACCCGCCTACGCGCACCGGGCAAGCTGGCGCGACAGCTGTTGATGTCAACCTTATGTGCGGCCACCGTGGCGGCCGGGGTGTGGTTGATGTTTGATATTTTGCGCCAGAACGGCACCACTATTCTTGAGGCCGCCATCCTGCTGCTGTTTTTTATTACCTTCAGTTGGATCGTCATCGCCTTCTGGAGCGGCGCCATCGGCTTTGTGTTGCAAATGTTGCGCATCGACCCGCTCAGTTTGCGCCGTCGTCGGCCCGTCGATACCCAACACTTGGGCCCACTTAGCAGTCGAACCGCAGTGGTGATGCCGGTCTACAACGAAGACACCGCGCGGATTATGGCCGGTTTCGAGGCCAACCTTCGCGCAGTGGCGGCAACAGGCCAACTAGAATCCTTTGATTTCTATTTGCTCAGCGACACTCAAGACCCAGCGCTCGCGCAGGCAGAACTCACCGGCTGGCAGGCCCTGACGGAACGTGTGGGGGACTTGTCGGCACATGCGTTTTACCGCCGGCGCGAGCACAACACACATCGCAAAGTGGGCAATCTGGCCGATTTTTGTCAGCGTTGGGGCGGCCACTACGACCACATGGTGGTGTTGGATGCCGATAGCATCATGACTGGCCAGTGTATTTTGACGTTGGTCGCTACCATGGAGGCCAACCCGGCCACGGGCCTGCTTCAAACTGTGCCGATTCCGGTGCGACAAACCACATTTTTTGGTCGCTTTTTGCAGTTTGCTGCGGCGTTAAATAGCCCCATGCTCGCCACTGGCTTAGCATTTTGGCAAACCGATTGCGCGAATTACTGGGGCCACAACGCCATCATTCGTGTCGATGCGTTTATGGAGTCCTGTGGCCTACCCAGCCTCTCCGGCCGCGGTGCCTTTGGCGGCGATATTCTCAGTCACGACTTTGTCGAAGCGGCGCTGCTGCGCCGCGCGGGATGGGATGTGTTCTTGCTGGCGGAACTCGACGGCAGCTACGAGGAAGTCCCCAGCAACTTGCTGGACTATGCCACCCGCGATCGCCGCTGGGTCCAGGGCAATATTCAGCACTTAGCGCTCCTCAGCGCCCGCGGCTTTCACAGCATCAGCCGCCTGCACTTTCTGTTCGGCGCGGTGGCCTATATCTCGACGCTGGTATGGCTGCTGATGCTAGCACTCAGCACCGTGGACGCCCTGCTACGAGCCGCCCAGAGCAACGTCTTTTTCAGCAGCGGTTACCAACTCTTCCCGGACTGGCCCATTGCCAAAACGGAATTGATCTTCTCCATGTTGTATCTCACCATTGCTCTGCTTCTGCTGCCCAAACTAATGAGCATGGTGGTCGCCCTAACGCACCGAAGAAAAGCCTATGGTGGAGCACTCCGGCTTATCGCCAGCACTGTTGCTGAGGTGCTCTTCGCAATTCTGATTGCACCACTGATGATGGTCTTTCATTCCTACTTTGTGGTTTGTGTATTCCTGGGGCGCAAGGTGCGCTGGGACGCACAATCCCGCGAGGGTCGCATGATTCCATGGCGTTTAGCGCTGTATCGCACGGCGTTTGTTGGGCTGGTGGCCATTGCCTGGGGAGGCGTCACTTATCTGTATGCGCCGGTGTTCTTCTGGTGGCTCACGCCGGTGTTACTGGGCTTGATCCTCGCCGCACCGATCGTCCGCTACTCCAGCAGTTTTACCTTGGGGCGCGCGACCCGGACGCTCGGCCTTTTTCTGTGTCCGAGTGAAACCTCTCCCGCTCCCGTGCTAAAAGAGCTTGCCGCACGCCTTCCTCAAGCTGACGCGCGCCCTAGCTCTGAACCGGTCAAGCCAGTCTTACCGGCCGAGATGTGGCGGGAGATGCCCGTCCAAAGCTTTCGTCATTGGCGCCCCGCTCCGCGACCACAGCTGCGGATCAACCCGAGAAGTCGCCGCACCCTCGCTACCTCTCGTCATTAAGCCTTGCCTGCACCCCCGCGAAAGCGGGGATCTGCCTCAACCATTAATCGCCTGTAACTTCCAGTTACAACTCCCTGCTTGTTATAGACGCAGCAGCTCTTTATACTGAATGAACGTTCATTCACTCATTCCCTCATGCTGACCGATCCCTCTACTAGCGATAAACGCATCTTAATTCTGCGTGCGGCCCTGGAATTGTTGGCCAGTTGTGGCTTTCATGGGTTCTCCATGAAACAACTGGCGGAGCGTGCAGGTGTAGCTGCGGGCACATTGTATTTATACTTTCGCGACCGAGAGGAGTTGATTCGTCAGCTGCATCTGGAGATCATTCAGGTTTTTGCTCATCATGTGCTCGCCAACCACGACGCTCAAGCGCCGCTGCGGCAGCAATATCAGCAAATCTGTTGTCGATGTTGGCGGTTTTGCTACGACAATCCGAATATCCTGATGAGTAAAGGGCAGTTTGATCACTTACCACCGGATGTCATTCGCGATCACCATCAAGCTGCATGGCAAGAATTTAAACCATTGACCGACTTGTTCGAGGCCTGTCGCGCCGCGGGCTTGGTAAAGCCATTTAGTAACGAAGTTTTAGCCACCTTGGGGATAGAGCTGATCCTGGATCTAGCCCGTAAACGTCATCGTGGCTTAATTCATGTGGATGAACATGATTTGGATGTGATCATCCACGCCTGCTGGGATGCTATTGCCTTGCATCCCGGAACCCCTATCTAACACCTTTGTCTACAACGCAATTTCCGCAGAGGAAGACCTTTATGCAGTTCCCCAGCCTTCTCCGCCCCCTCTTATTGGTCGGCGCCATCGGTCTGTCATTGACCGCCTGTCAGGATAAGCAGCCTGCAGCAACCGGCGCGCTCCCCCCTACTGAGGTGACGGTTGTGACGCTGACACCCTCAGATGTCAACCTGACCACCGAGCTGCCGGGGCGTGCTGTAGCATTTCGCAAAGCCGAGGTGCGACCTCAAGTCAGCGGCATTTTGCAAAAGCGCTTATTCGAAGAAGGCGCTGAGGTGGAGGCAGGGCAGCAGCTCTACCAAATAGATGCCGATCGCTATGAAGCTGCGGTGCAAACCGCCAAAGCTAATCTCGCCAAAGCCAAGGCGAATGCCGCAACGGCTCAGGCGCGTGAAAAGCGCTACTCCGATTTGCTCGCGCAAAAAGCCATCAGCCAGCAAAACTACGACGATGCGCTCGCCACCTCGCGGCAAGCTCAAGCGGACGTAGCCGTAAGCGAAGCAGCTCTGGTGACCGCGCAAATCGATCTGGAATACACCAAGGTGATCGCACCTATCAGCGGTCGAATCGGCAAATCTAATATCACCGAAGGCGCTTTGGTTTCGGCGCAACAGGCCGGCATTCTCTCGACCATTCATCAACTCGACCCTATCTACGTCGATTTAGCCCAGCCAGCCGCGCGGATTCTCGAGCTGCGTCGGCAGATTATGAGCGGCGAGCTAGCGACCAGAGACAGTACGCCGGTGACCATTACTCTGGAAAACGGCGCGACTTACCCTCATGAGGGTGAACTGCAATTTGCCGAAATGAACGTGAATGAATCCACCGGCTCGGTGGTAGTCCGCGCCCTCTTCCCTAATCCAGATCACCTCTTACTGCCGGGCATGTTTGTGCGCGCCGAGATCCTTGAAGGAGTACGCTCCCAGGCGCTTTTAGTGCCGCAGCGCGGGGTCACTCGCGACCGCGAAGGTAACGCCACCGCGCTGGTCGTCAACAGTGACAACCAAGTAGAGCTGCGAACCTTGACCACCAGCCGCGCCATCGGCAACCAATGGCTCGTGGAAAAAGGCTTGGCGGCGGGTGATCGCGTGATTGTCGAAGGCGTCCAAAAAGTTGCCCCCGGAGCCACCGTCAGCATTATTGAAGCCAGCACCGCTGCCCAGGTCGTCAGTAACGCCCACGCAAACGCAAGCGGAGACTGATACCCATGGCCAAGTTTTTTATCGATCGCCCGGTTTTCGCCTGGGTTATCTCGATCGTCATTATGCTGGCAGGGATTCTGTCGATCAGCGAGCTGCCGGTTGCCCAATATCCTGAGGTAGCACCGCCGACCGTAAGCATCAGCGCCACCTACCCGGGCGCGTCCGCTAAAACCGTGGAAGACTCGGTGGTGCAGATCATCGAGCAGAACATCACCGGTATCGACAACGTGGAATATATGTCGTCGACCGCTGAATCCACCGGTCGCGCCGAGGTCACTCTGACCTTTAAAGCTGGTACCGACCCGGATATCGCTCAGGTTCAAGTACAAAACAAGCTGCAATCCGCCATGCCACTGCTGCCGCAAGAGGTGCAGGAGCAAGGCATTCGCGTAAACAAGTCTTCCGCCGGCTTTTTGATGGTGGTTGGCTTCGTTTCCAGTGACGGCAGCATGGATAAATACGATATCGCCGACTATGTGGCTGCGAACATTCGCGAGCCGCTGAGCCGCGTCGGCGGTGTCGGCAATATCCAGATCTTTGGTTCGCAATACGCCATGCGGGTCTGGCTCGATGCTGACAAATTGGCGACGTACGCGCTGACTACTAGTGATATCGTCAACGCCATCCGCTCTCAGAACGCGCAAATCGCTGCGGGTGAGCTTGGGGGTACGCCGTCTGTACCAGGACAAGACGTCAACGCCAGCATCGTGGTGCAAACCCGCTTGGAGACCCCAGAGCAGTTCCGCAATATCTTGCTGCGCGTCAACAGTGACGGCTCGCAGATTCGCCTCGGTGACGTCGCCCGCGTGGAACTCGGCGGCGAAAACTATCAGTTTGAAAGTGAATACAATAAACAGCCGGCGACCGGTTTAGCGGTCACTCTCGCTGCCGGCGCTAATGCTCTCGATACTTCCGAAGGGGTGCGCGAGCGCATCGCCGAGCTGCAACCCTTCTTCCCTCCCGGGTTGGAGGTGGTTTACCCATTTGATACCACGCCTTTCGTCAAGCTCTCCATCGAGGGTGTGGTGCAGACTTTGGTCGAGGCGATCATTCTGGTCTTCCTGGTGATGTATCTGTTTATGCAGAACATCCGCGCCACGATTATTCCCACCATCGCCGTACCGGTGGTTCTGCTGGGTACTTTTGCGGTACTCGCCGCGTTTGGCTTCAGCATTAATACCCTAACCATGTTCGGCATGGTCTTGGCGATTGGGCTGTTGGTGGACGATGCCATCGTGGTGGTGGAGAACGTCGAGCGGGTGATGCATGAAGATGGCTTGCCGCCGCGAGAGGCGACACGCAAGTCGATGGGGCAGATTACCGGCGCACTTATCGGTATCGCCCTGGTATTGTCCGCAGTATTTGTACCGATGGCGTTCTTTGGTGGTTCTACCGGCGTCATCTATCGCCAGTTCTCCATCACGGTGGTGTCCGCGATGCTGCTGTCCGTAGTCGTGGCGCTCACCCTCACGCCAGCCCTGTGCGCCAGCATGCTCAAAATGCCGGACAAAGACCATCACGAGAACAAGCGCGGCTTTTTCGGCTGGTTCAACCGCAACTTCAACCGCGCCACCAACGGCTATCAATCCAGCGTCGGCCACATGCTGCGCAGACCCTGGCGCTATGTGGCGATTTACGTCGCGATTGTCGGCGTGCTCGCGCTCATGTTCACGCGCCTGCCTGGCTCGTTTCTGCCGGACGAAGACCAAGGCATTATGTTTACCATGATGACCTTACCAGTGGGTGCCACCAAAGAGCGCTCCATCGCGGTGATGGACCGGGTCGAGGATTACTACCTGCAGCACGAAACCGATACCGTCGAATCGGTATTTTCCATCATCGGCTTTAGCTTCGCGGGTCGCGGTCAAAACAACGGTATCGCGTTCGTCAAACTGAAAGATTGGGATGAGCGCAAGGAAGAGTCGCAACACGTGCAAAGCATCGTCGGCCGTTCTATGGGCCACTTTATGCAGTTCAAGGACGCGATGGTATTCGCTATGGCACCGCCCTCGATTCCCCAGTTAGGCACCGCGACCGGTTTTAACTTTCAGCTGCAAGACTTGGCGGGCCAAGGCCACGACGCTCTGATGGCCGCGCGCAATCAATTGCTGGGCATGGCGGCACAGGATCAGCGCCTCCTGGGCGTTCGTCCTAACGGACAAGAGGATACCCCTCAATTTAAACTCGACATAGATCAGGAAAAAGCCGCTGCACTGGGGGTCTCCATTAATGAGATCAATAGTGTGTTCTCGACGGCATGGGCGGCCACCTACGTCAATGACTTCGTCGATAAAGGCCGGGTCAAGCGTGTTTATGTTCAAGGTGACGCACCCTACCGAATGATGCCGGAGGATGTGGGCGCTTGGTATGTCCGCAACAATCAAGGCGAGATGGTGCCCTTCTCCGCCTTCTCTAGTGGTCGCTGGATCTACGGGTCACCCCGCTTGGAACGCTACAACGGCGTGTCATCGGTGAACATTCAAGGCGCCGGCGCACCGGGTGTCAGCTCCGGTGAGGCTATGGAGATCATGGAAGAACTCGCCTCCCAGCTACCGCCCGGTTTTGGTTTCGAGTGGACTGGATTGTCGTTTCAGGAGCGCCAGTCAGGTGCCCAAGCACCTTTGCTCTACGCGCTGTCGGTTTTGGTGGTCTTCCTCTGTCTGGCGGCACTGTATGAGAGCTGGTCTGTACCCATCGCCGTTATGCTCGTGGTTCCCCTGGGGATTCTCGGTGCGGTGGTCTTCGCCAGCTTGCGCGGACTGTCCAACGACGTGTACTTTCAGGTGGGCCTGCTAACCACCATAGGCCTATCCGCGAAGAACGCGATTTTGATTGTGGAGTTTGCTAAGACGCTCTATGAAGAAGGCATGAGTCTCTTCGACGCCACCATGGAAGCGGTGCGCATGCGCTTGCGCCCAATCATTATGACCTCACTCGCCTTTATGCTCGGGGTGACGCCTCTGGTATTGAGCTCGGGTGCAGGCTCGGGCAGCCAAAACGCGATCGGCACGGGTGTATTCGGCGGCGTGTTCTCGGCGACCGCGCTGGCGATCTTCTTTATCCCGGTATTCTTCCTGATCGTGTTCCGCTTGTCGCACCGCATGAGCAAAGCCACGACCACCACCGAGGCCCACGAGCCAATATCGGCGCACCCAAAAGCGTAAACTCGCAATATCAAGGGGATTTCCGTGTATAGCGCACGGCAATCCCCTCTTCTCCTTCTCTAGTGTCAGCAGTGTCAGCGCCTTTTCCCGTATCGTTCCGCGACGGAAAGCCGACCACGGTGCCTGATAAATACCCCTCAACCGCCTCATCACCGTAACGAACAATGCGAAGCCCTGCTGAAACCGCCGCTCGGGCAAACCTCAGCGCGAGGAAGTCTCTCCCCTTTTTTCGCTCATAAAAAAAGCCGGGACAAGCCC
>CAYZVN010000006.1:0-69102 GCA_964482025.1 uncultured Saccharophagus sp. | reverse complement strand
GTCATGCGCTTATTAGTTGAACCTACGTTCCTTTATTTACTCTCGCTGCAAGCTCAAGTGATCTATGTGTGGCCCGCCATCTCCTTGGGAGAAATTCAAACACATAACTGATATTGGTGTTACAAGCCGACAACTCTCTGTTATCGACCAATGATGGAAAGTCCGATTGAACAAAAGAGTCGACCGCTTGGTTAATTGCCCCGACAATTACTTTCAGCTCGCACGGTTTTTGTCAGATAAAGCTCCACAAATTTGCGAATAAATATTCAATTTCTAAACGAATCAAAGAAAAAGGGGTGCAAGTAGCAATTATTTTACATAACATGAGGGACAGCACTTGTCGTGTTTAATTTTTATGCTAAGGTTTTGATCGAGATGCTCGATAAAAATGAGGAGAGAAATATGACCCCGACAAAGAAAAAACCTGGTCGCCCTCGCGGCGCAGTGAAAGGTTCGGCTAAGGCGCAACGCGCAAAGGCAACATCAACATCCAATACTTCTTCAGATGTAATCAAAGCAGAAGCCGCAGTCTCCAAAGCGCAGGACGCGTTGCTGAAGAGCAAAGAGCGGTTAGCAGCCGCACGAAAGAAAGCAGCAGACAGTGCTAGCAAGGCGCGAACATCTCGCACTGCTACCGCTAAAAACGCAGCGGCAAAGGCTAAGCTAACCGTAGCGAACTTGGCGGATAAAGTGAAAGCCGCACAGCAAGTACTGGCCGATGCTAAAGCACGTTTAAGCACAGCGAAAAAAGAGGCCAAAGCAGCCGAAGCGGCCACTAAAGCCTACGCAAAAGTTGAAACGCTTAAAGAGTCTCTTGCTGCCAAAGCCGATAAAGATCTGGCAGCTGCGATAGAGAAATTCAAAGCTCGCTGGGCCAAGAAGAGATCCGCCGCTGATGCCAAGAAGATAAAAGAGGCAGAAAAAAAGGCTGCGGCAAAAGCCAAGCCTAAAGCCACTGGTCGAAAGCGCGGTCCCGGCAGACCACCAAAAGCGGCCAGCGCGGCGGCTCCGGCAGCTAAGTCCGTGGGCAGACCCAGAGGTCGACCCAAGAAAGCAGCAGCACCAGCGGCTCCCGCACGTCGTCGTGGACGCCCACCCAAAAACGCTTAAGCCTTAGCGCTTCAGCCGTCACTAAAGCCGTCGATCTCGACGGCTTTTTTGTTTTGGGTTTAAGCTGAAGTGCCGCACCCAGAACACAGCCCGTCATTGTCAAAGCGTCTGCGTCAGGTAGAATGCGCTTCTTTTGCGGGAAGTACACTCTCATGACCAACTGCATCGCTATAGACGCGTCGTCCGAGGCCTGTTCGGTTTCCTTAATGGTGGACGGAGAGGTCACAACAAAGTCGAGTGATACGCCGCGCAGTCATGCAAAGGCACTGCTGCCTTTTGTTCATGAACTCTTATCCTTACAACAAATTGCACTTTCAGACTTAGATTTTATTGCCTGCTCCAAGGGGCCCGGCTCTTTTACCGGACTCAGAATTGGTCTGGGTATCGCTCAGGGCTTGGCGTTTGGTGCGGGGAAACCTATGGTCGGCATCAGCAGTCTTGAGACTATGGCTTATGCGGCCCATACAACACACCCACAAGCCGAACTCGTTATCAGTTTGCTGGATGCTCGTATGGGGGAAATTTATTGGTCTGCCATGCAGTTTTCTCCTTCGGCAATTTCACCAATCACAGAGCCCCGACTTGATGCAATAGAGGCGGTCAATGACCAACTCAAACACCTAATCTCGCAGAACACAGCACAGTCGGCGCTGATCGTGGGGGCGGCAGCCGAACTGCTCGACTGTTCTACCTTGCGCCATTTAGGTGCTGAGGTGGACATGGCCATTGTTCCGAGCGCGACGACTATGGCTCATCTCGCGGTCGCAAAATGGCAAGCAGGAGGCAGCTGTCTACCGCAGGATTTTCAGCTCGATTATCTTCGCAACTCGGTGTCCTGGAATAAACGCCAGCGTATCCGCTCTTAAATATCGCCGTATTTCAATGTCAGAGGCTCACTTATGGATCTGTTTCAAGTCATCGTCTTAGCACTGATACAGGGGCTCACGGAATTTCTGCCAATTTCGAGTTCCGCCCATCTGATTTTGCCGAGTCGAATTTTAGGCTGGCCGGATCAGGGGCTTGCGTTTGACGTGGCGGTTCATGTGGGCACCTTAACGGCAGTGGTGATTTACTTTAGAAAGGACTTAGGCAATCTCATAAGCGCTTGGTTTGGCCAATTTGGTCCACAGGGACAAACTCAGGACAGTCGTCTTGCTTGGTACATTGTTTTGGCAACGATCCCGGTTTGCGTGGTGGGGCTGCTCTTCAATTCCTATATTGAAACTTATCTGCGCTCGATTTGGGCCATAGCCGCAGCATCTATCATTTTCGGGTTTGCGTTGTGGTGGAGTGACGTACGCGGCAAACAAACACTCACACTGCAAAACATCACCCTCAGCGCCGCTTTATTAATTGGCATAGCTCAGGCTGTCGCTTTAATACCCGGCACTTCGCGCTCAGGCATCACCATGACCATGGCTTTGTTCCTCGGCTTTGCCCGTACCGATGCCGCCCGCTTTTCATTTCTACTGTCCATCCCGGTTATCATCATTAGCGGTCTATACGAAGGGATAGGCTTATTGGGCGCTGTCGATGTGGATTGGCTCGCGATCTTTGTCGGCATGTTGGTGTCAATGGTTAGCGCCTATTTGTGTATTCATTATTTTTTAGAATTTATCAGCAAAATCAGCATGCTGCCGTTTGTGGTTTATCGAGTCATCCTCGGTTTTGTTTTGCTTGGAATTTATTTCCTCAACTGACTTTAATAAGAGGACCTGAATCATGACGTCTTCACTTTGTAAAAAAGTTATGGCGTGGATCGACGCGTCCCCCACGCCTTATCACGCTGTCGAGTTGATCAGTAAGACGTTGACGTCGAAAGGTTACGTAGAATTACGCGAGGGTGATGTCTGGTCGGTTCAACCGGGTGGACAATATTTTATTAGGCGGCGCGACGCTTCAATTGTTGCCTTCCGTTACGGTAGCGCCGACTTGCTAGAAAACGGTTTGCGGATTGTTGGTGCGCACACGGACAGTCCGGTTCTAAAAGTAAAACCGCAACCGGAAAAAATATCTCAAGGTTACCTGCAGCTAGGCATTGAAGTTTACGGAGGGGTGCTATTAGCGCCGTGGTTTGACCGGGATTTATCGCTGGCGGGACGTCTCACCCTGCGCAGTGGTGAGGGTCTACGCCACGTTCTGGTCGACTTCGAAAGACCTGTCGCCATTATTCCTAGCCTAGCGATTCATTTAGACAGAACGGCCAATGATGGCAAGTCTCTGAACCCGCAAGAACAAATGCGTCCGGTGCTGTTACAGAACCCGGAGTCAAACTTGAGCTTAAAAACCCTGCTGATGAGAGAGCTGGAGCGCTGCGGGGAGAGCGGGGTAGAGGAAGACCAGATACTCGACTTTGATCTGAGCTTCTACGACACCCAGAAAGCCGCGTGCGTTGGCGTTGAGAACGAATTTCTCGCTTCGGCCCGCCTGGACAATCTCTTGAGTTGTTTTGTCGGCTTAAATGCGTTTCTAGAATCTTCTGGCGACCAATCCGCCGTGCTCGCGTTGTTTGATCATGAGGAAGTCGGCAGCCAATCCCATATAGGCGCGCGCGGCAACTTACTGACCGCTTTCCTTGAGCGCCTGATGCCGCAGCCAGAAGCGCGCCTCCGCATGTTGCATCACTCTGTACTCCTATCCATCGACAATGCACACGGTATCCACCCCAACTTCCCCAATAAGCACGATGAGGGGCACGGGCCCAAGCTCAACGCCGGACCCGTCATCAAGTACGATGCCAATCAAAGCTACGCAACCAGCCCCGAGACCGCCGCTTTAGTTAAAGTTCTTGCGGAGCAATGCAAAGTGCCATACCAGGCCTATGTGACCCGCGCAGATATGCGCTGTGGCAGCACTATAGGCCCTATGACATCCGCCAAGGCGGGTATCCGCACCGTCGATATAGGCGTTCCTACATTCGCGATGCACTCCATCCGCGAGCTGGCTGGCACCAAAGACTTGGTGTATCTAAACGACATACTCGAGAGATACTTCGAAATGGGAGATGTATCTCGATAAATAAGCTAGTCTTTACTGGCGAAGGTGACGCTCTTGGTCAAGACTTTACCCATTGCGGAGGAGAGTTCATGTCAGAAAGTGAAGTTTTTAGCCAGTATTCGCCCATCAATGCTCTCAGTGGACAATTTTTGTCAGAAGTGGCTAAGCAAGCACGCTTAGTCTCGGCGCCCAAGGGCACCATGCTCTTCAAGCGCGGCAAGATACTTGCCGACCACTATTTTTTGCTCGAAGGTGAGGTTGACCTCATCAACAACGAGTTCGGCGTGGAGAAGGTCAAAAGCAGCGCCGAGCGTTCGCGACGGGCACTCAACACCCATTCGCCGACGGTGGTCTCTGCCGTGGCCAAGACCCATGTGCGCTACTTCACCTTGAATATTGACTGGTTGGCGCGGCAAATCAGCGCCGGCAAGAGTCCGGCGCCCACCGCGTCGAACGCCGCGCCCGCCAGCGACAATGCCGAAGCGGGTATCGAAGTAGGGGAGCTCGCGGACGACCAAGATTGGATGGCCTGCCTGCTCAAGTCCCCGCTGTTTTCGCGGCTTCCCTGGTCGCAAGTGCAGGAGCTTTTCACCCGCTTCGAAACCATCGAAGTTCGGGCTGGCGAGAAACTGATTCGAGAGGGCGCGCGCGGCGACTATTTCTATGTGCTCGCCGAGGGCTCAGCGCTCATTACTGACCGCTCTGGCAGCGTTGATTTGGAGCTGAAGGAGGGTCATTACTTCGGCGAAGAGGCGTTGATCAGCGATGCGCCACGCAACGCGTCGGTCATCATGCTCACCAACGGAGTGGTTAAGCGCTTGAGTGGCGAAGACTTCTGCAGCCTGGTGCGGCAATCGGTCATTCAGTACGCAGACTGGGATGCGCTGGAAGCACAAAAAAAACGCATCAAAATTCTCGATGTACGCCTGCCAATGGAGTACCGCGCCGGACACATTGAAGACAGCGTCAATGTACCGCTCTCGCGCCTGCGCGATGGTCTTGAAGACCTCAGCGCAGGGACGCTCTATGCCATTTCTGATGAAGCCGGCCCGCGCGCCGATATCGGCGTGTACTTGCTCTGCCGCGCTGGTTTTGACGCCGTAGTCCTGAAAAGCGCATCGGTCCCGCAGCTGCTTTCCGAAGCGCTTTAACGCCGGCGGACAAGCCGTTGCGCTAACTTTGCCTCATGGATCGAACTCTGTATGATTGCGGGCTTTTACCGCACCAAAAGGGTTCTCCATGTCCAGAAAACGCTTTCTCACCGGCATCACCACCACGGGGACGCCGCACTTGGGCAATTATGTGGGCGCCATCCGGCCGGCCATTGCCGCCAGCCGGGATCACGATGTTGAGTCGTTTTTCTTCCTCGCGGATCTGCACGCGTTAATCAAGTGCCAAGAGCCTGAGCGCATTCATCAGTCCACTAAAGAGATCGCCGCCACATGGCTTGCCGCAGGCTTGGATCCTGAGCGCGTAGTGTTTTATCGCCAGTCCGACGTTCCCGAAATTACCGAGCTGTGTTGGATTTTGACCTGTCAGAGCGCGAAGGGACTGCTAAATCGCGCCCATGCCTACAAGGCGGCGGTAGATGCCAATATTGCGGAAGGACAAGACCCAGATTATGCCGTGACCATGGGCCTCTTTTCTTATCCAGTGCTCATGGCTGCGGATATTTTGATGTTTAACGCCACCCACGTTCCGGTCGGCAAAGACCAAACGCAGCACCTGGAAATGGCTCGTGATATTGCTCAGCGCTTCAATCACCACTTCGGTGACGTCTTTGTTCTACCGGAGACAGTGGTGCAGGAAAATGGCGACGTACTCCAAGGCCTTGATGGCCGGAAAATGAGCAAGAGCTATAACAACACCATCCCGCTGTTTCTGGGAGAAAAACAACTGCAGAAACACATCAACAAAATCAAAACCAATCTGCAGGAGCCGGGAGAGCCAAAAAACCCCGATGAATCCACCGTCTTCCAAATTTGGAAAGCCTTTGCCTCCGCGGAGCAAACCGAGGAAATGCGCACTAAATTTGCCGAGGGGATTGCCTGGGGTCAGGCGAAAAAAGAGCTGTTCGAGCTGATTAACTCAGAGCTTGTGGAGGCCCGGCAACGCTATGACGAGCTGATGGCCAAGCCAGCGGAGATCGAGGCCGTTTTACAAGCAGGTGCGGCCAAGGCTCGCGCCCAGGCGGCTCCCTTGCTAGCGCAAGTTCGCCGCGCGGTCGGCTTATATTCGCTGGGTTAAGCGCTCAGGTCTTCGCAGATCACCCGCATCGCGCGGGTGATCGAGCTCAATTGCGCCTCGCTCACGATATAGGGAGGCATACTGTAAAGCAGGCGTCCAAATGGGCGCAGCCAAACACCTAAGTCGACGAGCTTAGGCACCACCTTCTTCATCTCTACCGGCTTATGCAGCTCCACCACACCTATAGCGCCCAATACGCGGACATCGGCAACGGCAGGCAAGTCGCGCACGGCGGCTAGCTCCCGCCTGAATTGCTGCTCGATGCCATGCACTTGCTGGGACCAGGGCGCGGCCTGTAAAAACTCAAGGCTGGCATTGGCGGCGGCGCAGGCCAGCGGATTCCCCATAAAGGTCGGCCCGTGCATAAACACTCCGGCTTCACCTTCACAGATGCCGGTTGCCACGCGCTGGTTGCACAAAGTAGCCGCCAGGGTCATATAGCCTCCTGTTAGGGCTTTGCCGACACATAAAATATCGGGGGACACCTCGGCGTGGTCGCAGGCAAACATACGTCCTGAGCGGCCAAATCCGGTGGCAATTTCATCAGCTATCAACAACACGTCAAATTCATCGCACAACTCGCGGGCGGCGCGCAAATACTCGGGGTGGTAAAACCGCATGCCGCCGGCCCCTTGCACAACGGGCTCAAGAATAAACGCTGCCAGCTCTTCATGATGCTGATGGAGCGTCTGCTTCAGCGGTTCTAATGCGCGCTCATCCCAAGGTTGATCATAAGCGACGGAGGGCGCTTCGATAAAAAGCTGCTTGGGCAGCAGGGCCTGAAACAGGTGATGCATACCTGTGACGGGATCACAGAGCGACATAGCACCTAAGGTATCGCCGTGATACGCCTGACGCAGGCTTAAGATACGCGTTTTGGTGTGTTTACCACGAGACAGTTGATATTGCAGCGCCATCTTGATGGCAACCTCCACACTGACCGACCCCGAGTCCGCCAGAAAAACGCGCTCGAGCCCGGCGGGCGCAAGAGCCACAAGGGTTTCCGCCAAACGGGCCGCAGGTTCGTGGGTGAGGCCGCCGAACATAACGTGCGCCATACGGCCGAGCTGGTCGCTGATCGCCTGGTTCAGTATGGGATGGTTATAGCCGTGAATGGCGCTCCACCAAGAGGCCATACCGTCCACTAAGCGGCGTCCATCACTTAGCGTAATTTCACAGCCCTCGGCAGAGACAACAGGGTAGAGCGGTGCTTGGGAATCGAGTGAGGCGTAGGGGTGCCAGAGGTGTTTGCGATCAATGGCAAGAATCTGCTCGCCGGAAAGAGTGTTCATGATATGGCCGCTTTTGCTGGTGAAGAGACTCCGGGCGTCGCGCCCGGGACCGCCGGCCATTATAGCGGTCATGCTTTACTCAAGCTGTCGGCCCCATGGCGGCAATTATCGATAAAGGTGCCGATGCGCTCTCGATCAAGCGCGGATAACTCGCGAAAGCGGACGCGGATGTGTGTGTGATGGCAGGGTTTTCGCCGCGCTCGCACTTGCTGAACCTCAACCTTCGCGCGCAATGTAAAGCGCTCATCAAAATCGATACAACATTCACCGGAGTAGGTGAACAGCTGTGGTGTACTCGCACCGTAATACACCATCGCGAAACCGCTTTCGGATAGATCGCGCAAATGTCCGCGTACCCGCGACGAAAATGGCACTAGCAAATCCACCTGAGGAGCCGAAACATCGGTGAACTGCAGGCGTTGACTGAAGCGGCGATCCTCCACCGCCACTTTGTCCACCACCTCGGCCACATAGGCGGGGATCGGAGCTACGCCAATTTCATCGCGCACCACAACCTGAAGCCGCAACAGCTCAGTCCCCATCGGCAACTGTAAGTGAAAGCTGCCGCCGATTGGCGAAACCTCGGGTCGCGGGAAAAAGTCATCCAGCAATATTTGGTGCCCTGCGGGATCACAGCCGAGTACCACGGTCTGCCTTGGCGCCTCCCGATCCTGTTCGACTATTGCACAAATGGTTTTTTGCTGTTCACAGTCCAGCAGGGCCTGCATCTCCGCCGGAGTCCAGCGAAGCAGCGGAGCGGCGGGTAACTCCCACGCCAGACTGGCGGGAGTCGCTGCGGGTGATTTTGCGTTTGGGCCGATTTTGCGGACGCGCCTTGACCAACCCATTAACCAATCTCGCATAGGTTCCTCTGCAACAATTATTTGACGGATAGGACGAACGACGAGATCTTTGCAAGCAACGTTCCGGCGCTACCCAAAACCTCTAACCTGTTGATCTAATTGATCTTTAGCTTTCGGCAGGGGTGCCCGTGTGAACGTTCGGCGGCAAACTCTTGCCGTTGTTGTCCTTTCGCGTTCACTCCTGCGGTCGAAATCCGTACAATGCGCCGGTTTTCCACGATCAAGGTAGTTCACAATGGTTCTCAGCCCAGAGCGCAAAAACAAAGTCGAATTCAATAAGCTGCAGAAGCGGCTGAGACGCCAAGTAGGGCAGGCAATCATTGACTTCAATATGATTGAGGAAGGCGACAAAGTAATGGTCTGCCTGTCTGGCGGCAAAGACTCTTACACCATGCTGGACGTACTGCTGGCCCTACAGAAAACCGCCCCCATCGATTTTGAACTGGTGGCGGTGAATATGGACCAAAAGCAACCCGGCTTTCCGGAGCATGTATTACCGGAATATCTCGAAGCACTGGGCGTACCCTTTCACATCGTCGAGCGCGATACCTACAGCGTGGTGAAATCGGTTATTCCGGAAGGCAAAACCACCTGCGGTCTATGTTCGCGCCTGCGGCGCGGCACGCTCTACGGCTTCGCTGAGGAAATTGGCGCAACCAAAGTGGCGCTGGGACACCACAAGGACGATATCGTCGAAACTCTATTTCTCAACCTGTTCTATGCCGGTCGCCTTAAAGCCATGCCGCCCAAACTGTTGGCAGACGATAAGCGCAACATCGTCATACGTCCTATGGCTTATTGTCGCGAGGTCGATATTGAAAACTACGCCCGGCAGAAAGAATTTCCCATCATTCCTTGTAACCTCTGCGGCTCACAGGAAAATCTGCAGCGCCAAGTGATCAAAGACATGCTCCAAGGCTGGGAGAGACAGCACCCGGGGCGAGTAGAAACGATTTTCTCGGCACTGCAGCGAGTCTCACCCTCCCAACTCGCCGACCGAAACCTGTTTGACTTTATCAATCTAACACTCGACCGCAGCGCGGCTATCGTGAGCTCTTTTGACTCCGATGAAAGCTGCGGCGGCGTCCAGGTACAAGAGGCTAAGCCTAACCATACCCAGGTTTTGGACATTCTCGACCTCAGCTGAGTCCCGTTAGCGCCGGTCATCAGGCTAGCTCAACTCAGTATTAGCTTCTGTTGTAAGGTGATCGCGAACCAGCATACGCACCGTGCCATTAATTCTAAAAAGATCTAAAAAAGCGCCTCATGGCTATTGCATTTATGTGACGAATTGCCGGGAAATCCTCTAAAAAACTTTCCACAGAAGCTGTGGATAAGTTGGTGGATAGTCATGGGGAAATGATGGCTACCCCCCGGCTTTACTAGCGCCACCTCAGATTGGTTATTATTTGATCAATAGATTTAAGTCTTTATAAATCAATGATTTATAGGAAATTGCTCAGGTATTTTATGAGACGAAGTGCAAAATGCCGTTGACTTTTGCGTGCTGGCGGCGCTGCCTGGTGTTTGTGCATAAAAGTTTCACGGCGCAATCCACGCAAATCCGCTGGTCACAAAACTTTCATGCGCCAGCGTGCTTTTGCAAGACAGCGTACAAAGCACAAGTGGTTATTAAAAACGGAAAAAAGAGATGACAGTTCTGTGATCTCTATCACTCATTAGAAGCGAGCGACAAACCAATTCGGCTTGCAGCTCGCTCAGCTTATGCTACGTCTTGCTTTCCCTTTCGTGGTTTGTGGAGTCAGTGGTGGTGACCGCCTTCCCCGTGGGCGTGGCCGTGAGCAATTTCCTCTGCCGAGGCATCTCGTACCGACTTCACTTCGAGATCAAACACCAGTGTCTTACCGGCGAAGGGGTGATTGAGGTCCACGTCCACCATAAACTTGCCCACCTTGAGTACTCGCGCACTGACAGCGCCGCGATCCGTTTGCACTCGCACCAGCATTCCCGCCCTGAGACGTTTTGGATTGCCTAATAAGTGCTTGATGGGAACTCGCTGGGTTGCACCTTCGCGCACAGGGCCGTAGGCTTCCTCGGGCGACAGAGTGACGCTGAACTGATCGCCGACTTGGCGGTTCTCCAATGCCTTCTCCAGTGCCGGCAACAGGTTGTTGTGGCCATGGAGATAGGCCAGCGGTATACCGTCTTGGTTATTTTCCAGCGACTCGCCGCCGGCGTCTCTTAGGTGGTAGGAAATTGAAACAACTTTATCTTTTTCGATCTGCATAAACATTTCCGAATTAGGATGCGAGGTGCGGCGCATTATAAAGAGTGGGAAGAAGATTGAAATCCGCCCGAGCGGGCATTGCGGCCTAAAGCAAAAACACTTGCTCCAGTAAGATTTTGGGGCATAATCCGCCGCAATTTCCCCCAGGCTAAACCCTCAACAGAGAAGCGGGCATGCAGCAGTACGCAAACGACAAATTATTGATCGGCAGTGAAGAGTGGTGCGTTTTTCCCGCTCTTGGAATCCCTGCCGTCAAAGCGAGAGTGGACTCCGGCGCCAAGACTTCCTGTGTCCACGCGGTAAATATCCAAACCTTTAAGCGCAACGGCGCCAATTGGGTGAGCTTTGAGGTTCATCCGCTACAGGATAACCGCCGGGTGGTTGCACGCTGTGAAGCGCCGGTGGTGGATCGACGGACCGTGCGCAGCTCCAGCGGCGACAGCGAAAAGCGCTTAGTCATCCGCACGCCGGTGCAACTGGGCGATCACAGCTATGACATTGAGTTGACCCTGACCAATCGCGACTCCATGGGCTACCGCATGCTGTTGGGACGCGAGGCTATGGCAGGACGAATGCTGGTGGATCCCGAAGAGCGCTTTTTAGGGGGCGACCTTAACGAAAAAGAGCTCAATGAGCTCTATGGCAGCTATCAAACACCGGACCAAGAGGGGCTGACAATCGGCCTGTTGGCGAGCGATCCGACGCTTTACAGCAATCGCCGCATCATCGAAGCCGGTGAAGAACGCGGCCACAAAATGATTTTCCTCAACATCAAGCACTGTTACATCAAGATGGATGCGGAAAAGCCGGAGATCCATTATCGCGGCGGCAATATAGTGGATAGGCTTGATGCGGTTATTCCCCGCATTCGACCGAGCATGACCTTTTATGGTTGCGCCTTAACCCGGCAGTTCGAAAGCCTTGGTACTTTTACCTTGAACACCTCATCAGCCATCACCCAGTCTCGGGATAAGCTCTTTTCGCTGCAATTGCTGTTAAAGAACGGCCTGGATATTCCGGTCACTGGCTTTGCTAACTCCCCAAGCGACACAGGCGATCTGATCGAAATGGTCGGCGGTGCTCCGCTGATTGTGAAATTGCTCGAAGGGGCCCAGGGTCGCGGCGTGGTGCTGGCGGAAACCCGCAAAGCGGCCGAAAGCGTCATTAATGCATTCAAATCTTTGCAGGCGAATCTGCTGGTTCAGGAGTTTGTGAAAGAGGCAAACGGCAAAGACTTGCGCCTGTTCGTGATAGACGGCAAAGTGGTCGCTGCCATTGAGCGCACAGCGGCCGCCGGGGAATTCCGCGCCAATATTCACCAAGGGGGCACTGCCAGCATCACTAAAATAACGCCAGAAGAACGCAAGCTGGCCATTAAGGCGGCAAAAACGCTGGATTTATTAGTGGCCGGTGTGGACATCATCCGTTCATCAAAAGGTCCTCTTCTGCTGGAAGTGAATTCATCGCCGGGACTCGAAGGTATCGAAACGGCAACCGGTCGTGATGTTGCCGGAATGATGATCAGCGCAATTGAAAAAAAATTGGATTGGCAGCGCAAACTCGCAGCGGAGAGCTGAAATTTAAGAAGCACTCTCAAAACCCGTGGGCGCTGGCTTTTGAGGTGGCTTCTAATTACTTTGTAATCCCTACGAGGGTGCAATGACAAAGTCCACATACCACAACCAAACATCATTGCCTCTGTTAAGCGCCTTCCCTCGATTTATTCTCATCCTTTTATGTCTGCCGATTTGCTTGCTTGGCTCCGCTTGTCAGTCTCTTGTAGGACGGGAATTCGCTCACCCTGAAGAGCCGAACTGGCCGGAATACGCGGACCAAAGCGCGCAGCGTTATCTGGATAGGTGTCAACGCAGCTGGGCACAGGCGCGCCAGACTTTTGCCCAGCTGGAGCAGAGCACAGAGCGCGCGCCGATAGATACCCTGATGGCGATCAACGATCTGGAAAGGCAGATCAGCGAGCCGACGGGAAGAGCGGCACTCTACGCGAATGTTCATCCCAATGAATCTATGCGCGCTGCGGGCGATATCTGTGCGCAACACTTCAAGGCCCTCACCAGCGATATTTATTTATCGCGCCTCTTGTATGACAAGCTGAGTTATTTAACGCCCGATACGCTGCCCGAAACACAGCGCTATTACGCGCAGCATACACTGCAGATGTTTAAACGTGCGGGTGTTGGGCTGGCGGAACATCAGCGGGCGCGGGTGCGTCAACTGAATGCGGAGATCGTTAAGCTGGGCCAAACCTTTCTCGCCAATATTCGCAACGATAACCGTCAGGTAGAACTGACGATGGCGGATCTGGAGGGGCTGCCATCCGACTACCTCGCCACCCGGCAACCGAATGCGCAAGGCGCGATTGTGATCTCCACCCAGTCCCCCGACTATCTGCCGTTTATGCGCTATGCGGTCAGCGATGAAGCTAAGCGAAGGCTGTATCTAGCGTTTCGCCAGCGCGGCTATCCTGCCAACAAAGAGGTTTTACAACAGCTGCTGAGCGCGCGCTATGAGTTGGCTAGGCTGCTGGGTTTTTCGCACTTTGCCGATTACATCATCGCCGACAAAATGATGGAGTCGGCTGATCAAGCGCAAGCGTTTATTGAGCAAGTTGCCACTTTAGCCAAACCACAAGCGGATCGCGATTACGCCACCTTACTGCGCCGCTTACAGCAAATCGATCCCGATGCAACCCGCGTCGACGACTGGCAGAAAGTGTATTTAGAAAATTTGATTGTCCGCGAACACTACGCGGTAGCTCCGCAACAGGTGCGGCCATATTTTTCTTACGCAAAGGTAAAAACGGGGCTTTTTCAGCTGGTCGAAGGTTTGTTTGCTGTGCAAATTATCCCCTGGCAGACAAATGTTTGGCATCCTTCCGTCGAAGCTTATGAAATTCGCGAAAATGGCCAGCTGCTTGGCCAGTTTTATTTGGATATGCACCCGCGGCCCGGTAAATATCAGCATGCCGCGCAATTTGGCATCCGCGATGGTGTCCAAGATCTGCAGACACCAATTGTCGCCTTGGTATGCAATTTCCCAGGAGGAGAGGGTGGCTCAGATTTACTTGAGCACAGTCAGGTTGAAACACTTTTTCACGAGTTTGGCCACCTGTTGCACAGCATCTTCGGCGGCCATCAGCCCTGGGCCAGGTTCGCCGGCACCAACACCCAGCGGGATTTTGTCGAGGTTCCCTCACAAATACTGGAAGAGTGGGCGTGGGATACAACAAGCTTACAAGCATTTGCCCTCAACGCTAATGATCAGAGCATTCCAGCCGCACTGGTTGAGAAAATGAACCGTGCACGGAATTTTGGTAAGGGCTTATTCGTTCGCCATCAAATGTTTTACGCCGCTCTATCGCTCCACTATCACAATCGCGATCCTCAAAAAGTGGATCTCGACCAATTGATGATGGCGCTACAAGCGCAATTCTCGCCCTTTCCCTACGTGGACGAAACTTATTTGTACGCCAACTTTGGCCATCTGCACAATTACTCGGCCCTTTATTACACCTATATATGGTCGCAGGTTATTGCCGCAGATATGTTTGCCGAGTTCAAACGCGAAGGGTTGAACAACCGCGAACTCGCGGCGCGCTACCGCTACCAGGTTCTCGCCCCCGGAGGCTCGCGCCCCGCAGCGCAGCTTGTTGAGAATTTCCTCGGCCGGCCATTTAATTTTGAGGCCGTCGCCGATTCTTTGAGCGGCGAGGCGCAGCCGTGATCAAAAGTATATTCCCCACCCAAATCTGCTTTCATAGGTCATCTTTTATGCGCACTTTATTACTGCTCCTTATTTCCCTCACTTTGGTTGTGAGCTGCAGCAATGACGCCAATAAAAAATCCAATAACGGCGAAGCGGGGCAAGCACTTCATCTTTCGATAGATGCATTTCCCGGGAGCATAGACCCACATCAGGTGACGGACCTCCCTGGGGTTAAAGTGGTGGCTGCGCTGATGGAAGGGCTATTGACGACCGATTATCAAACGTTCACTCAACATCCTGCGGTGGCGGAGTCTTGGGAGGTATTAGAAGACAGCACCCTTTATCGCTTTACCCTGCGTGCCGAGGCCAAATGGTCAAACGGGGATGCGATAAAGGCACAGGATTTCGTCTACGCCTGGCGACGTATTCTATCTCCGGGGCTCGGCAATCAATATGCGCTGGACTATTACGCGATAAAAAATGCGGCGGCTTTCCACAGGGGTGAAATAGAAGATTTTGACGAAGTGGGGGTTAAAGCTTTGTCCGATCGTTTACTGGAATTCCGCTTGGAAAGGCGCGATCCTTTATTTTTAAAGCGCTTAGCCGATGCGCGAACAGCGCCGGTTCACCAAGCTACAGTGGAAAAATTTGGGACAATTGACGACCCCAATAACCCGTGGATACGGGCTGGTAACTATGTGGGTAACGGCCCATTTATTCTACGGCAGTGGGAGTTGAACCAAATTATTATTGCAGAAAAAAATCCTTACTATTGGGATGCAGAGAAAATCCTTTTGCAGAAAGTTATGTTTAACCCCGCCGAGAATGAATCGATTGAAGAGCGTTTATTCCGCTCGGGGCAAATTGATATTGCGTTCGGCGGTCGCATCCCGGTGGATAAAATTGCCCGCTATCGGGCAGATGCGCCCGATGTCTTCTTTTCACAGCCTGCCTACGCCACTTATTTTTACTTGTTTAACACCCAAAAGCCGCCTTTCGACAATGTTGACGTTCGTCGAGCTTTTTCCTACGCCATTGATAAAGATCTGCTTACCCAGCGCATCACCAAAAATGGTGAAGCGGCCGCTTATGGGCTTTCTCCCATAAGTGACGCCTATCAGCCACCACAGATGCCCGCGTACAACCCTGAGTTAGCTCGCCAGCACTTGGCCAAGGCCGGCTATCCAAACGGCGCAGGCTTTCCTCGCGCTACCCTGTCCTACAACACTGCCGAGCTGCACCAAGCCCTGGCCGTCGCAATCCAGCAAATGTGGAAAAAAGAACTGAATGTCGATGTCGTTTTGGAAAACCAGGAGTGGAAAGTTTTTTTGAATTTCCGCCAAAATTTGCAGCACGATATTGCTCGCGCCGGCTCTTCCAGCTCTTTTGCGGATCCGGTGGACTTCCTAGATTCCCTGCGCACCGGTCACGGTATGAACGACACGGGTTGGAGCCACCCCGAGTATGACAAGCTGGTGATAAGCTCCAATTCGGCGGAAACCCAGCAGGAGCGTTATGAGCTTCTCTACCGAGCAGAACAAATTTTGCTGGATCAATTACCCCTGATCCCAATCTTTTACTACAACTATTCGTTCTTAAAATCACCCAAAGTGAAAGGGTTCGAATTCAACATGGTGAATTATCCCGTTTTCAAAGGAGTCTATCTGGATGGCAAAGCCGATTAATCTCAGGCTTTTAGCACTGTGCTGGTCACTTGCTTCCTTACTGCTATGGGGCTGCAGCGAAAAGAAACTGACCAATGTCGAATATGGGATACAAAATCAAATTTTGTATTACGGCAATGGCGATGAACCCAAAAGCTTAGACCCGCACCTGACCACCGGCAGCCCCGATAACAACATTATTATGAATCTGTTTGAGGGGCTCACCGGCAAAGATTCTGCAACGCTCACGCCAACGCCAGGTGTTGCGGAGTCTTGGACACTCGCCGAAAACGAGCGCACCTATCGCTTTCAATTGCGTAAAAATGCTCGCTGGTCCAACGGTGATCCACTCACGGCGGATGACTTCGTCTATTCATGGCGCAGAGCTTTAACGCCGAGCGTCCCCAATGAATACGCCTATATGATGTTCTATATCCAAGGCGCTGAGGATTTTTATCGAGGTAAAACCGCGGATTTTTCGCAGGTGGGCGTGAAAGCCTTATCACCCTATGAGTTAGAGGTTACCCTTGCGCATCCCACCCATTTTTTTCTGCAACTTCTCAGCCACCACTCTTACTACCCGGTGCACAAAGCCACGCTGGATAAATTTGGCGGCATGAGCGATCCCACTTCACGGTGGATACTGCCCGAAAACTTTGTCGGCAATGGCCCATTTGTCCTAAAAAGCTGGGAGATCAACAAAAGCATAGTGCTCACCAAAAGCGATACCTATTGGGATAAAGACGCCGTGAAGCTCAATGCGGTACATTTTCTTCCGATTGAAGATCAACAAGCGGAAGAGCGGGCATTTCGCAGCGGACAGATTCATCTAACCAATACGCCGCAAATGGATATCGAAAAAATTCAGGCTTACAAAAAGAACAATCCGGATGTTCTGCGTATCGTCCCCACATACGCGAGCTATTACTATGAGTTCAACGTTAATAAAAAGCCTCTGGACGATGCTCGAGTGCGCAAAGCGTTTGCACTTGCCATAGATCGCGACTTAATCGTCAATAATGTCACCAAAGGAGGGGAGGCTACCGCCTATAACTTTATTCCGCCCGATCCTGCCGGCTACCAACCACAAGTATATTGGCAGGAAGATGTGGAAGAGGCGCGCAGGCTTCTCGCAGAAGCGGGCTATCCGGATGGTCAAGGCTTCCCCGTGTTCACACTGATGTATAACACCCACGCCAATCATCAGAAGGTTGCCGTTGCCATTCAGCAAATGTTGAAGAAAAACTTGAACATCCAGATACAGCTGGAAAACAAAGAGTGGAAAGTTTATATGGCAGCAAGAAAAAACATGGAGCACGATATTGTGCGTGCCGGCTGGGTTGCAGACTATATAGATCCCTCCAACTTCTTTGACATATTGCGCTCCTACGCGGGCAACAATAATACCGGTTGGAAACATGCGGAGTACGATAAGCTCATGCAGCGTATCGCGGCCACTTCCGACTCAGCACACCGAAACGAACTTTTTGAGGAAGCCAACCGCTTACTGGCCGAAGAAATGCCGGTTCTGCCGATTTATTACTATTCCGATCTCAATATGGTGCACACCTCGGTGCAGGGGTGGCACGACAACCTGATGCACTTTCATCCTTTAAAGCACGTGTATCTACAGGCTGTATCGCCTTAAGGGATTGCCATGCTCCGAATTATTTTGCAGCGCTTGCTCACCGCAATACCAGTCTTGTTTTTGGTGATTCTGGTTACCTTTGTTCTCATCCGCTTAGCGCCGGGCGGACCCTTCGATGCCGAGCGGGCGGTTCCACCACAGGTCTTGGAAAATCTAAATAAACGCTACCATCTAGATGACCCCATTCACGTGCAATTCGGCAATTACTTGCGGCATTTAGCACAAGGGGATTTTGGTCCGTCGTTTAAATACCCCAGCCGCACGGTAACAGAGGTAATTGCCGCCGGTCTTCCGGTCACCTTAGAGTTGAGCGTTTATGCGTTGCTGGTCGCCATTGCCCTGGGTATTTCCGCAGGCATTATTGCCGCGCTTAAACCCAATACTCCGCAAGACTATGTCCCCATGAGCCTCGCGATGATTGGCATTTGTTTGCCATCTTTCGTACTCGGTCCCTTGTTGATTTTAGGATTCGGTATCGGCTTGGAGTGGCTGCCAGTCTCGGGGTGGGACGTAGCGCCCGGGGATAAAATATTACCCGCGCTCACCTTAGGTTCAGGCTATGCCGCCTATATTGCGCGTTTATCGCGTGGCGGAATGCTGGAAACTCTATCGCAGGATTATATTCGTACTGCTCGCGCTAAGGGTTTACCGGAGTGGCGAGTGGTTTACTACCACGCTTTGCGTGGCGGTATGGCACCAGTGGTATCCTTCGCGGGGCCGGCCGTAGCGGGGCTTTTATCGGGCTCTTTTGTCGTGGAGACCATTTTTCAGATTCCTGGCCTAGGAAGATTTTATTTACAGGCCGCGTTTAACCGGGATTACACCATGATCCTCGGCATGACGATTCTCTTTTCTTTCTTTATTATTGTTTGCAACCTTCTTGCGGATATCTTGCAAATATGGCTCAACCCCAAACTGCGTAAATCTCTGGCAGGTCATACGCCATGAGGACTTCTGTTGAATTGACGGATCTAGAGCAATTCGAAAAAGGCCGCTCACTTTGGCAAGACGCCTTTATTCGCTTGCGCAAAAACAAGTTGGCATTAGGCGGACTGGTCATACTCGTCATCATGGTCATTCTCGCGATTTTAACCCCGTGGATCGCGCCTTACTCATATGAAGCACAGAACCTTCTCTTAGGTGCCACTCCGCCTTCAGCGCAACATTGGTTGGGCACGGATATTTTCGGCCGCGATCAACTGACACGTATTTTGTACGGCAGTCGTATTTCCTTGATGGTCGGCTTTGTCGCCACCAGCGTAGCGCTCTGCATTGGCGTAACTTGGGGAACAATAGCGGGGTATGTTGGCGGTAGGCTTGACGCTTGGATGATGCGTTTTGTCGATATTCTCTACGCACTGCCGTTTACCATTTTTATTATTCTTCTCACCGTGGTATTTGGCCGCAGCATGTTGCTATTGTTTTTGGCAATAGGCGCGGTTGAATGGCTGACGATGGCGCGTATCGTTCGCGGTCAGGTGATGGCGATAAAGCATCAAGAATTTGTCGAAGCTGCAGTGGCTATGGGCATGTCGCGCGCGCGAATTATGCTCCGCCATATCGCGCCGAATGTGATGGGCCCCATCATTATTTATGCGACCCTCACCATTCCCAGCGTTATTTTGTTGGAGTCTTTTTTAAGTTTTCTCGGCCTGGGGATTCAGCCACCGGAAAGTTCTTGGGGCTCGCTGATCTCCGCCGGTGTAGAAACCATGGAAGAGTACCCTTGGTTATTGATATTTCCCGCCCTGACGCTCAGCATTACGCTGTTTGCCCTGAATTTTCTTGGCGACGGCCTGCGCGACGCGCTCGATCCCCGTGTTTCCAGAGATTAACCCATGGCCCTGCTGAGCGTTAAAAATTTAACCACGCGCTTTTATACCCGCGACGGTGTGGTGACCGCGGTCGACGATGTCAGCTTTTCGGTCGAACCGGGAAAAGTCTTGGGCATAGTGGGTGAATCCGGTTCCGGCAAATCCGTCGCCTGCTATAGCATTATGGGGTTAATCCCCACGCCTCCGGGAAAGGTCGAATCGGGCCAGGCCATTTTTGCGGGAAAGGATTTACTCCGCATGAGTCGTACGCAGCTGCGCAAAGTGCGTGGCCAACAAATTGGCATGGTCTTTCAGGATCCCATGACCTCACTGAATCCGCATATGACGATCGGCCGCCAGTTGATGGAGCCGTTACTGGTTCATCAAAATATGCGCCGCAAGGACGCTCGCAAGCTCGCTTTAGCAAGCTTGGATGAAGTGGGCATTCAAGATCCTCTGCGCCGCTTTGATTGTTACCCCCACGAGTATTCCGGCGGCATGCGTCAGCGGGTGATGATCGCCATGGCGTTAATGAATAAGCCGCAATTATTAATCGCCGACGAGCCCACCACAGCGCTTGATGTCACTATTCAAGCGCAAATCCTTAGCCTATTAAAACGGTTGCAGAAAGATCATAATTTAGCGGTTATTTTTATCTCACACGATCTCGGCGTAGTGGCGCATATGGCGGACGATGTGGTGGTGATGGAAAAAGGCAAAGTGGTAGAGCAAGGCGCCGCCCATTCGGTATTTTTTAACCCACAGCACCCTTATACCCAGAAGCTGGTTGCCGCACTGCCAACCACAGCTAAAACATTTCCCAAACAGTTTGCCGATGAGGATGATAAGTTCCTGGAAATTCGCGGCCTTCACACCGAGTTTTCGCTGGGGCGCCGATTTTTACAGCGGGCCCATCAATCCTTTCGCGTACTTAACGACATCCATCTAAGCTTGCGACAAGGCGAAATTTTGGGCTTGGTTGGTGAGTCGGGCTCGGGTAAATCGACTCTAGGGCGAAGCATTTTGCGTTTAGTGCAACCCTGTGAGGGCGAAGTAAAGTTGGCAGGTGCCGACTTACTGCAGCTGAGCCCCCAGGCACTACAAGTCCGGCGGCGGGATTTTCAGATGATCTTTCAGGATCCCTACGCATCGCTAAACCCGCGCATGACGGTTTTCGACGCTCTGGCGGAGCCGCTGAAAATTCACAGAATCGTGCCAAACAATGAAATTCTTCAAGCGGTAAATGAATTAATGGATGATGTGGGTTTGGATCGCAGCATGATTCGCAAATACCCGCACGAGTTTTCGGGCGGCCAACGACAGCGCATTGCCATCGCGCGCGCACTTGCGGTAAAACCAAAGCTGATCATTGCTGACGAACCGGTATCGGCGTTAGATGTGACAATCCAGGCACAAATTCTCGAGTTACTATTGAGTTTGACGGCGAAATACCGCCTCGCCATGCTGTTCATTTCCCACGACCTCAGCGTTATCCGTTATATCGCCGACCGCGTGGCGGTGATGCAGGCTGGACGAATCGTCGAAATTGGCGAAACCGAATCGATATTTTCCGCGCCGCAACATCCTTACACTCAGTCGCTGCTAGCCGCCGTCCGCCATCTGGCGCAATCCGCTAACGAATAAGCTCTACCACTCAGTCTGCTGGCGCGCGAACGGCCTCAGCGGAACTTCCGCGTGCGCAGGAAAATCTTAGTGAGTCGATTGTTATAATCGATTGATTAACGCACCTGCGATAGCCAGTGTTTATCTGTGCCGCATATCAATCGCAGTTTTATATGGGTATCATGCCGTCATTTTATGCGGAGGGTAGCGAGGGTAATGACTCAAGATCTGGCTAGAGCGATGAGAGACGGCATGCGACGTTTGCCGTCCGGTGTATGTATAGTGTCAGCGCAAACTGCGGAAATGGGGCGATTCGCTATGACGGCATCATCGGTGACATCCGTATCCGATCAGCCTGCCTCGCTCTTAGTTTGTGTCAATCGCAACGCGCGCATCGCGCCGGCACTCAACCTGGGACAGAAGTTCGCCATTAACATCCTCGGTCAAGACCATCAGGATATTTCCGTGCTCTGTGCAACGGGCGATCAGGGTGACAAGCGTTTCGATTTGGGCCGCTGGCTTCTGGCACCGGACCAAACCCCTTATCTGGAAGACGCAGAAGCCGTGTTCGAGTGCGAAGTTGACCTGGTTCAGCCTTATGGCACTCACAACATAGTGGTCGGCCGTATTATTGCAGTTCGAGTGGCCGATTCCGGCCCTGCGCCGCTGATCTATCTCGACGGCAATTACCGCAATTTATCTTTATAAGAATCCCATAAAAAACGGCCTTTCGGCCGTTTTCTCAAAGTTTCATCACGTCCAAACCGAGCGAAACAATTCGATCTTCGCGACTGTGATCGCTGATCACCGCGATATTCGCCTTCTCTGGCACCAGGTAAGTACTGGCCACCCGCCGCAGATCCTCTAATCGCGTTGCCAATACGCGAGCCCGGAATTGCTGACGCAGCGCCAGCGTTCTGCCGTGCAACTCGCTGTGATACATACGCTTGGCGCGCCCGGCGGGGGAATCCGGTTTGTCGATGCTGCTGATCACGCCCAGAATCGCTTCTTCAACCGCTTGCCAGGGCAAATCCGTACTCATAACCCAATCCACCGCGCGATCGAAGTCGGCCAGGGTTTCTTCCAGTCGCGGATCGCGATAGGAATAGAAGCGGAAAGAGGCTGAGTTATTGTCCTGACCGGCACCGCCGCCGTAGGCACCGCCTTGTTCCCGAATAGCGCGATGCAGAAAACCATTGCGCAGCACATTTCCCAAGACTACCAGAGGCGCAGAATCGGGATGTGTCATGGGCACAGTGGCATAGGCCTTAGCGCAAAAGTTTACCTGGGAGTTCGCTAACCAGCCCTGGCGGACGGTTTCGCTCACGGGTGGCAGATCCCATTCGGCCTGAGTGATCGGGGCGTCGCGGTCGAACCAGCGAGCGAAGGTTTGCTGCAGGTTTGCTTGATGTTCCGCTTCGCCGATCAGCAAATAGCGACGCGGTGCTTGGCGGACAAGCTCATGAATACTCGCCAGCACCCCGGCGAATTCCGCCAGCTTTTGCTCGTCTTTTAAGTCATCGTGAAGCGCCTTGATCCGGCGTATGCCTTCCAGTCCGCCGTGCTGGAATCCCAGCCTGGCGGCTGCAGACATACCGGCGGTCGCGGCGTTCATCGCCAGGGCATGCCCACTGCCGGTAACGCTCTGCTCGCGCGCGGCGCGCATTTGCGCAATCAACTCTTTAATCCGTCCATGCTCGCCAAAGCGCACATTTTGCAAAGTCGCATCCATTAGCTCGCACATTGCTTCGTGATTGCGTACCAGGGCTTTACCCGAAAATGTCAGGAATCGGCGAGTGCGGTGGATGTCATCCACCTCGCTGCGGATCGACGAAAACGCGTTCATTGCCCCCGATACCCGCGCCTGCCAACGCTGCACCTCCAAGTAGCTCTTGTCGCCAATTCCCAGCTCGGTCACGCAGCTGGTGTAATAGGGCAGAGCGGCCAATTGGGCTTCGCTCAACTCGGGAATGTCAATCACCACCTGCTGGTAGACCAGCCCGTTGGAGCCGACGTCATAAGTCGCAAGCGGGCGACCGTTAGCCGGCAGCTGTTTATGCTGGCCTTCCAGGTGAGATTCTTCTGCCGGAACATCGGCCAAGGTCACCTTCGGCAAAATGGATTCGTCGTCCTGCTGCGCCTGGCGCTGTAGCAGTGCTTCGGCGCGGTCGACGATGGCCTGCTTTTCCTCCTCCGATAAGCTCGCTTTGACTGCGGCCAAACGCTCTTTTTCGGCGCGCTCTTTACGCTCGTTGATGGCGCTGTCGGGCACCAGGCTGAGCCTTATCCGGTGGGGGTTATCCAGCAGTAACTTGCGCACCTGCTGCTTGATAAAGTCCGGGTCTTGAATCGCTTTGCGCAAGGTATTAAGCGCCACGTCCACGTTCAGCATAGCGACCGGGTCGCCCCGGTGAGTTGCCGCAGTCAGCGCATTCATGATCAGCTGGAGCCCATAGGGGTAACTGTCTCCGCCAATCTCTCGCTGGTGCAACTCCAACTGATGCAGCGCCGCTTCCACATCTTCCTGGGGGATGCCGTCTTCGGCCACTTTGGCAAGTGTCTCGAGAATGAGCTGCTCCACCGCATCCACATCATCCGCCGAACAGCCTTCGAGGCCACAAACGAAAGCCAGCTCCTTTTGCGAGTCATCAAGGCCGCACAAGGGGGAGGGGGCATTGCCCAGGTCCGTGGTCTCCAGCGTATGAAGCAAGGGGCAGGCGCTGTTATCCAGCAAGACGCTTGAGAGCAAATTCGCCGTGAAAGTTTCTTCCAGGTTGGCGCTATGGCCCAACAGCCACGCCATCACCACGTGAGTTTTGTTGGTACTGTCTTCACCTTGAGCGACCGGATAGCGCTCCTCGACACGCACCGGAGCGTAATAGCGCTGCTCGTCCGGCACTGAGAGGGTTCGGTTAAGGCGCTCAAAGCGCTTCAGCGCTAAGTCTTCAAACTTGGCTTGATGCTCGGCGGCGGGAATGTCGCCATAGGTCATGAAGATCGCGTTGCTAGGGTGGTAATGGGTTTTGTAGAAGTTCACCAATTGCTCATAGGTGAGGTCGGGGATGCAATCCGGCTCGCCGCCGCTGTTGAAGTGATAGGTGGTCGAGGGATGCAGATATTTGCTGAGGGTGTGCCAGAGCGTTGCCGTTACCGAACTCATGGCGCCTTTCATTTCGTTGTACACCACGCCTTTGTACAGCAGCTCCGAGTTGATATCGGTCGACTCGGCAAACTCCAGACGATGGCCCTCCTGGGCAAAGTCCAACGGGTCCAGGCGGGAGAAGAATACCGCATCCAGGTACACCTCCAGCAAGTTGCCAAAATCTTTACGGTTGACGCTGGCAAAGGGGTACGCCGTCCAGTCCGAGCTGGTAAATGCGTTCATAAAGGTGTTGAGTGAACGTCGCGTCATCATAAAAAACGGGTCGCGCACCGGATAGCGCTCACTGCCGCAGAGCACCGTATGCTCGAGAATGTGGGCCACGCCGGTGGAGTCCTGCGGAAACGTACGCAGCGCCACTAAAAAGACGTTTTCAGGGTTATCGGCGCTTAAATGAAGGTGTCGTGCTCCGGTGACTTTGTGCTCGTACTCTTCGACGTGGAGTTTTAAAGAGGGAACAGGTTCGCTGCGAACAAACTGGAAAGCGGGATGGGACACAGGTCTGGCTTCTTGCATGGCGCGCCTCTAAAGTTGCAATTTGGTCCAGCCGCCATTGAGCGCGGCAAATCTGCACATTCTGCCGCCCATAGTCTTGTGAATTCAACCTCCGCGCCTCTCTAGCTTCTCTGTACCGCTGGCGTGCGCCTGTTGCCCGCGATTAAAAATCGTTATATTGCTCCAGCTTTCAACAAGGAGACGACCATGGACGATACCGTGGGGCGGAACCTTAAAACGAGTGAGGACGACATGGTCAGCTGGCTGACACAATACGGTGCGGACTTGGCGGGTGCCTTATGGCTGCTGGGGTGTTGGGCGGGCTACGCCGCCTTCGCAAAGCGCAGAGCGCGCACCACCTTCTGCATCGCCTCGGTTCTGCACTACTACCGCAAACAGTGGATGCGCTCAATGATTCGCCGGGAAAACCGCATCACCGACGCTTCTTTGTTATCCAGCTTAGAGCGCAACGCGAGCTTTCTCGCCTCTACCGCAATCCTGATCATCGCCGGCTTGGTGACAACCCTGGCGTCAATTGAAACCGTGCACACCACGCTTGCTACAGTACCGCTTCTGCATTTGGAGCAGACCCCCTTGCAACTGCAATTCAAGGTCACGCTCTTGCTGCTTATTTATATTTACGCGTTTTTTAGCTTCACTTGGTCGATGCGCCAATACGGATTCTGCGCGATTATGCTCGGTGCAGCACCGCAGAGTTTTACACTTACGCCGGAGGTCGAACGCTTTGTCCGCTATCTGTCCAAAGTGGTTGACGAGGCCGGCCACAGCTATAACTATGGCCTGCGTGCGTACTATTTTTCCCTATCTGTGCTCGCCTGGGTCTTCAGTCTTTGGCTGTTCATTCTGGCCGTTGCGGCGGTGGTTGCCGTGCTGTACGAGCGAGAGTTTCACTCCCGAACATTGCGCTCAATGATTGAAGCGCACGACCTTATGGGAAGTGGCAAGGATTAGGCGGCGAATTGTGCTTCCTGCATGCCGGGCGCTACTATGCCCGCTTTGCTTGATCGAGTGTGGCTGATGGACAACGAAAACCCCACCCAAAAACGAAACCTCCAGGATAAGGTGACAGATGATGTGACCCGGCGGCGCGAGGAACCGGAGCTCGATGATGCGACCCGGCGGCGCGACGAGCAAAAGGACGTGCAAAAGAGAGTTGGGCCCTCTGCTGCGAAAACGTTGGCACGAGACAGAGCGGAGCAGGTAGCTGCGACCTCAACCAGCGCGCCCGACGATGTTGACATCGCCCGAGTGGCGAACCCCGAGGCTACCCGGATTCAGCCGAATCCGCGCATTCGACCCTCGGCCGCCACCGAGCCTACCCCCGTTTCCGAAAGCGCCAAAATCACCGAGATCAACGCCAATCTACGCCGCAAGACCTCCAACAGTGTTTTCAGCCACCTCGATCGTCGCATCGCCGAGCAATACCGAGGCAAAGCGGTACTAAAAGAGCGGTTTGTTCTTTTGGAAACCTTGGGTTCGGGCGGCATGGGCAACGTGTATCTCGCTAAAGACCTGTTGCGCGAGGAGATGGAGGACAGCGACACCCATATCGCGATTAAGGTACTCAACGATGAGTGCCGCCGCCTGCCCGGGGCACTGCAATCACTGCAGCGCGAAGCCAAAAAAGCCCAGACCCTTTCTCACCCCAATATCGTTACCGTCTACGATTTTGATCGCGACGGCGAAACGGCCTTCATCACCATGGAATACATCGAGGGTGAGTCGCTTAAAGAGCATTTGCGCGACGTCACCCGCATGCCGTTCGACAAAGCGCAATATGTTATTGAGCGGGTGGCGAGGGGATTGGCTTATGCCCATCAACAGGGCTTCGCCCATGCCGACATTAAACCGGCCAATATTTTCCTGGGCAAAAATGGGATAGTGAAAATCCTGGATTTTGGTATCGCCAAAGCCTTTAGCGAAGTCAATCAGGAAAAGCGCAGCTTGGCCGACGCCCTAACCGAGGGCGCACTGACGCCCGGCTATGCCAGTTTGGAAATGCTTCAAGGTGAAGCTCCGCTACCGGTCGACGACGTTTACTCGCTAGCCTGTATGTTTTACGAGATGGTACGCGGTCGCCACCCGTTTATAGGCGCTGACGGCTTGCCTATGCCGGCCGATACGGCCATGAAAAGTGGCGCGAAGCTGGAAGCTATCAACGGCATCCCGCGTCGGCAGATGCGGGCGCTGCGTCGCGGCCTGGAATTTGAACGCACCAAGCGATTCAAAAATGCCGGCGAATTTCTCGACGCGATCAAAAAGCGCAATCTGAAAAAAGATCTCAGTCTATTGACCCTGGCGGCGGTGGTGACCGGCGCGGTGATCTTTGCAACCAACGCGGCACTCGACCGAGTGGTGCCCAGCGTGACTAGCCTGAAACCCGAACTCGCCTCCGTCCGCGACGCCATCATAGAAGGCGATGAGTTTCTGCTCACCCGCGACATCGACCTTGCTCACCGCCTGTATTCGCAGGCTTGGGAGCTGGCCAACGACCTGACGGTAAACGACGTGGTGGAGCGCGAGAAAGCACACGCGATCTTGGAAAATCGCATGAACAAAGTCAGCGATCTATTAATTGAGCAGTCACAGGACCCGTCGATGGATGAGTATCAACTAAGGGAATTATTTGTCGCCCTGGAATTTCTCTCTAAAGATGAAATTACCCAAAACGACAGGCGAATTGAGACAGCGTTGAACAATATTAATAAGCGGTTACAACGCCTCGAATCGTCGAAATAATGCTATTAAACACTAGGAGAATTTTTACAATGCCAGTCAGAACTTTGCCCCGCGCACTCAAGCCTTTTGGCCTGCTCGCTTTGAGCCTCACAATCCTCGGCGGCTGCAACGCCACCACCCAAACAAAAAATGAGGTTGCCAGCACGACAAAGGAAGGTTACGAAACGCTGGAAGACCTCTACATCGTCGATTGCTTGTTACCCGGCCAAGTGCGCCGCCTCGGCAATATGCAATACCTCAGCCCGCGCCGCGCCGTGCGCACCACCACCGCCGACTGCCGCATTCGCGGCGGCGAATATGTGGAATACGACCGAGCGGATTATCGCTCCGCGCTAAAAGTCTGGCTGCCGCAGGCCGAGCAGGGTGACGCCGAGGCACAAAATTACGTGGGTGAAATTTTTGAGAAAGGCCTGGGGCAGGAGCCCGATTACCTCTCCGCAGTAAGCTGGTACACCAAAGCCGCCAACCAGGGTTACTCGCGCGCCCAAATTAACTTGGGTTATATGTACGAAAAAGGCCTGGGTGTCGATAAAGACATTACCACCGCGCTCAACTGGTATCGCAAGGCCTCCGGCATAGGTGACGATGAGTTGATGCTCAGCAGCGATGCCCAAAAGGAATTAGCCGAAACGCGAGAGAAGCTCAACTCGCAGCTTGCCAGTGCCAAAGTGCAAACGGGCTTTTTACAAAAACAAATTGCTAACTTAACCGCAGAAATGGAAAAGCAAACGCTTTTGGCCCAGCAACAACAAAGCGGTGCAGATGCCCAAGAGTTAGAGTTTGCCCGCCAGGAAGTGGCAGCCTTGACCGAGCTGTATGAAAAAGCCTTGAATGAGCGGCAGGCATTGGAAGCACAAGTAGAGGACATGGAGGTCGCCTACCGGAAATTCAGCAGCGACGATTTTCTCTCGCCCAATATTCTCGACCGAGTGGAAAGTCGCGTCGCTAGAGACATCAATTTTGGTCGCTACTTTGCGCTGATTATCGGCAACCAAGATTACGTTTTTCTAGATGACTTGCGCTCGCCGATTCAAGACGGCAAACGCTTGCAGCAAATACTCGAGCAGAAATATGGCTTTAGTACCTTATTCGTACCCAACGCAACAGAAAAAAGTATCCTCAACACCATTAATGACTTTTACGACCAAATTGGCGAAAACGACAACCTGCTAATTTACTACGCCGGCCACGGCAATATTTCCCACAGCGACCAAAGTCGTACCGAGCGGGGGTACTGGCTGCCGGTAGATGCCGGCAAAGACAACATCAGCAACTGGATCAATAACGCGGTGATCAGCGATCACCTGGATCGCCTGCGCGCGCGCTCGGTATTGGTCATCTCCGACTCTTGCTATGCCGGCTACCTCGGCTCGGAAAAAAGCCCCTTTCTCTTCGGCGTCAGTGGCGCACAATCCGAAAAGGCCATACAAGCAGGTTTATCGCGGCGCGCGCGCGTGGTGATTTCATCTGGAGGAGTGAAACCGGTATTGGATGGCTCCAATAGCACCCACTCGATTTTTGCCGGCGCGCTTATAGATGCGCTCGAGCAAAACCAGGATACGCTCCGCGACAGCAGTCTGTTCTCCCAGCTTTCGGTGAATGTGCGCAAACGCAGTGAATCGGTGGAGCTTGCCCAAACACCAGAAATGAAGCCAGTGCGCGAAGCGGGCCATGAGGGCGGCACATTCTATTTTGTGCCGGTTAATTGAGCCTCTAAGTTTCGCAGTATTTCCGGCCAGATAGTTTGCCAACAGCAGCTGTGATCAAACTCGGGTTCAAGAAAAAATGTTGAACCCTTGTCCCACTCCGCAGCTCTGGCCACAATCTGCGCAGGTACCTGCGTATCTTTGCCGCCGGCAAAATGCCAGCGAATCAAGCGCGCCGGTAGCGCGCTTTGATCCACCGGATTTAAAGATCGGTCCAACGGCAAGTAACCTAAAGCCTCGGTCCAAGCTCGGTGGTCGAGGTTGGCCGCTAAAGTCACTACCGCTGCCACATTTTGCAGCCGTCCTGCCAATAACATAGCCAGAGTTCCACCGCCACTATGGCCAATCAATACCCAGTGTTTGTTCGGGTGGCGATTGGCCAGCTCGCCTAAGGCAAACGCCATAGCGGCAACCACCTCCGGCCCATAACGCGCATTGGTCCAAAGCTCCTCGGTACAGTGAGGCGGCATGGTCAAGTAGCCATAGCAGGGGCGGTTCAGGTAAATGCTGGGATTAGGATCAAGCGCCATCAACCTGAGCGCCGTCATGGTGCGGGAACTGGGGTTCTTTGCCGGCCAGCGCCCGTCAATCCAAGGCTGCCCGTCGCCTTCCAAATAGACGTGGACGTAGTCCGAGTGATGTGACAGGGAATGGCTCGTATAAGCCAGCAACGGGAGGGTATCGGAGGACTCGACCGGGATCGTTTGGCAGTGCGGGCATAGGCGCTGAACCTGTCGCGGCGGATTAACAGCGCAGGCCGCGAGCAGCACAACCAAGCTGATGATCAACATCCATGTAGTGAGGGTGCGTGCCATGGTTCAATCCACTTCCGTCCCGCGCGCTGTGAAGCTATGAAAGAGGGAGCTGTGCGACCTGGCTCTCTCCCTCTTCAATCCGCACTTACGAAAGTCGCTCCAAAAAGTCTTGGTAACCAAATTCCTTAACGATTTTCAGCTCATCGGTTTCGCTGTTATAGAGCGCTATGGCGGGCAGAGGAATGCCGTTAAAGGTTGTGTTTTTCACCATGGTGTAAATCGCCATATCCTCAAACATTATGCGCTGGCCAATCTGCAGCGGCTTGGCAAAGCTGTAATCGCCGATTACGTCGCCAGATAAACAACTGGGCCCGCCGAGGCGATAAGCATGAGGCAGCTCACCGGGCTGTCCCGCGCCTGTAATACGCGGTCGATAGGGCATTTCCAGCACGTCTGGCATATGACAGGTCGCCGACGCGTCCAGAATCGCCAAATCCATGCTATTCCAGTTGGTATCGAGCACCTCCGCCACCAAGATGCCGGCATTCAAGGCGATGGCTTCACCCGGTTCCAGATAGACTTGGACTTGATATTTGTCCTGGAACTGCTTGATGCGCTCAATCAGAGCGTCCACCTGATAATCATCACGCGTAATGTGGTGGCCGCCACCAAAGTTAATCCACTTCATTTGCGGCAGGTAGTCGGCGAAATTGCGCTCTACCACATCGAGCGTGCGCCGCAGTGGCTCAAAGTCCTGCTCACACAGAGTGTGGAAATGCAGCCCGGTGATCCCCGTCAAATCCTGATCTTCGAAGCGTGCGATCGGGATTCCCATCCGTGAGCAGGGCGCGCAGGGGTCGTAGATTGGGGTCGCACCCTCGGAATGCTCGGGGTTGATGCGCAAACCAAATTCCAAGTTGGGTCGCTTGGCTTTTGCCGCAAATGCCTGGTCGCGATAACGCTGCCATTGGTTAAACGAGTTGAACACCACATGATCAGAGACTTGCAGAACTGTCTCCATCTCTGCCGGTCGATAAGCCGCTGAGTAGGTGTGCACCTCACCGCCGAATTGTTCCCGCCCTAAGCGGGCCTCAAATAAGCCGCTGGCACAGGTGCCCTTTAGGTAGCGCATCACCAACGGGGCTGCGGCAAACATCGAAAAGGCTTTCAGAGCTAAAAGGATCTTCGCTCCGCTTTCTTCCTGCACGCGCGCCAAAATGCGCAAGTTGCGTTCAAGTGCCGCAGCGTCCACCACATAGCACGGGCTAGGCACTCGGGATAAGTCAAAATTCTCCAAGGTGTGAGACATGTGAGTCGCTCGATAACGTAGAAAGGAAGTGCGGCTTCGAACGAAGCCGCAGGATGAGGCGTATCGGTTTAGGAGGAAAGGCCGGTTTCACTCTTTTCGACCAGGGTCCAAGGCAGACCGTATTGGTTGAGATCGTCCATAAAGGGGTCTGGATCGAATTGCTCCATGTTCCACACACCCGGTTTCATCCACTTGTTCTCCAGCATCATTTTGGCGCCGATCATGGCTGGCACACCGGTAGTGTAGGAGATCGCCTGGGATTGAACTTCCCGGTAGCAAGCTTCGTGATCGCAAATATTGTAGATATAGACGATCTTTTCCTTGCCGTCCTTGGTGCCTTTCGCCACACACCCAATACATGTGCGCCCCTTTGTCAGCGGACCGAGACTGGAAGGGTCCGGCAATACCGCCTTCAAGAACTGCAATGGAATCACTTCAACACCGTTATAGATAACCGGTTCAATGCCGGTCATCCCCACATTCTGCAAAACTTCTAAATGCTTCAGATAATTTTGCGAGAAGGTCATCCAGAAGCGCGCGCGCTTGATTTCCGGAAAATGCTTGACGATCGATTCCAATTCCTCGTGGTACATCAAGTAGATATCCATCGGACCTATGCCTTCAGGAAAATCGAAGGAATCCTTGACCGACAGAGGATCGGTTTCCACCCACTCACCATTCTCCCAGTAGCGGCCTTTTGCCGTTACTTCGCGGATATTGATTTCCGGGTTAAAGTTGGTGGCAAATGGCTGGCCGTGATTACCGGCGTTGGCATCGATAATGTCCAGCTCGTGAATTTCATCAAGGCAGTGCTTTTTGATGTAAGCGGTATAAACGTTGGTCACGCCTGGGTCAAAGCCGCTGCCCAGCAGCGCCATCAAGCCCGCCTCTTTAAATTTATCCTGGTACGCCCACTGCCATTTGTATTCAAACTTCGCTTCTTCGGGCGGCTCGTAATTGGCTGTGTCCAGATAGTGGACGCCCGCATTCAAGCACGCATCCATAATGTGCAGATCTTGATAGGGAAGGGCGACGTTAATCACCAAGCTCGGCTTTTCTTTTTCCAGCAGCGCGGTCAGCTCGGGGACGTTATCTGCATCCACTTGAGCGGTGCGAATTGGACGCGACAGTTGCGCGGCAATTTTTTTGCATTTGTCTTCGTTGCGGCTTGCTAGAATAATTTCCGAAAAAATCTCCGGCAGTTGCGCACATTTATGGGTAACCACACCACCCACGCCACCAGCGCCGATAATAATGACTTTACTCATGTGAATCTCCTCAATGGGCTGCGCGCGCTCGCAACGCTCGCTGCTTATCAGGTTAATAGGCGGAGTTTATTTTTCGTAATAGGTATAGCCGCGCATGCTCGCGGAAAATGCCTTCATTATGCCCAGCCGTTCGGAGGCGGTAATCCGTCCCTCGCGCACCGCTTGTTCGGCTATGCGGCGAAAACGATCCTGCATTACCTGTGGGTTGTATTCCACATAACTGAGCACGTCGGCAATGCTGTCACCCTCGATTTCGTGGATAAATTCGTAGTGACCGTCTTCGTTGATGCGCACACTGACCACATTGGTATCACCAAACAGGTTGTGCAAGTCTCCCAGCGTTTCCTGATATGCACCCACGAGAAAGGTACCGATGTAGTACTCCTCGTTGTCACGTAACGGATGCAGGGGCAGCGTTCGCCGCGTACTGTGCATATCGGCAAAGCGATCAATTTTGCCGTCGCAGTCGCAGGTAATATCCGCGATTATGGCTTGCCGCGTCGGCCGCTCTTCAAGCCGATGAATGGGCATAATCGGGAAAATTTGATCGATCGCCCAAATGTCCGGCAACGACTGAAACAAACTGAAGTTGCAGTAATAAATATCCGACAACTGCTCTTTCAATCGGGGCAACTCACTGAACTCTTTGGGAGCGTCCTCTGCCAGGATCAACAGTCGCTGCATGACTTTTAAGAAAAGGTTTTCCGACAGTGAGCGCGAGCGCAGATTGACCTGACCTCGCTTAAACAGCTCACGAATCTCGTCCCGGTAGAAGAGGGCGTCGTTATAGCACTCCTGCAGGTTGCGGATATTGGCTGTGTTGAGCAGCTCCTTCAGGTTGTGAATCATGGCGTGCTCGTGCTCGCCAATCACCTCCGGCAGCGGACCGGGCTCGAAGGTTGCCACATCCAGCACGTTGAACAGCAGCACGGATGAATAAGCCACGGTGGCACGACCCGACTCCGTAATAATCGTCGGGTGCGGGATCTCGGTATCATCCAAGGTCGTCATGATCACGTCGACTATGTCGGCGCAATACTCGTCCAAGGTGTAATTTCGCGAGTGGATGTAGTTGGTTTTGGATCCGTCGTAATCCACTGCCAAACCGCCACCCAAGTCGAGGTAACCCATAGGTGCGCCTTCGCGCACTAAGTCCATATAGACCTGACAGGCTTCCAAAACGCCGGTGCGAATGTCGCGGATGTTAGGGATTTGAGAGCCCAAGTGATAATGCAGAAGCTGAAGGCAATCCAGCATCTCCTCGGCTCTAAGGGTATCGACCAGATTGATCAATTGCGCAATGGTGACGCCGAAGATGCTGCGATCACCGCTGGTGGCATTCCAATGGCCGCCCACCATCGAAGCGAGCTTAACGCGGATTCCAATCATCGGCTTGATACCCAGCGCTCGGCTGCGCTCGAGGATGATCGGCAACTCCGTAGGCGTTTCTATGACGAAAAAGACCCGGTAGCCCATCTTGCAGGCTTGCAAGCCGAGGTCAATAAACTCCGCATCTTTATAGCCATTGCAGACGATACACGCCTCTGGCGACTCCAAGTTCGCCAACGCGATGATCAGCTCCGGCTTGGAGCCGGCCTCAAGTCCGTGACCATACTTGGCACCCACTTGCGCGATTTCCTCAATCACATGGCACTGCTGATTGACTTTCACAGGAAATACCCCGCGGTATTTACCGCGATACCCGCTCTGCTCAATGGCATTGTTGAAGGCGTTGTTGAGACGGGCGATCTGCTGCGCTAAGAGATTCTCAAAGCGCACCAGCACCGGCATGTCCATGCCCCTTTCCTTGATGTCCTTCACGAGGTCTAGCATCGATATTTTTAAAGGCCCTGATTCACCTTGAGCGGTTACCAGGATTTCACCTTTGTCCGAGACGCTGAAATAGCCTGCGCCCCAGTCATTGATGCCGTACAGTTCAGCCGAGTGAGTGGCCGTCCAAGCGTGATGCACCATCTTGTTCAATGTCTGAATATCTCCAGAAAAGGGTGGAATGTGGCACTGAATATGCCCCTGAGTTGAGACAGAACGATGTCGCAGGACACCCCTTGCCGCAAAGGCGCGAACTATCGCAGATTTGTGCCGACTTTTCCAGAACTGGGGCGGGTGTACAGATAAGCGTGATCTGGCGTCTCGACCCAAGACAGAAGTACTGCGCCGCCAGCCTTTGGACCTATGTTTCGCTCTCATCGCGGCGTTAAACCAGTGTCAATCGCGGGCAGCGCCAACGTCAGCGGGCGCGGCGAAATCGGCGCACTGTGGGGGCGTATTAATTCGCGCTGAACAATTTCGCCCGCACCGTGGTGCGGTATTGTGTCGGAGTGGTACCAAAGTAGCGTTTAAAGAGATCAGAGAAGTGCGCCTGATCTTGATAGCCTGATCGGTAGGCAATTTCTCCGATCGTCAAGTTGCTCGAATGCAGCAGCTCCCCCGCATTGCGCATCCGCACATTTTGCATGTATTGGATGGGCGTCAGGTTGGTCGCCAGCTTAAAGCGACGATTCAACGTCCTCAGGCTCATGCCTAGAGAGTCCGCAACATCTTTCACCTGGATATTTCGATGGGCATTGTGTTGAATCCAGGATTGGGCTCTTGCCACGTCTTCGTCGGAGTGGAATTGAAACTCCCCATTTTCGTTTTGAATATGGGGGTAGGCCTTTCTCACCTCGTGAAAAAAATGTCGTTCTACATGCCGGGCGATCTGTTGGCCGAAGATCTCTTGAATAAAAAACACGGTCAGATCCGCCAGTGAATTAACACTCGCGGTGCAATATAGATTTTCAGAGCGCGTAATAAAGTGATTGCGTTTAAGCAAGACCCGCGGGTAGGAGGCGGCAAACTTGTCGAAATAGTACCAATGGGTGGTGGCTGGCCTGAAGTCCAGCAAACCGGCCTCCGCCATAAAGCAGCAGCCCGTACCGACTCCCGCGATCACGCCTCCTTCCTGCTTTTGTTTAACCAGCCAGGGCAACACTGCTTGGTTATGCCTAAGAACCGTCTTGGGGTTGCGCCAAAGCGCCGGGAGGTAGGTAATGGAGGAGCGGTCGATATCGGCGATGGAGCAGTGCGGCTGTAGCACCAATCCGGTATGGGTGGTTACTGGGTTGCCGTCAACAGAGGCCAGCCGAAACTGTAAAGGCTCCATCGCTTGGCTCCGCCTCGACGCCGAAATCTGCATCGCCTCCGCCGCATGAAACTGCTCCATCGGCAGCGCAACGCTGGTCGCCAGCATCTGCTCGCACAATAAAAAGGTAATTGAGGTCATTTTTCCGTTGTGGCCAGTTAGCCCATGTTTCGTGGCGAGTTTCCCTTAACCCATAAACGTTTTCAACCATAAACTGCAGGCTGTTTCTAATGCAAAAGAAGGTGTCGCTGTGGCAACCATCACCCGTTTACCTGTCATTGTTGGTTTTGGCGGCTTTAATGCCGCTGGGCGCAGCTCGGGCCATCAAGCCTACCAGCGCATAATCTTCGAAAGCCTGTCCGAGGCGGAACAAACACACCTCATCCATTCGCTGGCCAACATCATGGGTGAGTCCATTCGCTCCCTGAGGGGAGACGCGCTGCAACAAGCCGTGTTGCAAGGCACCTTGGTCCGGCGCATCGAAAGCACCTACTTCGCCGTTGGCGGCATACCTGTTAGCAAGCAGTTCCAAGCGCAAGGTACGGAGCAGAGCCCAATTAGGCTGACGGTCTCTCAGCGCGACCTTCCTCATCCTCTGCCGTCGACATGGCGGCTAAAGTCGCAAGACGGGGGGGTATGCGAAATCGAGATTATCGGTCCCCAGCCCGTCAGCATTGCCTCACCGCAAGAAATGCCGGTACAAGCGGCGGGACAACTGCCCAGTGGCTTTGAGCCGGGGTCTTACTATAGATCTACTCACCATCCGCGGGGGCTGCAGCTCAATATTTTGGCCGCCTCCGATGCGTTGCAATCGGTGGGTATTCCCTGGCAAGAGTTGTGTGGCCTGGTCTCTCCCGATCAAGTTGCGGTCTACAGCAGCAGCGTCATGAGCCAGCTCGACAGTACAGGATACGGCGGCATGCTGCAGGCCCGTTTGCGCGGCGAACGAGTGACCTCCAAACAATTGGCGCTGGGGTTGAACACCATGCCCGCAGACTTCGTCAATGCCTATGTTCTCGGTAGTGTCGGCGCGACCGGTGGGGTTACAGGGGCGTGCGCGACATTTTTATACAACCTACGCGCGGGCGTGGAAGACATTAAGAGCGGGCGTCGCCGTATCGTCATGGTGGGCAGTGCAGAAGCGCCTATTCTGCCCGAGATTATCGATGGTTACGCCGCCATGAGCGCCCTGGCGACCGATGCCGACCTGCGCAAACTCACCGGCGAAAGCGAAATCGACTATAGACGCGCCAGCCGGCCGTTTGGTCAGAACTGTGGTTTTACCTTAGCGGAATCGGGCCAATACGTTGTGCTTATGGATGATGAACTGGCGCTGCAAGTCGGCGCACAGATTTTTGCCGCTGTGCCGGCGGTGTATGTTCACGCCGACGGTTTCAAAAAATCGATTTCCGCTCCCGGCTCGGGTAATTACATCACCATGGCGCGCGCAACTGCACTAACGGCGAGCTTGCTAGGAGAGAGAAGCCTGCGGAGCGCCAGCTTTATTCAGGCGCATGGCTCCAGCACGCCACAAAACCGCGTCACCGAGTCGCGCATTTTTAATGAGGTGGCAAAAGCGTTTGGCATTAGCGGCTGGCCGGTCGCGGCTGTGAAATCCTACTTAGGTCACTCACTCGGCCCTGCCAGTGGCGATCAACTGATGAATACCCTCGGCATATTCGCACGCGGCATAGTGCCCGGCATCAAAACAATTGATGCCGTCGCCGAAGACGTTCACGCCGAACGCTTGCAGATATCGACCGAAGACCAGCATCTGGGAATCGAGAATTGCCTGGTCGGACTACTGAACTCCAAAGGTTTTGGCGGCAACAATGCAACAGCTGCCGTCATTTCACCGCTTGCGATAGAGCCTTTATTAAAGAAGCGACACGGAACACAGAGCTGGAATACCTATCTAGACCGCCGCAGCTCCACTATCGAAAGTACGGCCGCATATGTGCGCGATGCCGACGCGGGCAAGCTTCGCCCCATCTATGAGTTCGGCACGGGAGTAGTGGATGAAGAAGCCATCGAAATGGATTCGCAAGAGCTGAGAATTCCTGGCTTCCGCCACGCGATTCGCTTGGGCGGTTGCGACGGCTTTGACGACTTAGCCAATTAAGCGCACCGTGAAGGACGCAGACGACGATAGCGCCCAAGCGCAGCACTACCAAGTCGGAACACGATTGCGACAACTGCGGATACAGCGCGGCTTGTCGCAGCGCGAGTTGGCGCGCCGTGCGAGTATGACCAACGCCAATCTGTCCATGATTGAGCAGGGCAGGGTAAGTCCCTCTATACAGACACTCGAAAAAATTCTCCGCGCGGTGCCCATTTCACTGGCAGATTTTTTCAGCGAGGGCACACCCGGCGGACCCAAGGTGTCACCACGTTCCGAACAGGCTTACTTCCATCACAGTGGCGTTGAATCTTTTGTGTCTTTGTCACCAAACGCTTCAGGACCTTCACTATCCGTTGTTCACCAGCATTTCAAACCTGGATCCGTTTTGACAGAAATTCCACTTCAAGCCAACACCAGTTGGCTGTCCGCCGTAGTCGTCCGGGGAACGCTTTCGTTAAAGGTCGGAGAGCGGAACTGGACACTGGCTTGCGGCGATGCCTTCGAATTCCACCACCATCACAAGTTCCGCCTGGAAAACCTAACAGACGAAGAAGCCACGCTCGTCTTAATCATCACTTCTGGCAATCTAGATCTTGATAATAAAGTATGAAAATTACCCGGTAATATCTTACGACTTGATGGCGTAAAATGCGTTGTTTTGCTGTCTTTCAAGATTGGATTGATCCATACTTAGGCGAATTAAACAGCTGTTACTTTGTCGATTTCATTGATGAACCGGCAATCAAACAAAAAACGGGTCGAGGGTGTGATGATTTTTTCAGGCGCTACTATAACAGTCGAAGAAATCGGAGATGGGCTCGCCCACCTCCGATTTGATCTCCAGGGGGAGTCGGTCAATAAATTCAACATCCTGGTTTCAAAAGAGCTGGAACAGGCGTTGGACCATCTGGAAAATCGCAAAGACGTGCAAGGCCTGCTGATTTCCAGCAATAAGGCCGCCTTTATAGTGGGCGCAGATATCACCGAATTTGGCCCGGTGTTCGCCGAAGGCGAAGATGCCGTTCGCACCCACCTGCTCACCAATAGCCACAATTTCAATCGAATCGAAGATCTCCCATATCCCACAGTGGTAGCCATCAATGGCTACGCACTCGGAGGCGGCCTGGAAATATGTCTCGCTTGCGACTTTCGTATTATGAGCGACAACGCGAAAATTGGTCTGCCCGAAACCAAACTAGGGCTGGTGCCCGGTTGGGGTGGGACAGTACGACTCGCTCGCCTCGCCGGCCTGGACACAGCGGTGGAGTGGATCGCTGGGGGCGGAGAATATAAAGGTGATGCCGCGCTGAAATGTGGCGTTGTTGATGGCGTGGTCAAACCTGAAGATCTTCTTTCCAGCGCCACCGAAGTACTCGCTCGCGCGGCGTCGGGAAATCTACCATATCGCCAGCGCCGCAAACAAAAGACGTCACCACTTCGACACAACGATATGGAAGGCTTACTCGCCTTTGAAAGCTCAAAAATGTTTGTTGGTGCGAAAGCAGGGCGTAATTATCCTGCCCCTGTCGCGGCGATTAAGGCCATGCAAGAAGGTGCGAAGCTCGGCCGTGAAGACGCGCAAAAAATTGAAGCCGATAGATTTATTAAATTGGCTCAAACGTCGGCGGCAAAAAATTTAGTCGGCTTATTTTTAAGCGACCAATATATCGGCAAAAAAGCCAAACAGTGGGAGAAGCAAGCGCCTGCCGAGGTGAAGCGTGCCGCTGTGTTAGGAGCGGGCATTATGGGCGGTGGCATTGCCTACCAGTCCGCCAGTCGCGGCATTCCCATTAAAATGAAAGACATCCATCAGAGCGGCATTGACCAAGGTTTGGCAGAAGCGGCCAAGCTTATTGCCAAGCGGGTCGACTCTGGAAAAGCATCTCTTGCCGATATGGCTACCACCCTCAATCGAATAGAGCCAACCCTGAGCTACGACGGCTTCGCCGAGACAGATCTGGTCGTGGAAGCGGTAGTCGAAAATATGAAGGTGAAAAAGGCCGTGTTGGCAGAAGTGGAGGGCGCCGTTAGCGCTTCAACAATCTTGTGCTCAAACACCTCAACAATCTCGATTGATGCCCTGGCCGAAGGTCTCGCACGCCCAGAGAACTTTTGTGGGATGCACTTCTTCAATCCTGTACACGCTATGCCTCTGGTGGAAGTGATCCGCGGCAAGAAGACCTCCGATCAAGCCGTGGCGCGGACAGTGGCGTATGCCAACGCACTTGGCAAGAAGGCTATAGTCGTCAACAACTGCCCGGGCTTTCTCGTTAATCGCGTCCTTTTCCCTTACTTTGCCGGCTTCTCCATGCTGCTCCGCGACGGCGCAGATTTTCAAGCTATCGACAAGGTGATGGAGCGCTGGGGATGGCCCATGGGGCCGGCTTACCTGCTCGATGTCGTTGGACTGGACACCGCGGCTCATGCCCAGGGCGTTATGGCAGAAGGCTTTCCTGAGCGCATGGCGACAACCTTCAAACCAGCGCCAGACATTCTCCACGAAGCGGGGCGCCTCGGGCAGAAAAACAGCATGGGCTTCTATAACTACGAACAAGATAAGAAAGGGAAGCCAGTCAAGGTTGTCACTCAGGACAGCTACGCATTGCTAACTCCGCATGTAGGACCAAAAACAGAGTTCTCTGATGAAGATATTATCGCCCGCATGATGATACCCATGGCGACGGAGCTGGTGAGATGCCTGGAAGAGCAAATTGTCGCCTCTCCGGCCGAAGCGGATATGGCACTGATTTACGGCCTAGGCTTCCCTCCGTTTCGCGGCGGTATATTCCGCTGGTTGGATGAGCAAGGACTCGACCAGTTTGTCGCTCAGGCTCAGCAGCTCTCTCACCTGGGCCCTCTGTACCAAGTGACCGAGGATATGAAAAAGCGCGCCAGTGATGGCACAACTTATTATTGAGTGGGAGAGAAATCGTGAGTACAAAACCCAGAGATGCTGTCATTGTGGATTACGCCCGCACACCCATGGGGCGAGCCAAAAATGGTTGTTTTCGTCATCTCCGCGCCGACGAGATGAGCGCCATCCTGCTTAGCCAACTGCTCGAGCGCAACCAAGCGCTGGACCCTAAAGATGTCGACGACGTGATTTGGGGTTGCGTCATGCAGCGAGAAGAGCAGGGGTTCAACATCGCTCGCAATCTCATTCTGCGAACCGCTTTGCCACACACAGTCCCGGGGCAAACGGTGAACCGACTCTGCGGCTCATCGATGTCGGCTCTCCACACAGCGGTGGCGAGCATCAAAGCGGGAATGGGCGATGTGTACTTGGTAGGCGGCGTAGAGCATATGGGCCACCTGGACATGAACAGCGCAGTCGACCCCAATCCCTTGCTCGGCCTCTCCGTCGCCAAAGCGGCCGGCTCCATGGGCATGACCGCAGAGTACTTGGCGCTGCTGCATGGCATCACGCGAGAGCAGATGGACGCTTTTGGCGCACGCTCCCACCAACGTGCGGCAGCGGCGACCAGCGGCGGTAAATTCGCCAAAGAAATCATTCCAATGGTCGGCCACGACGCCAAAGGCGCGCCGATACTGGTCACCCAAGACGAAACCATCCGGCCCGACACTACCGCAGAGGTGTTAGCAACCCTCAAGCCTGTCTTTAATCCCAAGGGCGGCACCATCACTGCGGGCACCTCATCTCAAGTAACCGACGGCGCTTCCGCCATGATTGTGATGTCTGCGGAACGCGCGCAAGCCCTGGGGCTTGCGCCGATTGCTAAAGTCGTGGGTGGTGCCGTAGTTGGGGTCGATCCGTCGATCATGGGATACGGACCGGTACCCGCCACGGAAAAGCTATTGAAAAGCCTCAACCTTTCGGTGAATGACTTAGAGGCTATCGAGCTTAACGAAGCTTTCGCAGCGCAAGCCCTGCCGGTGCTCAAGGATCTGAAAGTTCTAGATGACATGGATGCAAAAGTGAACCTCTATGGCGGCGCCATTGCCCTTGGCCACCCATTCGGCTGTTCCGGCACCCGCATCTCAGGCACATTGCTCTCGGTCATGCAGGATCGGAATATGACATTAGGGCTGGCCACCATGTGTATCGGCCTGGGACAGGGGATCGCAACGCTATTCGAACGTCTGAATTGAGAACCTTTCGTGCTTCTGCGCGCCAACCGCTTGCTTAGAGCACCCATTCCTCGGTTATGTTCTAGCCCCACACTCAGTTGACTGCTCTTCGATGTTGTATCTTGCCCATATCCGCCGGCGTATCGCGCCGGCATTATTTTTTATTCTAAGCACGTTCACCACCGCCGCTACCGCAGCAAGCACACCCGCCTTATGGGTCGCCACTAAAGACGCGGCGAAAGTGTATCTGTTCGGTTCAATGCACTTTGGTCGCCCAGATTTCTACCCTTTACCTGAGGCCGTTGAACAGGCTTTTACCCAGTCCACACGACTGGTGGTGGAAGTGAATCTGCTTCAGATTGGCGCAAATGCGCAGCAAACCATTTTTCATCACGCAGGCCTTCCCGCTGGCACCAATCTCAAAGAGGTCATCTCACCCGAGACTTATACCGCCTTAGAGCAGTGGGCAAGCAATAGCCAAATCCCCGCGTCCTCCTTCCAGAGATTCCAGCCCTGGTACATCACCCTTATGCTTGTGGAGGCCGAGATACGCAAGACGGATCTGCAGCAACAGCTCGGCCTTGACCTATATTTCCTCCGGCGCGCAGTAGCCGTCGAAAAGGCCATCGAGGATCTGGAAACCTTCGACTCCCAGCTGGAACTGTTCAGCAGCATTTCACTTAAAGATCAGGAGAGCTTCTTACGTCAAACGCTGACTGACCTGCAACATAGCAGCAACTATCTCAAATCCGCCGCGGACGCCTGGATAATCGGCGACACCGATATGCTCGACAAAAACCTGGTCGAACCCTTTCGCGACCAGAAAGAAACGGAGATTCTCTTTGACAAGATGTTCACTCAGCGAAATATCAAAATGGCGAGAGCGGCCACGCGCTATCTGGAAGAGGGTGAAGACACCTTCCTGGTGGTAGGCATAGGCCACATGCTTGGCGACATGGGCATTATCCAGCTGTTGCGCTCGCAAGGTATTAGCGTTCGTCGACTACCGACAAACCCGAGCGAAACCGCCACCTCCGATGGCGCATCGCACTTTACAACCAATACGGGTCTTCCCTGAAGTAAGTAGCTGTGGCACAATTGCCACCCCTCAAAGGAGCAGCAGCCAAAAAAATCGCACTTTGTCTTGCATATCAATGAGTTATTTTGGCTTTCTCTCAAATTGCTTTAATTAATGCGGTCGTGGCGGAATTGGTAGACGCGCTGGATTTAGGTTCCAGTGTCCCTGGCGTGAGAGTTCGAGTCTCTCCGACCGCACCACTTATTACAGGCGAGCAGTCGCCACTAACACCTTTCCATACTAAAGACGAGGCGGAAAATGCAAGTTTCCATCGAAACAACGTCTGGCCTGGAGCGACGCCTGACCGTTGGCGTGCCGGCTGATGTAATTGACAGCGAAGTAAATAAGCGACTCCAGGAAGCTGCGCGATCTGTACGCATCAATGGCTTTCGCAAGGGCAAAGTCCCCCTCAAAGTAGTACGCCAAAAATTCGGCTCTGGCGTTCGTCAGGAAGTGTTGGGCGACACAATCAACCGCACATTTCAGGAAGCCGTCCGTCAAAAATCCATAAAACCAGCCGGTCAACCTCACATCGAGCCCAAGCAGTTCGACGAAGGTAAAGATCTTGAATACATTGCAACCTTCGAGGTCTTTCCCGAGATTTCGCTGAAAGAAATCGACGGCATCGAGATCACCCAATACGAGGCGGATATCTCCGAGCAAGACGTCGACGAGATGATCGAAACCCTGCGTAAAAGCCAGGCAGGTTGGGCGCCAGCAGAGCGCGCAGCACAAAGCGGCGACCGTGTTAACGTCGACTTTGTCGGCAAGCGAGACGGCGAAGAGTTCGATGGCGGCAGTGCCACCGGATATACGCTCCAACTCGGCTCCGGCAGCATGATTCCCGGCTTCGAGGACGGGATCATCGGCATGAGCGCAGGCGAGACCAAAGCCTTATCCTTAACCTTTCCTGATGACTACCAAGTCGACGACCTGAAAGGTGCCGCCGTCGAGTTCACGGTAACCCTGAACAGCATCTCTGAGCAGAAGCTGCCCGAGGTGGACGAAAGCTTTTTTGCATCTTTTGGAGTAACCGACGGCGGGCTGGAAAAGTTCCGCGCAGACGTTCGCGAGAATATGGAGCGCGAGAAAGAGCGGATGGTGAAAGCGAAAGTCAAATCACAGGTTCTCGACGCTCTGCTTTCAGCCAACGCTATTGATATACCTAAGGCATTGATCCAACAAGAAATTGATGTGCTGCGCCAACAAGCGGTTCAACAGTACGGGCAACTAAGCGCCCAATTAGATGTGCGCTCACTCCTGCCGGACGACCTCTTCCGCAAGCGCGCCGAAAAACGCACCGCGCTTGGTCTGCTGATCTCGGAAGTGGTTAACGCACAGAACATCACGGTTGATAACGACCGAGTGCGCAAGCTGGTTGAGAGCATCGCGGCAACTTATGAAGATCCCGAGAGCGTTATCAACTATTACTTCAGCAACAACGAGTTGCTGTCGGGCGCACGCGCCGCTGTACTGGAAGACCAGGTTGTCGATTATTTGCTTAGCAAGGCATCCGTGGTGAGCGAGAAAGTTTCCTACCAGGAGCTCATCAAGCCTGAAAATGAAGACGAAGATGGCGAATAAATAGCCAATTTCGCCCATAAATACCGAACTCCGCTGTAAATCAGCGGAGTCGCGTTTATGCAACTGGCATATCTCCCCGACAAGGGTTAAGCTTTCTGAAAAGCTAGCCTCCTCCTCAAGTTCTGACAACCAAAACAAAAACCGGCCAGTTATCCACCCTCAAGGAAAAGTAAATATGTCCAAATTTGATACTTTTGGCTCCTTGGCGTCATCACCATCGAATGCTCTGGTTCCGATCGTGGTAGAACAAACCGCACGAGGAGAGCGGTCGTACGATATATATTCGCGCCTACTGAAAGAGCGGGTGATCTTTTTGGTTGGCCCCGTAGAAGATCACATGGCCAATCTCGTGGTGGCACAGTTGTTGTTCTTAGAAGCAGAAAACCCAGATAAAGACATTCATCTTTACATTAACTCTCCTGGCGGCTCCGTAACTGCCGGCATGTCCATTTACGACACCATGCAGTTTATCAAGCCAGATGTGAGCACCATGTGTATCGGCCAAGCCTGTAGTATGGGGGCGTTCCTCCTGACCGCTGGCGCCAAAGGTAAGCGCTATTGTCTGCCAAACGCGCGAACCATGATTCATCAACCGTCTGGCGGAGCTCAAGGGCAGGCGAGCGACATTCATATTCACGCACAGGAGATTCTGAAGATTCGCGAGCGCCTGAACCAGCTGATGGCTCACCATACGGGGCGCAGCGTAGAAGAAATTTCCCGCGACACCGAGCGCGATAACTTTATGAGCGCTGAGGAGTCCAAAAATTACGGTCTTGTCGATGAAGTGTTGAAACAGCGCATTTTGGCGGAAGGCTAATTAGGGTTCTCCGATTCTGTCCCAAAGGGATAGAAACTTTTAGATTTATAAAACTCAAATAAACCATAGTTTGGCTATAGAGAATTGGTCTAAACGATATCTGTATGCCTTTGCCCAACAAAACTATGGTTTAATTGACAGCAAGCAAACTGGCGGAGAGGTTTGATGACCGACCACACAAACGATAGTGACGATAACGGCAAGCTGCTCTATTGCTCCTTTTGTGGCAAAAGTCAGCACGAAGTGCGGAAGTTGATCGCTGGTCCTTCTGTGTTCATCTGTGATGAATGTGTCGACTTGTGCAATGACATCATTCGTGAGGAGATTCAAGAAAGCGCCCAGGAAGGGGGCGGTGAAAGCCTGCCCACACCCAAGGATATTGCCGCCACGCTCGATGAATACGTCATCGGCCAAGTAGATGCCAAGAAAGTTTTGGCAGTGGCTGTTTATAACCACTACAAGCGCCTGCGCGCTGGCAACAAAAAGAAAACCAAAGAAGATGTTGAGCTCGGCAAGAGCAACATTCTATTAGTCGGCCCGACAGGTAGCGGTAAAACGTTACTAGCAGAGACTTTGGCCCGCCTGCTGAATGTTCCGTTTACGATTGCAGACGCGACCACTCTGACAGAGGCCGGTTACGTTGGTGAAGATGTTGAAAATATCATCCAAAAGCTTCTGCAAAAGTGCGACTACGACGTCGAGAAAGCGCAGCAGGGGATCGTCTATATTGATGAAATCGATAAGATTTCACGAAAATCAGACAACCCATCCATAACTCGAGACGTCTCTGGCGAGGGCGTTCAACAGGCATTGCTCAAGCTGATCGAGGGCACAGTTGCCTCCGTCCCTCCGCAAGGCGGCAGAAAGCATCCCCAGCAGGAGTTCTTGCAGGTGGATACATCGAATATTCTGTTTATCTGCGGCGGTGCCTTTGCGGGACTGGATAAGATCATCCGTGATCGCTCTGAAAAGGGCGGTATCGGATTTGGCGCTGAAGTAAAGAGCAAAAACAACAAAAGTGTTGGCCAAACGCTCAAAGGACTGGAGACCGAGGATCTGATCAAATACGGTCTTATCCCCGAATTCGTCGGCCGCTTACCAGTAATCGCAACATTGGAAGAGTTAGACAAAATTGCGTTAATGGAAATACTGGTTGAGCCGAAGAACTCCTTGGTCAAACAATACCGCAAGCTTTTCGATATGGAAGGAGTCGAAATCGACTTCCGCGAAGACGCTTTGGATGCGGTCGCGACAAAGGCCATGGAACGCAAAACAGGCGCACGCGGACTCCGCTCGATTATGGAGTCAGTACTGTTAGACACCATGTTCCGCCTGCCTTCAGAACGGAATGTGGCAAAGGTGGTTGTCGACGCTTCGGTGATTCGTGGCGAGTCGTCCCCACTGATCGTCTACGAAAAACAAAATGCACAAAAAGCCATTCCAGATGATTGATGCTGTTTATGGCGTTTGTTAGGCATGCGACATGGAAAGGGCTCCGCAGGGGCCCTTTTGTATTTTAAGGCTTGTATTTCAAGGTTATGCCCCAAATCTTCTACGTTCGTAAAATCTAGGTAACAACATCTCGAAGCAGACAAAGAGGGTTATATGAGCGATAAAAAAACAGCCTTTGACGCAGTGAATTTACCCCTGCTTCCATTGCGAGATGTAGTGGTTTATCCGCACATGGTCATTCCACTATTTGTCGGAAGAAGTAAATCCATCGCCGCCTTAGAAGCGGCAATGGCGGACGACAAGCAAGTCTTGCTTGTCGCGCAGAAAACGCCGTCCGTTGACGACCCCGACGCGGAAGACTTGTACGAGGTCGGCACCGTCTCCCAAATTCTTCAGATACTCAAACTTCCCGACGGGACAGTCAAAGTGCTGGTAGAAGGCAAGGAGCGAGCGGAGATCAACAGCATAGGTGGCGATGACTTCTTTCAGGCCAGCGCAAACATCATTAGTGGCCCCGAGCCAAATGCGCGAGAGTCAGAAGCACTGGCAAAAGCGCTGTTGAATGGCTTTGAACAATATGTCAACTTGAGCAAAAAAGTACCGTCTGAGGTGCTGACTTCGATCTCAGGCATCGATGAGCCTGGGCGTCTTGCCGACACAGTCGCGGCACACATGTCTCTGGATCTCACCCAAAAACAGCAAATTCTCGAGGTTTACGACGTCGCAGAGCGCGTCGAACACTTGGTTGGATTGATGGAGGCCGAAGCAGATCTGTTTCAAGTTGAAAAGCGTATTCGCGGACGCGTTAAAAAGCAGATGGAAAAAAGTCAGCGCGAGTACTATTTGAATGAGCAGATGAAAGCGATTCAAAGAGAGCTCGGCGAACTCGGCGACGAGCCCAGCGAAGCGGAAGAGCTGGAGACAAAGATTGCTGAGGCCGGCATGCCTAAGGAAGCAGAGGCAAAAACACGTGCCGAATTAAATAAGCTGAAGATGATGTCGCCAATGTCGGCAGAAGCATCAGTGGTGCGCTCCTATATCGACTGGATGGTGAGTGTTCCCTGGAATAAGCGCAGCAAAGTGCGACACGATTTGGCCGCTGCTGAGAAAATTCTCGAAGCCGATCACTACGGTTTAGAAGAAGTTAAAGAAAGAATTCTCGAATATCTCGCCGTGCAGAAGCGCGTTAGAAAGATAAAAGGCCCCGTTCTTTGTCTCGTTGGCCCGCCGGGTGTCGGCAAGACATCCCTGGGCGAGTCTATCGCCAGAGCGACTAACCGTAAATTCGTGCGAATGGCACTCGGAGGTGTCCGTGACGAGGCAGAGATACGCGGCCATAGAAGGACCTACATCGGCTCGCTACCAGGGAAGCTGGTTCAGAAAATGTCCAAGGTGGGGGTAAAAAACCCATTATTTTTATTGGACGAGGTGGACAAAATGGGTATGGATCACCGGGGCGATCCGGCATCCGCGCTATTAGAAGTTCTCGACCCTGAGCAAAACTCGCACTTCAATGATCACTATCTTGAGGTGGACTATGACTTGTCGGACGTGATGTTTATATGTACGTCCAACACCATGAATATTCCAGGTCCGCTGTTGGATCGTATGGAGGTCATACGGATTCCAGGCTATACCGAAGATGAAAAGATCAATATCGCCTCACGTTATTTGATTCCAAAGCAAATGAAGAATAACGGCTTAAAAGAAGGTGAGCTGGAGATCCCGGCAGAGGCGATTCGAGATATCGTCCGCTACTACACCCGCGAAGCAGGGGTGCGTGGACTTGATCGAGAAATCGCGAAAATCTGCCGCAAAGTCGTCACCCAAAATGTAAAAAAATCAGAATATGCGAAGCAAGTTATCGAGCCTGGCTTGCTTGAAGATTACCTCGGCGTCAAAAAGACAGACTTCGGACGTGCCGAGGAGGAAAACCAAGTAGGGCAGGTGACGGGTCTGGCGTGGACTCAAGTTGGTGGGGAATTATTAACCATCGAAGCGTCAGCCGTTAAGGGTAAAGGTCGACTGGTCAAAACCGGCTCTCTCGGTGACGTTATGCAGGAATCTATCCAGGCGGCGATAACCGTGGTGCGCTCTAGATCCCAGGTTTTGGGTATAGCTCCCGATTTCAGCGAGAAGCATGATTTGCATATTCACGTCCCGGAGGGGGCAACGCCAAAAGACGGGCCGAGCGCGGGTATCGCCATGTGCACAGCACTTGTTTCTGTTTATAGCAACATTCCCGTACGCGCGGACGTTGCCATGACCGGTGAAATCACGCTGCGCGGTGAAGTCCTCAAAATCGGAGGTCTCAAAGAAAAACTCTTGGCGGCACACCGGGGTGGTATAAAAACAGTGATCATTCCCAAGGACAATGAAGCTGATTTGCGAGAAATACCGCATAACATTAAAGCCGACCTTCAGATCAAGCCAGTAAAATGGATTGATGAAGTCTTGGCTGTGGCATTACAGCAGATGCCAACACCTTATACGGATGAGGAATATCGAGCCTTGGAAGCCAAAGCGTTTGATCATCCAAAGGATGAAAACCGCATCAGCACTCATTGACGTTTTGTCGCAAAAACGTACAACAGGCTATTTCTTACTCTGCGGCTGTCGGTTTCAACGCCCAGCCGCTCCCAAACTTCATCAAAATTGGACAGCGTCCTTGACCGGTAAAACCGCAGTTGGTATAAATCGCAGTCCGTCGAACATTGCCAGAATGGCTGGAACGGCTGGCCGAGTGAGTGCCTTCGGCTATGAGTCTTCCGGTGTTTTATAATTATCATCTTCGAATAATAAGAGGGGTTAAACGTGAACAAATCTGAGTTGATCGATGCTATTGCCGCTTCAGCAGATATTTCAAAAGCAGCAGCTGGCAGAGCTTTGGACGCGGTGACTGAATCTATAACTCAGGCACTCAAAAATAACGATCAAGTAGCATTAGTGGGCTTTGGCACTTTTGTGGTAAAAGAGCGCGCCGCTCGCACCGGCCGCAATCCTCAAACGGGTGACCCCATCGAGATATCTGCAGCAAAGATCCCTTCTTTTAAAGCTGGCAAAGCTTTAAAAGACGCCGTCAATATGGCCTGATTGTCACAGGCATAATTTTATTTCTCCGACTTCCACTTGAAATAAGATTTTGATAATTGAAAAGGCGCATCAATGCGCCTTTTTTATATAGATTTAGCCTTTGAGGTGCATGATGCTGCAGAGCATGCGAGACAATTTGAAAGGAACAGTTGCGGTATTTGTTCTTGCGATTTTTATTATTCCTCTCGTGTTGTTTGGAGTGGAGCAACTGTTTGTCGGCTCTGTGGGCGGAACAGAAGTGGCGTCAGTAAATGGCGAAAGCATAAATCGCATCGATTTCCAGCGTGAGTTGGCGTTGGAGAAACAAAGGCTTCAACAGCAATTCGAATTGCCGGCCAACAGCCCCCGCTTGGAAGACAGCGCCTTGAGCGGCCCTGTGCTGCAGCGTATGGTGCAGCGTGAGGCCTTATATCAAGCCGCGATTGCAGGAGGCATGGGTGCATCCAAAGAGGAGCTCTGGAAACAAATCGCTTCCATTGAGGCATTTCAGATCGACGGAAAATTCAACTACGATCTCTTCAAAGAACGGATCTCCTATATGTACACGCCGGCAAACTTTCTCCTGGCGTCAGAGCGGGACTTTGTTCTTGGCCACATGAATACAGGGGTTTCGACGAGTGCCTTTGTCACAGCTGAAGAAATTGAACTCTTGGCAGCCATCACCCAGCAGAAACGTACGTTTTCAGCGGTCAAGATCCCCAAGTCGGGAGAGCCTAGCACTCCGATTACCGACGCGGAAATCGAGCAATATTACCAAAATAACTCTGCGCAATTTCTGGAACCAGAACAGCTAAAAGTAACCTACGTGGAGTTGAGCTTGGAGAGCTTGGCAGATGCAGTACAGGTCAATGAAGAGGACGTCCGCCAGATTTACCAAGAGGAAATCAGCTCCTTCAAACCCGATCCCCGCTACTCGGTTGCTCACATTTTAATCGAAGAAAGTGATGCAGCCGCTGAGCAGATTAAGACCGTTGAAGCAAAACTGGCTGAGGGCGCAGATTTTGCGGATCTCGCCAAAGAGTATTCAGACGACTTAGGCTCTAAGGATGCGGGCGGCAATCTCGGCATTATGATCAATGAGGCCTATCCGCAAGCGTTTGTCGAAGCGGCCCAAGAGCTCGACGTCGGTGCGGTGTCTGGCGCAGTCAAAACAGAAGCCGGATATCATTTTATTAAGCTATTAGACAAAACCAATGTTGAGCCACCCTCGTTTGAGGAGCGCGAGTCCTTCATCGCCCGACAACTCGCACAAGAAATTGCACAAGAAACCTACATGCAAAAACTTGCCACTTTAGATGAAAAAACATTTGGCGCCGACTCACTGCAATATGCAGCCGATGCCTTGGGCTTAGAAGTTAAAGTCAGCGGCTGGTTTACTCGTCAGGGCGGCAGCGGGGTTATGTCAAACCAACAACTCGTCAACGAAGCCTTTGGTGACGAGGTTTTGGTGCTGGGTCACAACAGTCGAGTGATCGAGACAAACGGCAATAAAGCCTATGTTGTCCGCCTAAACGAGCATGAGCCGGAACATATCCAACCCTTGGCCGAAGTTCGAGATGTTATTGAACAGCAGTTGACTGAAGAACGAATTGCACAGGAGAGCGCTCGTCAAGCGCAGGAAGTGCTGCAGCAAATCGCGAGCGGTAAATCAGCGGAAGAAGTCGCAAAAGAACAGGACCTAGAGTACACACTTCATGAAAAGGCGACCCGGTCGTCATTTGAAGTAGGCAGCGCGATTCTCCAAAAAGCCTTCGCTCTAGCGCGCCCAGCTAACGATGAGCCTATCCTTGACTTAGCTTCCTTGCCAGATGGCAGCGCAGTTGTCATACGCCTTACCAATGTTGAAGATGGCACATTAGAAGATCTGGCTGAAGCGCAGAGAACGGGTCTGACAAACCAGCTGCGATTTCAGATTTCACAGAATGAGCTAAGCTCATTTGAAAGTGGGATCATCGAACAGGCGAGAATTAAAATGTAAGAAAAGGCCGCTGAAAAGCGGCTTTTTTATGCGGCTTAATGCTCAAGAAATGACGATGGTGCTTTCTTTATAAGCCCCTAAATATCGCTCTAGCGAGCTCTGCGGATAGCTCGACTGAGCGGATGTAACGTAAAACGAATTGACAGACGCGGGGCTGGAAGCGGACACAATTGAGCCCTGCATTGATAGTAGAGACTCCACGCGATTTGCAATCGCCTCCCCAGAATCTACCCAAAACCTGATCTGGGGAAAGCACCGCACAAACTCCTCTTTAAGCAGCGGAAAATGTGTGCAGGCTAATACCACTGTATCCATATCAGGCGACTTTTCCAGCAGCGGCAAGAGCTCCCGCTCAACTGCCTGCAGGCTCACGGATTTACCTTGCAGCTTCTGCTCGGCAAGCGCCACAAGCCGCGCCGAGCCATGCAACGCGACGGTTCTATTTTGGGCAAATTCCTGAATCAAGTTATGGGTGTAACGGCGGTTAATTGTCCCTTCCGTAGCCAATACCCCTATAACGCCAGTTTTCGACAACTGAGCCGCGGGTTTGATTGCCGGGACCACACCAACCACTGGTATCGCAGTTAATTGCCGAACAGCCGTGAGTGCGACTGTACTTGCCGTATTACAGGCAATCACAATAATCGATGGTTTTAGAGTGGTCACCGCGTATTCCGCTAATTTAGCCACTCTTGCGACAATCTGTTCTTCAGGTTTTATGCCGTAGGGAAACGCCTCTAAGTCAGCAATGTAGTCGATGTGAAGGAGGGGACAGCGGGTGCGAATTTCCCAGGTTATACTCAATCCGCCAATTCCCGAGTCGAGGACAAGTACGGAAGGGATAGTCATAAGCGGGATAAACAATGGTAAATTGATGCAGCGCTACAATAGCATAATTCCGCGACCTTTTTGGTAACCAAAATGTTGAATCAATACGCCCTCCCTGGGTGGTTTTTATTAAGCTGGGCGGTCACCACTCTGACATTATTGATCGGTTGTATGGTGATCCTGGTTCGTCAACGACACAGGCTTCACGTAAAAGATCTTGAACACTTTTCTCGTGCCGCCGAGCTGACGCTGAGTTTGGAACACGCAACCGCGCGCTACACCAAAGCTGAGGAGGAATATCAGCGATTATTAGCGGAGCTTTCACAGGCGCGCGACCTCAACACTGAGTTGCGAGGACAGCTGGTGACTTTTGAAGCCTTAGCCACTCAGAAAGAGTCGGGATTAAAGTCCGAAATTGAAAGCCTGCGCTCCGCCAGAGAAACCATGGCCAAAGAATTCGAGAACTTGGCGAATCGTCTATTTGATGCCAAGCAGGAGCACTTCTCCCGTGCAACCCAAACCCAACTCCAGCACCTCATCAGCCCCTTTCGTGATCAACTGAAAGATTTTCGCTCCAAAGTTGAAGAGGTACAGCAGCAGGATAGCGCCCGACACCATCAATTGATGGGCCAAATCTTTGAGCTGCAAAAGCAGTCGCAGCAAATCAGCATGGATGCCGTAAACCTCACCAACGCCTTAAAAGGCAGCAATAAGGCGATGGGCAATTGGGGGGAGATGATTCTCGCCAACTTGCTTGAACAAATGGGGTTGCAGAAAGGCCGCGATTACGATTTGCAAGTATCCCAGGCGGGCGAGGAGGGGCGACGTCTGCAACCGGATGTCGTCGTCTACTTACCTGATGAGAAAGACCTGATTATAGATGCCAAAGTATCTTTAATCGCTTACGAGCGTTACTGTTCAGGTGGCGACACGCTTCGAACTCAGGCACTTAAAGAGCATGTCGATTCTTTTCGTGCTCATATGCGCAATTTGAGTGGAAAAAATTATGCGGACTTTGTTGGGCGTAAGCGCTTGGACTTTGTTTGCATGTTTATTCCGGTAGAGGCGGCTTTCGTCAGCGCCGTCCAAAACGCCCCAGAATTACTCCAGGAAGCCTATGACCGGCAGATTCTTCTTGTCAGCCCCTCCAGTTTGTTTGTGATTTTGCGCACGGTCAACGCACTTTGGCAACGCGATCGGCAGGATAAAAATGTTGAGCAAATTGTTATTAGCGCCGGCAAACTTCACGATCAGTTCGTTCGCTTTTTAGAGTCGATGCAAGAAGTGGGCGCCGGCATAGAGCGCGCGAGTCGAAGTTTCAATACAGCAATGAATCGCCTGGAGGCAGGCAAAGGTAATTTGATTAAGCGCACAGATGATCTGCGGCGTTTAGGAGCTAAAACATCGCGGACGATTCCGCGAGAGCTGGTCGAAGCCGCTATGAATAATGAAACTTTGGAGAACTTGGATGATTGAGATATTGTTTTACCTCGGCGGCGCCCTCGTGCTTGCCCTGTTGTCGATTGCTATCTATTTACACTGGCGCTTGTATCTTAATAAAAAACAATTAGAGCAACGACAAAAAGAAGCAGGTACTCAGTATCTGCATGCCCGCCAACAACTCAATCAAAGCATTCAAATTATTTGCCGTGCCTTGCTCGCCGAGCAAGTTGAGTGCGCCGAAGCTAGCCTGCGCGTATCCAAGTTGATGGATCAACTGTCCGTCAATGGGCCTGAACGTGAAGAGTTCGTGGCCTTTGACAAGTTCGCACACGCGATAGAGCATATCCCAATTCTAGACGCTTGGAAGAAACTGCCTCGGCAGGCGAAGAGGGATTTTGAAGAACAGATTAAACAGCAAGATGAATTGTTAGGCGACTTTGTGCGCGATGCGGCTCAACGTATGCTCGGGCGCACATTCTAGCGCCATGGGTTCCGCACTTACCACGCGCTTCGAATTGAATTAACGGCGCTGCAGAATCACCCCGCATTCCCGGTGTTCGGTATAGGGAAATTGATCAAACAGCGCCATACGGACTACCTTGTGGGTGGTGTAAAGCTGCTGCAGATTTTCTTTGAGCGTGTGAGGATTGCAGGAGATATACACAATATTTGTAAAGCGACTTACGAATGTGTTCGTCAAGGGGTCCAAACCACTGCGTGGCGGATCGACAAATACCGTCGAAAATTGATAATCATCCAGATCGATGTTTTTTAACCGCTCGAATGCGCGGATTCTATCCAGCGCGCCCACCATATCTTCTGCGGACATGCGTACAAATTTGATATTACGGATTTGGTTTAAGGCACAGTTATGCAGTGCCGACTGAATACTCGATTTGGCCACTTCAGTAGCCAGAACTTTATTAAAATTGCGGGAAAGGGGTAAGGTAAAGTTACCGTTACCACAGTAGAGTTCCAATAGGTCGCCACCAAAACCACGGCTCTGCTGAGTTGCCCAATTAAGCATGTGCTGGCAGACAAATCCGTTGGGCTGGGTGAAGGAGCCCTCTAATTGTTGATAGTGATAGGTTTTACCCTCTACAGCAAAAGACTCATAAATAAAATCCTCGGATAACACCAGCTTTTGCCCGCGACTGCGACCAACAATTCGAGTTTGCAGTTGCTCGGCAGCAGCTTGCGCTGCATGAAGCCAGTCTTCATCAAGCGGCCTGTGGTAGATCAGGGTAATTAAAGACTCGCCTTTAACAGATGTGAGAAACTCGATCTGAAACAATTTATGACGCAAAATCTCGTGCGCATTCAAATACTCACGCAGCCGCGGCATCAATGCTTGCATTGCTATCGAGCCCGGCAAAAATGTTTCTATCTCATAAGCTTTTCGGCTTCCCGGTTCAAACATCGCGTAGCTCACGCCGCTGCCCGAGCGCCAAGCTTTAAATTCCGCTCGCATGCGGTATTGCTGCGGCGGAGATGGGAAGAGATCGATACTTTTAACTCCAAACTCGGCAAATTCTTCCAAGCTCTGCTGGTGCTTTTGCTCAAGTTGTTGCTGATAATCGGCAGAAGAAAACGTCATAGAGAAAATAGCTTATCTAAAGAATTTATTCCGCAACTGGCTTTTTGCTAAGCTTTCGTTGCAGGGTACGGCGGTGCATTTTTAACTGACGGGCAGTAGCCGAGATATTACCACTGTTGTCTGCTAAAGCCTGCTGAATATGCTCCCACTCCACTCGGCGCAAAGGCAAGACATGATCAACAGTATCGCTATCGGGAGCCACGTGCTCGGAGAATGCGTGAAGAATCTGCTCTATAGTCGCAGGCTTCGCAAGGTAATTGATGGCGCCGAGTTTAATCGCATGAACGGCAGTAACAATGCTGGCGTAGCCGGTCAACACGACTATTTTTAGTTCGGGGTTCTGCTGCAGTAAATACTCAACTAACTCTAACCCTGAGCCATCTTCGAGCTTAAGATCCAGTAAGGCTTTTGTATAAGACTGCGGCTGACAATTTTCACTCGCCGCTCTTACACTGGCAAAATGATCAACTCTAATACCACGGCGATCCAGCGCTCTTTTAGTCACCGCCGCAAGAACAGTATCATCTTCAACGTAAAGAAAATAATCGGTGTGTTTCATGGTGCCGTATCGTTATGCGCCGAAGCTGGATCTGCCAAAGGCAAAGTCACTAGGACTTGGGTTTTAGGGATGGTGCTACGCTGTGCGGCCGCAGTATCACCATCCGTTCTGTGAATTGCAACTGTCCCGCCCAGTTTTTCGATGGTGCTGTTGGCAAGGAATACACCGATACCCAAGCCACTTTCTTTAGTAGATCTTTGCGGCTTCCCCCACCGCTCCAACAACTCCTGAGGCATGCCGGGGCCGTCGTCTATGATGGCGATTCTCAATACGGATGGTCCGCATTGAATATTGATCGATGCAAAAGTTGTTGCCGCCTCTACCGCGTTGTCGATCAGATTAATAAGCGCATGGCGCAGCAGTAGGCTCTGTTTCAGTTGGCGCTCTGCACAGGTTTCACTACAGTGAAATTGTGGCGAGTTGTGGGGTCTGGCAATCGCATAATGTTCTTTCAGGTTATCAACTAACTGCTGAACGGTTTCGAGTCTAAGCTGGCCACTTTGCTGTTCTGCCAGTAGTGAGAGCTTTTTCATGGTGTCTTTACAGCGGCCGATTTGGCTCAGCATCAAATCGATATCCTGCCGACTCTCCTCGGTTTGAGATGCGTTGCGCATTTCACCGAGTAGCACGGTGAGGGTCGATAATGGTGTTCCCAGCGCATGCACGGTTGAAGTCGCCAAAGTTCCTATGCCGATCAACTGTTCATTGCGCAAGGTTTCTTCGCGCACGCGGCTTAATTGGGCTTGATGATGATGCAGGGAGGCGGCCAGTTTGGAAATAAAATAACACGTCACCAGCGAGCTGCCGCAAAAATTGACCCACATTCCCAGCAAATGAAACTGGTAATCAGCTGGCATGTGGGCAAAGTGATGATTGATATCCAGGTAAAGGAAAACGCTATAACCCACAATGCCCGCCGCGCTAAAAAGCCAGGCTTGACGTACTGGAAGAGCGGTTGCCGCAATTGCGATAAGCACCAAGAAGTAATAGATAAATGGATTTTCGGATCGACCCGAATTATGCACCACGAGTGCTAGCCAAATACCATCAATGACCAATTCGCGTAGGATTTGCTGTGTGTGCACATGCCCCGCCTCGCGATTGAGGAGCCACAACGACCAGCCAAGTGCCGCTACTATAACGAGCAGAATAACCGGATAATTAACCGGCCATATCGACAGAGCATCGAGCAGCCATAAAAAACATAAAACTGCCGCCAGCACCAAGAGTCGCAATTGCAGCAACTTGCGGAAAATAATGGCGCTGTCGCCGGCAAGCGCATGTTCAATCATTGAGGAGCTGGCCAACTGGATCATCTGCGGTTGAGGTGATTCAGTGCGGCTTTTAAGGTGGGTAGCATCATCACGTGTTCAGGTACCGGAGTAAATTGCGCTCTAGCGAGTGTTTTCCGCGGCTGTGTCTGCCACTCGCATAGGTAAATCGGGATTTCATTTTTCTCACAGAATGCCACCAACCGGTTGAGTGCGGCCAGGCCACCGGCGTCAAGAATGGAAACTTCGTCAAGCACCAATATGATGCCGCGCAGCCCCATCACTCGCTGTGCCAATTCACCAAACACACGATCGGCAGCCGCAAAAAATAGCGGGCCAACAATTCTGAATGCCTGCCAACCCTGCGGCAATTCTTCCGGTATGTGTTGAGGGTCAGAGGAAATATCCTCAAGGCGCGTCATTCCGGCAATTTCATGCATAAACAGCAAAGCCGCGAGCAAAATACCGGCGGTAATCGCAATGACCATATCAAAAAATACCGTCAGCCCGAGACATAAAAGCAGCACCAGGACATCCCCCCGAGGTGCCAAACGAATAAAGCGCAGGGATTTGGGGAACTCGCTCATATTCCAGGCGACGACCAGTAGTAGTGCGGCCATACCGGCCATGGGTAAATAGGAGAGCAGAGGCGCAAAAAGAAGCAGCGCCAAAAGTACCAGCACAGCGTGAATCATCCCCGCGACGGGCGTTTGTCCGCCGGCTTTGAGATTCGCCACCGAGCGCGCGAGCGCCGCAGTCGCGGTAATACCACCCAGAAAGGGCACTATGAGGTTGCCCAATCCTTGGCCGAGCAGTTCGCTGTTGGCGCTGTGGCGGCGCCCCGTCATGCCGTCGAGCACCACGGCGCACAATAGAGACTCAACCGCGCCAAGCATGGCAATGGCGAACGCCGAGGGCAAAAGATCCACAATCAAAGGCCAACTCATCTGCAGTGGCGCGCCATCCGCGCCGGGCTGCTGCCAGGGCCAAGAAAAGCTCGGCGGGTAGGGCGGAATGCCCGGCTGTTCGCTGCCGTCCGCCGCGATATAAGAAAAGCTCGAGGCGATGGTTTCCACCGTTACGCCATTACGCTGTAACAGCCAGGCCGCAACGCTGGCGATAATCACCGCCGGCAGGTGGGGTGGGATGGGCGTGCGCAGCTTGGGCCATAGAAACATCACCAGCAGGGTGAGGCCGGCAACGGCAAGTGCCGGCCAGGCGGCCTCCGGTAGATGCTGCCCCAGCACCCAAACCTTGCCGATATAGTGCTCGGGCAACTGGTCGATTGCTAACCCGCACAAGTCTTGGATTTGCAAGGTGGCGATGACCACTGCGATACCGCCGGTAAAGCCCAGGGTTACCGCCTCGGGAATATATTCGATCAAGCGTCCTAGGCGGGCGTAAGCCATGGCGACCATTATGACGCCCGCCATAAGGGTTGCCATCAATAACCCGCCTAAGCCATGGCGCAGGACGACAGGGTAAAGAATCACCACAAAAGCGGCAGTGGGCCCCGAAATGCTTAAGCGGCTTCCGCCACTCAAGGAAATAACAAATCCGGCGACGATTGCGGTGTATAAGCCATATTGCGGCGCGACGCCGCTGGCGATGGCGAGAGCCATGGCCAAAGGTATCGCGATAATACCGACGGTGATGCCAGCAAAAAGATCGCGACTAAACCGATGCAGGGTGTAGCGCTCACCAATACAGGCTTCGCGCAGGGCGTGAGCAAAACGCAGGGAAAACAAATGGGAACGATGAGCCATAATTTACCGCGACCCCAAATTACAAATAAGGGCGCTATTGTAGCCGAGTGAGTTGGGGCAAGCGCAAAAACTCTGATGCAATAACGCGGCAGACCTCTGCAAAGCCTAGGGCGCCGTCCTGACAAAAGGCCAAATAATCGTGTTAGGCTTGCGCGACCCTGGGAGCCGCCTAGGTTATTTCGGCTACCATCCGCCAATATTCGCAATACCGACCCGCCCGACTACAAGGGTATCGAATCAGGTTGAACAACATGCCTATCATTGTGCTTTACCGACGTACTTTTATGGTCGCAGCGCTTCTGCTTGGACTCACAGGAGCAGCGGCCTGCTCGACTCTCTTGAACGATTCCGCACCCCCGGTGACCGCTCAGTTGCGCTTAATTGCACCCGATAACCCGCAAATCCGCTACACCGGCCGCGTCGCGGTATCACCCTCCGCCGCGCTTTACGACTGGGCCAATATCCAAATTGAATTTCACGTCCGCGCACCTCAGATTGACGTGTTGCTTGACGATAGCAAAAACGATTACAACCTGTTTATAGACGGTGAATTTCAAAAGGTAATTTCCACTACCGATGCCAAAGCCTATCCTATAACCCTTGGCGAAGGCGCCCATCAGATAAAGCTCAGCAAACGCACCGGACCTAATTTTGGCTCCGGTAGTTTCTTAGGTTTGCGACTCCCGGAAGGAGGGCAACTGCTGGATTTACCGCCAGAACCGATACGCAAAATTGAATTTATCGGCGACTCCTATACGGTTGGCTACGGCAACGAAGGCCCGAGTCTGGATTGCGGTGATGTATACCGGCCCTACGAAAACAGCGCCTTAAGTTACGCCAGCATTGCGGCTGAGGAGATGGATGCGCAGAGCCATTTAATCGCGATATCGGGTTACGGAGCCGTACGCAACTACGCCGACCCCAACACCACAAGCGCCACACCTGTACCCTTTTATTACGCTCGTACGCTGATGGAGCGGGAGGATTTACCTTGGGATTTTCAGCGTTGGATTCCCGATGCGGTAGTCGTAAAGCTGGGCACTAATGATCACAGCACACAACCCGAGCCGCCCGCCGAGATATTTATCGCCGGCGTGCACGGCTTGTTGCGGCAAGTGCACGAGGCTTACGGCGAGGTACCGGTTTTCTTGCTAGCGGACACATCTCTTCCACAGCTGGTTGAGAGAATGCAAATTGCGACGCAACAGCAGCGCGAAGCGGGTAATCACAATACGCACTTTGTGAGATTATCTCACCCGCCCAAGGCGCAGAGGGGCTGCGATTGGCACCCACTAGTAGTTGCGCATAAAACAATGGCGGCCGAATTAGTTGCCGCCATGAAACCCATTATGGGGTGGTAGCCGTACCACGATCACTAAATTGCACCATCAGCTGGCGAAAGCCACCGGCGGGATACATTGCTTTAACGGGCATAGGCTCCATTAATTGAATCGCCGATGTTTTTGCCAGCAACTCCTCCATAATTACGCGGAGCTCAAGTCGCGCTAAGCCTGCACCAGGACACACATGAATACCGGCTCCATACAATAAGTTTTTCGTTTGATCACGCCCCCAGCGGAAATTTCGCGCATCCGCGAAAACCTCTTCATCCCGGTTTGCGGACACCCACACTAAAGAAAGCTGTTGGCCCTCCGCTATTGAGCGATTGGCGAGCGTAACCGGGCAGGTGGCGACGCGGCGGTTGGCAATCAAGGGGCCGTGTATCCGCAAGATTTCGTCAATGGCCTCCGGCAGTTTTTCCGGCTGCTGGCGCAATAATTGTTGCAATGGTGGCGCCTCTACCAAAGCATGGATCAATATGCCAATCGATGCTGCGATAGTGCCAATTTCACCCGCCGTCCAATTGCGCAGAATGCTGACGATTTCGTCATCCTGCAATAATTCACCATTTACGGTGACTCGCATCAGCTGCGCCGTCACATCCTCGGGCGCATGGATTCCCATTTGGCGCCGCTTATGTAAAAGATTTTTAATATATTCGGAAAATTCTTCCGCTACAGCAATAAGCGCTTGACGATTTTGCTCTAGGGTTGCCTCGTGATTTTTTCGTGACCATTCGCGCAGCGGTTCTTGCATATCATTGGACCAGCCCATGAAGGCGCACTGTACTTGCAGCGCGAAGGTCTGTGCAAAGCTCGCAATGATATCCACGGGGCGGTCGCGCGGCATTGACTCCACCAAGCCCGTCGCCAGCTGCCGACATTTTGGCTCAAACTCCGCAATCACCTCGGCAGTAAAAAACGGCTCTATAGCAGCACGATAGGCTGTGTGCGTTGGTGGGTCCATCCCATTGGGTACCGATAAATGTTTTGATACCGTGTTACTAAAGGTACGATGGTCCAGCAAGACGCGCATAATATCTTGGTGACGAAACAGCGACCATTGATGGCGCTCGCTATAAGCGACGGGGCATAGATCGCGCATCTCATCGTAGACGCTCAGCTGATCGTGTGACATCTCATCAGAGTGCGGATCCCAATCGGGTGGTAGGTTGCCGTTCATCATTTATCCCCTTACGCGTTTTTCCGCTATATTGGAGCGGCTTTTACTTGCCATTTAATGCATTAACTAAACGCCATTATTAACTAGAACCGGAGGTAATTCATGCTCGATATCGATATTTATCGCTATAACCCCGAAACCGATAAAGTGCCGACAATGCGACGTTACCAACTCGATGATAGTTTCCGCACAAAAATGGTTCTGGATGTTCTGGAGCACTTAAAAGTCACAGACCCTACACTCAGTTTTCGCCGCTCTTGCAGAGAGGGCGTGTGTGGCTCCGATGGGATTAATATCAACGGTCGCAATGATTTGGCCTGCGTAACGCGAGTGAGCGATGCAATGGGTCGAGCCGCCAGCTTGGTTCTGCGTCCATTATCCGGCATGCCGGTTATTCGGGATTTGGTCGTCGATCAAACCCAATTTTTTGAAAATTATCGCCGAATCCAGCCCTATTTAATTAATGATCAGCCGGCCCCTGCAATCGAAAGACTGCAATCTCCAGAAGATCGAGCAAAACTCGATGGTTTATACGAATGCATATTATGTGCCTGCTGCTCTTCCGCCTGTCCGTCTTATTGGTGGAATCCCGATAAATACATTGGGCCTGCGGGCTTATTGCAAGCGTATCGCTTCCTTATTGATAGTCGCGACACCGGAACCTCTGAGCGCCTGAGCAAATTGGAGGACCCATTCAGCCTGTTTCGCTGTCGCAGTATTGGTAATTGTACCTGGGTGTGTCCAAAAGGATTAAATCCGATGCGCGCCATTGGCCATATTCGGCGCATGTTACTTCGTCACGCCGCCTAAACATACTTTGAAGCTCTTAACGCCGCGTGTTTTTAATAAGTGTTCCCTCGGCTAATTAAGAAATGGTCCGACAAAGTTCTGCATAAGCGCCCACAATTAGATAAGGTAAAGAGGTGAATTAAATACGGTTTTCTTTAAACCCTTGTTCATACAAGTATCTTGGGGTAATCGTGATACGTGCGTGAATTACCCGATCAAATTTTTTTGCGGGGGTATTTATGAGACATCAGTATTCTGATAGCACCAGCAGACTGCTTGATCGGCAAGTTCCGCGCCACACCGTCAACCATCGCCTCGCCAGCGATCTAAAACAATCTTTAGAGAATGCGCAGATGCAGTATCTGCGCACCACTGAAGCCCTGCTTGAGCGTCGGCCGAACCCAGCGGAGCTTTTTTCTCACCTAGCATTTTTGCGGAAATCTCGAGACAGTTATCACGTCCAGTGCAAGAAGATTCGGAATGATAAAAATAAGCAAGAAATGCTAAACGCGGTAATGCACTCCATTGATGAGGCCATCGCAAGCGTTTCGGCGCATATGATAGAGCGCTTGGCCGCAATAGGCATAGTGGGTGGCGCCGCTTATGCCTACGGCCCTCGCGAAGGTGTTCACTACGACGTCCACACTCCAGGTCGCGACCATTTTCAATTAGCAATGCCCTTGGTTCACGGCCGCTTGGTACGCCAGATGGGAGATCTTATGTGCAAATCTTCGAGAGACTTCTGGGGACTTAGGGTCACCAACGACCCCAAACGCATTAGCTGTTGGGCCTGCTTAAAGGGAATGCTAAAACTGCTCGATGCAGAGCCCATTGGATAAGAATTCGCATCATCTAACGAACTCCAATAATCCATCACCTAGAGGCTCAAGATGAAATCCAACTACTTTGGGTTAGTATTCATTGCACTGTGCTGCATAGTTCCAAATCTCTACGCGAATCAAAATGATGTTACGCCACGGCCCGATATTCGGTTTACGCTCCGCACCGATATCGCCGATGGCAAGTTGGTTTATATCAGCGAATCTGGCACCACTAAAGGGCAGGTAAATCCCGATTTAATCGTTCCCGAAAATGCCGTGGTGTTAATCTCGGTAACCAACGGAGACGGCGCACTGCATGATATTGCCGTTCCTGAATTTGGCGCGCAATCGGAGCAGGTTCAGGGAAAAGGCGCTTCGGTTGCGATTGTTTTTCGCGCCTCTAAACGAGGAGTTTTCGAATACCTCTGTACGCTTCCCGGTCACAAGGCTGCGGGGATGTGGGGACGGCTCATAGTCGGCGACGGTGCCGAAAAAGTCGCCTCCAACGTACCCGACCTCTCCAAAGACCCAACGGAAGTGGGGGAGCCCGTGGGAAAAAGGGCGCCTAAAAAAATAACGGTCAATCTGGAAACGACCGAAGTGGAGGGCAAACTAGGAGAGAGCAGCACTTACCGCTATTGGACATTCAACGACACAGTGCCCGGACCCTTTGTTCGCGTTCGTGTCGGTGATACGGTCACCGTCAACATGAAAAACGCGACCAATAGCACTCATATACACTCGGTGGATTTCCACGCGGTAACCGGGCCCGGCGGCGGAGCTGCCGTTACTCAAGCGGCGCCGGGGCAAACTAAGAGTTTTACGTTTAAGGCGACGCAGGCCGGCATCTACGTCTATCACTGCGCGACACCCATGGTGGCCCAGCACATCACCAATGGCATGTACGGCCTGATTCTTGTCGAACCCGAAGGCGGGCTGGCTCCGGTTGACCGGGAGTTCTACATCATGCAAGGAGAGCTTTATACCGCCCAGCGTCACGGTTCGCCGGGCCGGCACGAGTTTTCTTTACAGAAAATGCTGGATGAGAAACCGGAACATATGATGTTTAACGGCAATATGTTTGCACTCACCAAAACCCACAAACTTGAAGCGACGGTTGGCGAGACGGTGCGAATCTTCTTCGGTGTCGGCGGCCCCAACTTAGTGTCCAGCTTCCATGTTATTGGCGAAATTTTTGACCGGGTTTATGATCAGGGGTCCTTAACGAGCCCGCCCCTAACAGACGTGCAGACCACGCTGGTCGCGCCCGGCGGAGCGACCATGGTCGAGTTTAAGGTGGATTACCCAGGCAACTACACCATTGTTGACCATGCGCTGGCGCGAGCCGAAAAGGGTTTGGGAGGGGTTCTGGTGGTCAAAGGTAAAGCCGATCCAACCATTTTTCATTCCAAAGAAGCGGTCGACAATCACGGTCACTGATGCTCGAAGGAGCCTGTGTGTAGAGGAGTGCACTGCACACAGGCTCCTCAATATGTCGGTCGCGAATCCTAGTGCTGTGGAAATCGACGGAACGGAGGCACCAAAGGCGGCATACCAGGGGCACGCCACCCAAAGTATATGAGGAAATTTATTTTGACATTAAGAAGCGTCTTCGCTTGCCAGCAAAATTTCCTGCCGACGCTGCGCATATTCCAGTGCGCTTGGGTGTACAGAGCCGCCATTGCCTGTTTCCAACCACCGCCTTACGCGCCCCGCATCACCAATATGCGAACGCTTGCCGAAGGAGTCCAATAGCACAATCGCCAAATGGCGATCCTGGATTTCGGCTTGAAGCACCAGGCAGCGACCGGCCTGATTAATATAGCCCGTCTTACTGGCTTCAATCGTCCACTGGCCGTTGCGCACCAGCGGATTAGTGTTATAAAACGCCCGCCGGTGACGAGGAGCGCGAAACGCCATGTCTTTTTTCGGGGTGGTGCTCAACTCCGCGATAATAGGGTCGCGGGCGGACGCTTGGATCAAAAGCGCCAGATCTCGCGGGGTGGAGACATTCTTCGGCGATAAGCCAGTAGGCTCCACAAATCGGCTGTTCTTCATTCCCAGAGCGGCCGCTTTTGCATTCATCGCCTTGATAAACGCATCGTAACCGCCGCTGTAGTGATGAGCTAAGGTCGCCGCGGCGCGATTTTCCGAGGCCATCAGCGCCAACAATAACATGTCGCTTCGCTGTAGCTGACTATCGATGCGCACGTGCGAAAACACGCCTTTCATCTCTTTTGTTTGCGATATATCCACTGCAATCCACTCATCCAGGGGGGATTCCTTCACGTCGTCCAGCACCACCAGAGCGGTCATCATTTTGGTCACCGAGGCAATAGGCACCACCGCGTCGGGGTTGCGCTCGTAGAGGACTTCATTGGTGTTCAAGTCCATGATTAACGCATGAACCGAAGCCAACTGAAGCTTTTCTGGGTCCGGTGTAGGGGTTTGAGCGTGAACAAGTCCCGCCGTCAACAAGGACAGCGTAAGCAGCAAATGACGGATCAACACAAGCAATCTCACAGTGTAAGGGTAGGGGTAACGAAAGGGCTTATAGCGCTAGGTGTAAAAAGTGTAGTGTGCTTTTTACCATGCGGAGCGACCAAAAGGCGACATTTTCTCAAATGCTACGCCAAAATGGCGGTTATGGCGCTATTGTCGGCCGGATGAGTTGCCCGATTGGGCGGTAAGACCTGCAACCGGAGGCGGTTAAAGTGTTGCCAAGGCAGAGTCGCCGCCGAGTTGCTTAAGCGCACCGGAACAGCGGCAAGCTTGCACACACCCAGGAACTCTCTGTCACTGCCTTACAGCTGTCACGTCTCCGCCCTTGCACAAAACATCTGCGCCAGCGAAACTCTTCCAACTTTTTCTTTAAGGCACTCTTATGCGCTCCAACACTCACTCAATCGTCATAGGATATATCGCTTGGATCTTTGGATTCATGGGCGCTCACCGCTTTTATTACGGCAAGCGGATTACCGGAACCATCTGGTTTTTTACCCTGGGCCTTCTGTTTATAGGTTGGATCATCGATCTATTTTTGATCCCTTCGATGGATCGGGAAGCGGATAACCGGTACCAGCCCGGCATATACAATTACAATGTCTCCTGGATTTTGTTGACGTTTCTGGGCGTGTTCGGCGTTCACCGTATGTATATCGGCAAGTGGATTACCGGCATTATTTACCTTTTTACCGGTGGCTTGTTTTTTCTCGGCTGGCTCTATGATTTGTGGACGTTGAATTCCCAAATATCCGAGCGCAATCGAATGACGTCTTTTGCAAGATAGAACAAAGCGCTGGGACCATCCGCTTGCTTTTATCCTACCTCTCAAAAAAACGCGAGAATTCGACATGTTCAATCAAGTTCTGACTTTCTGGTTCGAAGAAATCTCACCCCAGCAGTGGTGGGTGAAGGATCAAGAGTTTGACGACCTCATTCGCCAGCGCTTTTTAGCCTGCTTGGAGCAAGCCAGGTGCGGCGAGCTATACGCGTGGCGTCAGCAGCCTAAAGGACGCCTGGCGGAGGTTATAGTGCTGGATCAATTCTCACGTAACCTCTATCGCGACACCCCCGACGCTTTTGCTCAAGATGCCATGGCCTTAGTGCTGGCTCAGGAGGCGATTGCCGCGGGAGCCGAGCAAGCTCTTTCGCCAATCGAGCGCAATTTTTTATATATGCCCTTTATGCACAGCGAGTCTAAGCTTATTCACAAATGGGCCGAGCGCCTCTATAAAGAGAATGGGCTGGCCGAAAATTATGACTTCGAATTACGCCACAAGGTTATTATCGACCGCTTCGGCCGCTATCCCCACCGCAATAAGATTCTTGGCCGCGAATCCACAGAGGAGGAAATGGAATTTCTAAAACAGCCCGGCTCCGGCTTTTAGTAACGTGTTTCGAAGTACCTGTGCCGTTTTTTTCATAAGCTTCTAAGATTTTATTCGTTCCTCCATCACTTCCCCCTTGGTAAATTGGCAGCATTCCAATGCAGCCTAAAGGGGGCAAGACGTGACCATCAAAGCGATAAACGCTCGCAATCAATTTCAAGGAATCGTCAAGCATATTAAGCGTGGCGACGTAGTGTCAGAAGTTGAGGTGGACATTGGCCATCAACGCACTATCACATCCATCGTCTCAACCTCGTCCGTGGATGACATCGGCTTGAAGCCGGGCAGCAGTGTCATTGCGCTATTCAAATCTACGGAAGTCGCCCTCGCCAGCTTTGCTCCGGCTTAGCGCGTTTCCGTTATTGAGCGATGCCCCCCAAGTGCTAGAGGTGATTTATGAGTTACAGAATTTTGGTGGTGCCGGGATTTCATAATAGTGAAGAGGCACATTGGCAAACCTGGTTGGAAACGCAATTGTCAAATGCCCACAGAGTCGATCGTATCGATTGGGAAATGCCCGTGGTTAAGGCCTGGTCAAAGGCGGTAACGCGGGCTTTGGATGAAGACCCTGTACCTACCGTCATAGTTGCCCACAGCTTTGGCTGCCTCGCCAGCGCAATGGCAGTTGCTAATCGCCCCAATCTGAATCTCGCCGTCGTGTTTGTGGCACCCGCACAACCGGATCGCTTTGCACCTTTCGGGTTGCGCGACAACCTAGCTTTACCCAGCATTGCCCAATATCTGCCAGACGGGCCATTAAACGTACCGGGCCTTCTGATCGGCAGTCAAAATGACCCATGGATGAAGTTGCAACACGCCTACGCCTGGGCACGCCGCTGGAATCTTATTTTTCATGACGCAGGTAGAGTGGGCCACATTAATACAGACTCTGGCTATGGACCTTGGCCCTGGATACAAGGTGTGGTCGAGTCGGTAGGAGAGACGCTGGTGCAAGCAAAAAGCACACAAGCGCTGTATCGAGCGACACCGCTGCGAGCGCCGACTTATCCTTCCTCCGCCCATAAGGTTTTGTTTTACACCTGAGTCCATTTTCCATTCATTTTTATTCCGAGCGCCTGCAGTCTATAAAGGCTGCAGGCGTTGTGGGGTTTTACGCAGCCAAAATTCCATTCATCCTATCTGCCCGTATTTTGATTTTCAGAATTTTAGATAAGCAAATAAAAATAACTTCGTTTGGTTCAGGCGTGCTCATCATTAATATCCTCTCCAGTTTAGCCAACGAAGCAGAGAGAGAGAAAATGAAACGCACTTTATCTTTTTATATTGCTGACTTAGGCGAGGGACGGCTCAGCCAGATTAAACCACCGCATCTCAATATCGCGATCAAATTCCCGATACATAAGAAGCCCCTATAAGAAGGAATATTTCAATGTTGTTGAAAAATTTAAAGAAATCACTATTTGTACTTGCACTCGGATTTGCCGCCAGCACAACCGTTCTGGCCCAGCCCGAAATAAAGCTGCTCAACGCCTCCTATGACCCAACTCGTGAGCTTTATGTGGAGTTTAATAAAGCGTTCGCTGCACATTGGCTAAAGACTGAAAATCAGAAAGTCAC
>CAYZVN010000005.1:43205-76825 GCA_964482025.1 uncultured Saccharophagus sp. | reverse complement strand
CCCCGACATTCTGCTCCCAAAGCAGACGCGCTACCAGGCTGCGCTACACTCCGACGACACTGAACGGCGATAACATTGCCCTTTTTGCGGGGGCCGCCGATCGAGAGGTGCGCATCATACCCATCACCCAACGGATCGTCAACGGCAATTTCGCTCTATTTCCGTGTCGCGGAGCGAGGCATTCGATACACGCCATGGCAACCTCGGGCTTCCTACGGGAAAGCGCGCCCGGAGCCTTGGCGCAAAGTAGGCACTGTGGGAAAATGCGCGGCCTTCATACTCCAAAAACGGGATTCCGCATCATGACGGCACTCATACTTGACGGCAAAGCACTGGCACAAAAAACCGAAACCGAGCTGGCGGCAAGAGTCGCAGCAATCAAGGCCTCCAGTGGCGCAACACCCATTCTGGCCACCATTTTGGTCGGTGATGACCCCGCCTCTGCCACCTACGTCAAAATGAAAGGTAATGCCTGCACCCGAATTGGTATGGACTCGCTCAAAGTAGAACTGCCAAAAACGACGACAACAGAACAGCTGCTGGCCAAGATTCACGAACTCAACGCCAACCCCGCCGTACACGGCATCCTCTTACAACACCCTGTACCGGCACAAATTGATGAGCGGGCTTGCTTTGACGCTATAGCGCTGAATAAAGATGTCGACGGTGTCACTTGTCTCGGCTTTGGCCGCATGGCAATGGGTGAGGCGGCTTATGGCTGCGCCACGCCAAAAGGGATCATGCGCCTGCTGGAAGCCTACGAGATTCCCTTGGCGGGCAAACATGCCGTAGTCGTCGGGCGCAGCCCCATTTTGGGCAAGCCTATGGCGCTGATGCTGCTCAATGCCAATGCGACCGTTACCATCTGCCATTCCAAGACGCAGGGCTTGGAAGATCATATCCGCCGTGCGGACATTATCGTAGGGGCAGTGGGCAAGCCGGAGTTTATCCGTGCTGAGTGGATCAAGGATGGCGCGGTGGTCGTTGATGCTGGCTATCATCCCGGTGGCGTTGGCGACATCGAACTCGGGCCCTTAATGGAACGCGCCTCGGCTATCACTCCGGTTCCGGGTGGTGTCGGCCCCATGACCATCAACACCCTGATTTACCAGACAGTGGACGCCGGAGAAAAAAGCCTCCATTCATGAGACTGGATGGCTTTATTGCCCACACCACCGGCTGGTCGCGACGCGAAGCTCAACACGCTATAAAAGAAGGGAGAGTTGCCGTAAATGGCGAGACTGTTCGCCATTTCGCCGCGCGCGTTGCGGAAGCGAGGATTACCCTGGACGGCAAGTTGCTCACTCTGCCCTCCCCGGTCTATGTGATGCTGCATAAACCGGCGGGTTATCTGTGTGCCAATACTGATGGGCAGCATCCCACAGTGCTGGATCTGCTGCCCGCCAAACTCCATCCCAACGAGCCACTGCAAATCGTCGGCCGACTTGACCTGGATACAACCGGATTACTGCTGCTGACTACCGACGGGGCCTGGAACCACCGCATTACCGCACCGGCCAGTCGGTGCACCAAAGTGTACCGCGCGCACCTTGCCGAGCCTCTCGGCGCTGAGGCTATCAAAATGCTGGAAAGCGGCCTTATGCTACGTTCGGAAAACAAGCCGACACTGCCCAGTCGTATTGAGAAAATCACCGACCTTGAGGTACGCATCCAACTGCAAGAAGGGCGCTACCATCAGGTAAAACGCATGTTTGCGGCGGTCGGTAATCGCGTCACCCAGTTGCATCGCGAACAAGTTGGCGGACTGACCCTCGACCCCAATCTCAAACCGAGCGAATTTCGCCATCTAACCGAATCGGAAATACTTTGCGCATGCCAATAATTGATGCCAGCACCACCCACCTGCTACAGCAGTTGCACCACGGCACCAACAGCCTCTGGCTCGCCGATGAAAATAGCTACGGAATATGGCCGGCACTTGCCGCTTATGCCCCTAACCTTCAACTCATGAGCAACCGCTTTGATTTAGTGCAAGCTGCCCAGAACAGCGCGATTTCCGCCACCTTCAGTGACTGGCAATTCGACGCAGACAGCCGGTTCGATGCCATATTTTTAAGGATCTGCAAAGAAAAAGCGGTTAATCAACATTTAATCCGCAGCGCCTTTTTACACCTGAACAACGGCGGGCAGCTGCAGATTGCCGGAGCCAAAAATGAAGGCATCAAAAGTATTTGGGAGTATGCCGGCCGCATCTTCCAGGACGGCGCGCGGCTAAAAAAGCACGGCCTAACCTATGCCGGCGCGGTCAATAAAGTGTCGGAACACTCTATTGAGGATGCGGATCTCTACCATCACCTCCACATGATTGGCGAGTGGGGCGGTATGCATCTTTACAGTAAGCCGGGGGTTTACGGCTGGGACAAGATCGATGCCGGCAGCGCGCTGCTGATCGACTGCCTGCGCCATCACAACTCGTTTTGGAGCGACGCAGAAAGTGTGCTGGACCTAGGGTGCGGCTACGGCTTTTTAACCGTCGCCAGTCATTGGCTGCCCTGCAAAAGGCGAGTTGCTACCGACAATAATGCAGGTGCTCTGCTGTGCATGAAAAAAAATGCTCGCGAACACAAGCTCGCGGTAGAAGTGGTTGCCGCCGACAAGGCCAATCGAGTCAGCGGAACCTTTGACCTTATCCTCTGCAACCCCCCCTTTCATCGCGGCTTCGATGTGGACGGAGATATGACGCGAGACTTTCTTATCGCAGCGAAACAAAAACTGGCAGATAAAGGCACTGCTCTATTCGTGGTGAACAGTTTTATTCCACTGGAAAAAAAACTGGGCGGGCTTTTCCACCGCGCCCAAGTCCTGGCCGATAATCGGCAATTCAAAGTATTGGCGTTACAACACTAGAAGCGATTCCATACCCGCAAACAAGACAGCCAAAATAACCGAACTCGGGGCTGCCAAGGTAAGATTAAAAACTCTTTGCAATCAGGGGATATCCTCTCCTTTGGCCTTGCGCGCGAGCAGGTCCTCATAAGCACCTTCGTTAATCACATTGGCGTAGCCCATGCCTTTCAGGGTATCCATCGCCACTCCCGAGCGGCGGCCGGCGCGACAATAGACCCGAATATCCTGATCGACGTCACGGGTGACGCTGCCAATTTCACTGCCAATAATTTCATACGGAATATTGATGGAGCCCGCGATATGCCCTTGCGCATATTCTTCTTGTGTTCGCACATCAATCCAAATCGTCATGTTTTTCTCCGCCGGTCGTTCATTAGCCAAAACTGGTGCGCATAATAATGCGAACGTCACAGAAAGCAAAAACCGCTTCATTATTCTTTACCTAATTCAATATCACCCACTCGCCATCAACGCTGCGCTTCCCTGCCGTCTGTCGGCAGATGACAGGCCGCACTTCGATCTAGCCATTCCTCCGCCAGCTGGGCTGATGTCGCCTGAAGGAACCAAGCAATTAAACCCTGACCACAATGGCTCATAAAAAATTCCGCATGCGATCGATCTTCTTGCACCAGCAGCTTGCCGTTAGGCAACCAATTCATCAGCGCCCGCGCATGCTCTGCGGTGGTAATAGGATCCAACTCACCCGCTGCCACCAGCACCGGCGCGGAGACCGCGACCATAGGCGGCAGCTGACCAGGCCGAAAAGCCTCAGCGCGACATAAATTGTATTGCCAATCCGCAGCAAAAAACCGCTGCCACGGCCCTAACGTCGCCAAGGTTTGCGCAAACGATGCTTCGCCTTCCAAAAAATTGTCGTTACACTCCGTCGCCCAAAAGATGGCGCTATTGAAGCGGCTGTCGAACACCTGATTAAAAAATATCTCTAGAATTCTGGTCAACGGCTGGGGGTCACCCTCCACATATTGATGCAGCGCGGACGCCAACATACTCGTCAGCTCACTGCTGTAAAAGGTGGTGTACAGGGCCGCCGCCAACCGGCCCTCGTTGAGCAACCATTTTTCCATACGTCCCGTGCGCCAATCCTCCACCTCGACCCATACGGGCTCGCGCTGTAAGTCCGCCATCAACTGCCAGAACTGCTGTTGCGAAAATTCACAGGAGATTTTTTCGCAGCGATGCCAGTAGCGCGCAAATGCGTCACGCCACAACACAAGGGAATCACTGAGAGAGCCGCGCTCCGGCGGATAGGGAGAGTCCAGAATCACCCGGCGCACCTCCGGCTGCTGCATGGCTGCTAACAAAGCCACTCGAGTGCCGTAAGATACAGCGAGATAATTCCACTCGTTATAACCGAGGCGGCGCAGTGACACTCCTAGGTCTGCGACATTTAACTGGCTGGAAAACGCATCAAGGCTTGCCACCGGACCACCCGTGCGCGCCAAACTTTCCTGCCACTTCGCCAAGCAAGCAAGCAACACCGGCGCGAGCACCTCGGCCTCCTCCGCAAAGGTCAGATTTTGGCTGAGAAGCTCGCGAGACTGCTGCGTATATTCGGCACAATCCCAGGCGGGCTCACTTGGCGACAAGCCGCGCAAGTCCAAAAGGACAAAGTCGCGTCCTAGCGCTGTTTCGGCCAGCCATAGATCCCAAACGGCAAGCGACTCGGGCTCGGTATTGCCCGCTTCACCGGGTCCGCCGGCGATATACACCAGCGGATCTCGCGCAGCGCTCTCACTTTCTGCGCGAAAAATCGCCGCCGACAGTCGCGCCTGCACCCGTCCCTCCCCCACCGGCACCCAATAACAATCGAGACGCAATCCATAGCGAGAAGTAAAGCTGCAAGCGCGCGACTCCGAGGCGGGAGCGGCGGGGGCTGCGTCAGGCGAAGGCGGAGAGAAAAAGGATCCAAAATAAACAAACCACACCCCCGCCGTCGCCACGACCATCATCACAAGCACCATTCGGTACTTAAACGCCATTACACCCCCAAACGCCAAAGGTCACCGTCTTCAAGCTCAACCATCGCCGCTTGCAACACAGTCTGCTGGAACAAGGCGCCTCGACTCGGATTCGCCACATAGCGATACAAGTGCCCTGAGAAGTGAAACTCTAACCGCCATGCGTGCAGATACATGCGATCTGCCGCTTCACCGCCGTAGCGCTGATCACCCACAATAGGTGCTCCCAAGGATTTCAGTGCTACCCGCAATTGATGGGTTTTACCGGTTAGCGGACGCAGCACAAATAAACGCTGTCCCTGCACTAAGGACACGCTGCGAAACGTGGTGCGCGCAGGATTATTGCGCGTCCGGCACAAGCGATAGCTGCCGCCGCGGGACTTTTCCATGTCACCGACAACCCAGCCCTGCTTTTTGCTGGGCTTTTTGGCAGTGATGGCGAGATAAGCTTTGCTAATTTCTTGGTGCTGGAAGGCCAACGAAAGCCTCTGATTGGCCTCTCGAGTTTTGGCTGCCACCACCAGACCCGACGTCCCCATATCCAGGCGATGCACCGGATATAGATGAGGCAAGTCGAGATCGCGGCGGATATATTCAAGGACTGAGGGAGCATTAGGGTCGCCTTGAACGGCGACACCCGGCGCTTTGTCGATCACCAAGAACTCCTTTTGATGATCCAGGATGGTGTAAAGGGTTGAGATAAGGCTCTCCGAACGCATGCAAACAACGAGTGCCGCAGCATACCTCACCCCAAAGCGGTGCGGTAGCGCACCCCGCCTAGCGGCGACGCATAAAATTGGCGTGAGCTTTTAATATTTTTAGAGTGCTCGCATCCTGGCTAAAGACCGAATTCAACCCCTGTGGTTCTTGCGGTGGATCTCCCGTGAAAGGGTCGCCGGTGCGCCAGAAAAAATCGTCGGACTGCGCTCTGCCCTCACCACCCCAGCCCCAAAAATTGGTTCCCATCAGCGGCGACTCCAGCTTCACTTGAGTTTCGAGAAAACCAAAAATCTCGGCAAAAAATCGATCGCGCTGCCGAGTCCCGGAGCTCGACTGATAGCGCCCATCGTCGCGCTCAATCCCAAACTCTTCCAGCACCAAGGGTTTGCCCAATTCCTTTGCGACCTGGAGGTGCTGCAAGATATAAGCTTTGGCGTTGGCCACAGCGTGCGAGTAGGTTTCATCCGGCTGTGTGACATCAAACCAGCCCCAATTTTTGGGCCACATATGGAAGGTTAGATAATCAATCTCCGCGATTGCATGAGCGTCCTTGAAAAGATCCAGATCGCGCAGAGTTCCCATTGAGCCCTCGCTACCGCTGCTCACCAGATGTCTGGCATCCAGAGATTTAATAAATTTTGCTGTGCTCTCAAGCCAGGCTTTGTAATGCGGGTAAAAAGGCCGGCCGTCTTGATCGCTACCTGGGCGCGGCTCATTGGCCAGCTGCCACGCCATGATGGTAGGGTCATCCACATAAGCAGCTCCGGTCACGCTGTTGGTGCGCGTAACAATGACCCGAATTAAATCCTGGTACCAGCGCTGCGCCTCTTCACTGCGGTAGAACGCGGCCGAGTTCTGCATAAAACCGTTCCAATCGCCGGTGGTGTCTGGGTCGAAAGGCGGCTCACCTGTAAGCCAGGACATGTACTGAGACATGCCTCCCGACCACTGCCAAAAGTTGCTGAAATAGAGCACGGCCACCATATCCCGTTTCGCCATCTCCGCCAGCAGCACATCAAGGCCAATTAATAAATCCTCGTTAAAACTCCCTGGGGCGAGGTGAAGCGCTGGGTGCACCGCCCTGGTCAAATCCGTTTGTTCCGCAGCGGCCAAAACTCGCAGATTATCGATACCCAATACCTGCAGTTGATCCAGCTCCTTCCGCAGCCGCTCCCGCCCCTCTGGAGTGGCACCCAGATACGCCCCATACCAAAAATTGGTGCCGGTGAAATAATAGGGTTTGCCATGACGCATTAATCGCGTGCCTTCGACGGTCACAAACGGGCTGCCGGTCGCGCTCGCCGCGTCGCCATCTGCCGCACCTGGAGCCGGACTGAGAGGCGCGCAGGCGGTAACAAAGGCAAAACACAAAAAAGTAATTGAAAACAAAACTCTAAGGCGCATCATCTTTTCCGGCTTTGGACAGATAGGGGTTGACCACAGCCCACTCAGGGGGCGACATCAACACTAAGGCACGACCATTATGATAAAAGGTGTTCGTTCGCAAAGGGCCAAATAATGCACGGTTAAATGGATATATAAAATTAAAGCGCAATCGATCGCCCTGGTCAGCTATCGGCTTTTCGGGTAAATTCGCACGAAAAGCCGTCAAGATTCAGTGGGTTAGCCATGTCCAACATCCGCGAAGTTGCGCACACAGCCGGGGTATCGGTCGCCACTGTCTCCCGAGCATTGACCAACCCCGAAAAAGTATCGGAAGAAAGCTTAAAAAAAGTTCATGATGCAATTAAGGCCGTGGGTTACCGACCAAACCTGTTAGCCCGGAACTTTCGTGCGGCCAAATCCTTCGCCATAGTGGTACTAGTCCCGGACATCACCAACCCGTTCTTCTCGCAGGTCATTCAAGCCATCGAAGATCGAGCCCAACAAAAGGGTTACGCAGTTCTGTTAGGCGATACCCGAGAGAGCTCGAAGCGCGAACAGGAATACGTCAACCGGGTAGAAACGCGGCTGGCGGACGGCGTGATTCAATTGCGGCCCCAGTCGATGAGTTCCAGCACCCAGGATATTCCCTGGGTCAACGCTTGCGGCTGCGAGGGCACACCCGGCCCCTCTGTACGTATCGACAACATCGCCGCCGCCAAAACGCTGGTGGATTATCTGATCTCACTGGGACACAGACGCATAGGCGTCATTACTGGCCTGAAAGACAATCCACATACCATTGATCGACTGGAGGGGTACAAGAGAAGTTTGGCGGCAGCGGGATTAGCGTTCGAGAAAGAATTGCTGGCGGAGGGCGATTTCACCATGTGGTCGGGCCAGAATGCAGCCAAACAATTTTTTCAACTCAACACCATGCCCACCGCAATCTGCTGCTTGAACGATGAAATGGCGCTGGGCGCCATTCAAACATTTAAAGCTCACGGACTACGCATTCCAGACGACATCTCCGTCACCGGGTTTGATGACATCCCCTACGCAAGATATTGGGACCCAGCCTTGACCACCATAGCCCAACCGGCAGAGGAAATTGGCACACTCGCCATGGATGCCTTGCTGCAGATTATCGACCAAGAAGACCTGTCCGCCACGGAGGTGGTTCTGCCAGCTGAATTGGTAATCCGCCAGAGCGCCTGCCCACCGAGCGCACAACTCTCAGGCGGAATGTGACCGCCTCGCCAAAATCTGCTGCGCCAGCACCGCCGCCTCGAACAAGTGCACGAGCGTTATCAGTGAACCCACCCCATGTTCGCCGTTCCATGGGTCATCAATAAAAATACCCGCCCTGTCCGTATCCGGCACCGCATAATCGCGGATAAAAATATCCAGCTGCTCTATCGCCTTGTCGGTAGATGCACCTTTGACATCTGCGGCAAACAAGGCGAGCCCGGCCGCAATTACCTCCGCACGCACCTCACCCGTAACCTTTGCCTCGCTGCCAAGCGGAATCGAGAGCGCCTCATAGAATGACTTAGCCGCATTCAACCCGACCCCGAAAACCCGCTCACACTGACACAGCACGCGCACCCAGGCGAGCTGCTCACCATGGTCGAAGGCAACTAAGTTCTTCTTCGACGGTTGCTCGACGGGCAGTCCAAATCGTTTGATGCAATGGTCGAGCAGAGCCTTAGCGCGCTGATGCCAAATCGGCTTCTGAGTGACCTCTGCCAGATCCGCGAGCGCCCAAAGCATATGACGGTACAGCTCCGGCTCCGCCTCGCTGGATCGACCAATGCCCTTCCAGGTGGTGCCGTCGCTGTAATGAATATGCAACCAGTCGAGAATGTTGTACGCGCGGCGCATATCGGACATTTCCCCAAACGCGCTGAAGCATGCGGTATTGGCGATAACGAACCAAGCGTGGTCGAGCGGATCGTAGCGGCTGTCCAAAATAACGGACGGCGCCTCTAGTGAACGCACATAACCGTCACTACGGCATGGCAGGGTTCCGTGACGACCAACGAAATCAATCAGCTGCTGCGCAATTTTGCGCCGGCCGCTCACCCAGCCGATGCGCTCTGCTCTGGCGAGCAGATAAAGCATTTGCGCTTGTGCCACCAGCTGTATCGACTCGCCCTCGATCGGTCGGCCCGAATGCGACAGTTGCGCCGAAAACCAGCCGCCCGAAGTGTGAAAGCTACGCTCCACCCAAGTCGGCAAGGCACGCTTTTGTACCCAGTTCACCAGGGCCGACAAAGCAGTCGTCACATTTGACTCCGCTAACTTGCCCTGCTCATTTAAATGATTTGAATTTTTCACGCGGAATTTTCCAGCGACACCTTCAGCCAATGGTTTTGAAATATATAGAGGATAAAGCCAACTTGGTACCCCACACATTAGTGACAACTCACAAGACAACAAGTATTTGCCAAAGATTTTAAAAGAAGCGATACTTCGTCCGCTTTTTTGACCCACCCTACAAAAGTGGCGCCCTCCAGCTGGAGGCGTGCAGCGAAAACGTCGGAGAGTAGCTCAGCTTGGTAGAGCACTGCCTTCGGGAGGCAGGGGCCGCAGGTTCGAATCCTGTCTCTCCGACCATTCTCCAGTTCATCAGCTAATCTTACTCGCCAGTCACGGGACCGCCGGACAATTCCCAAACAATTCAGTAGAATGGTCCTCAAGAGCCGAGCAGGTATAAATGTCCCTCGGCATGAACCGAAAGCAAACAGCGCAGTGATATAAATGAACGACTCTCCCTCTATCGACAACATCAATGTCGTCTCTCAAGAAGTGCTCATCTCACCAGTAGAGCTCAAACGGGCATTACCGATGACCGAAAAGGTAGTGGATACCGTGCAAAAAGGTCGTGAAACCGTAAGGCGTATTCTCGACCGAGAAGACCATCGCCTTCTTGTCGTTATCGGCCCCTGCTCCATCCACGACACAGAAGCCGCGATGGATTATGCCAATCGACTGAAGAAACTCGCCGAGGAAGTCGCCGACACTCTCTTTATCGTGATGCGGGTGTACTTTGAGAAACCGCGCACCACGGTCGGCTGGAAAGGCCTGATTAACGATCCATACCTCAACGACTCCTTCAAAATTGAAGAGGGCCTACACGTAGGCCGTCGTCTGCTGCTGGACATAGCTGAACTCGGCCTGCCAGCGGCGACTGAAGCCCTGGATCCGATTTCACCACAATACCTTCAGGACCTGATCTCCTGGTCGGCTATAGGCGCGCGCACCACCGAGTCACAAACGCACAGAGAAATGGCCAGCGGACTCTCTTCTGCGGTTGGCTTCAAAAACGGCACTGACGGCAGCCTCACTGTCGCCATCAATGCCCTCCAGTCCGTTTCGAACCCGCATCGATTCCTCGGCATCAACGCCGAAGGCCAAGTGTCGATTATCCACACCAAGGGAAACCCCTACGGCCACGTGGTATTGCGCGGGGGCAACGGCAAGCCGAATTACGACTCCGTCAGTGTAACCGTCTGTGAGAAAGAGCTGGCCGAGGCAGGCGTACCCACCAACATTATGGTCGACTGTAGTCACGCAAATTCAAACAAAAGCCATGATTTGCAACCGCTGGTATTGGATAACATTGCCAATCAGATCATCGACGGCAACAAATCCATCATGGGCGTAATGATCGAAAGCCATATTGGCGCGGGCAATCAAAAAATTCCCGCCGACCTCAAAGACCTTAAATACGGTGTCTCGGTCACTGATGCTTGTATTGACTGGCCTACGACAGAAGAGGCCTTGCGGTCCATGCGCGACAAGATCAAGGACATACTGCCCACCCGAAATTAAGCACCACAGCGAGGCATATGAATGACTTCATATGCCTCCATTTCTACGCCCTTCATTTACCCTGCTCACTCGGTCCTCAAAACCCCTATCGCCATCACCAGCTCACGCTTCGCAGTGGAATTACCACACAAAAGTCAAGATTACCTAAGACAAAACTGGATTTATGCATGAGGCGCTGGTAGCTTTCGGCATGGTGTGAGGCGCAGCTTATCAGGCGAATTCCCAACACTTTCTTCAACTCGTGTTAGCGCAGCTAACTTACGGATAGCCATTTTTCATCACTTGGCCTTTGCACATGAACCTGCATAGTTCCGCCCCACGATATCAGTCCGATCACGCCCTCGAACAATTTATTGGGGAACTCGGCGATCGCAGCTCTCTTTGGTATGACCTGAAAGTTGCAGAGATGTCGGGGTGTGATTATGTGTTCGCCCCCGATGCGGTCTGCCGGCAACTGCACAACATTGGCACAATCACCAAATTTCTCAGCAACATTCAAACGATTCTAGGATCACCCAAAGCACGCACCCAGCTGATCAGCTATTGGCATGACCGCTACCGCGAGCAGTATTTCGAGAAGTATTGTGTAGAATGGACTGATGGCATTGCCATTAGCTGGAAAAAGGAGCTGCTAAATGGCAGCCTCCAGTTTGACTTTATCAAAACGCTGTTCGACCACAGCGAGAAGTTGATTCTCTAAATCTCTCCTACCGCCGCCTCTAGCGCCTCCAAGCCGAAAGTGTAAGCCTTCTCCGGCATGCAGCACCAAGGGCTTGAGCAGCAGCGATGGCCCACGCGACATTTAGGCCGCGAGCTTAATAGTACGCATTAGAGGTGTCGGTATGATCGGTGGCATCGCGAACGCCTTTCAGCTCGGGAATCTTGCTCAATAAGGTTTTTTCTACCCCTTCTTTGAGGGTCAAATCCACCGCGCTGCAACCTTGGCATCCGCCACCAAATTTCAGCACTGCATAAGCGTCTTCAGTGACGTCCATCAAACTCACATTGCCACCGTGGCTGGCTAAGCCTGGGTTCACCTCGTTAAAAAGCACATAGTTGATTTTGTCTTCGATAGAACTGTCATCGCTGATCTTCGGCATCTTCGAGTTGGGCGCTCGAATCGTCAGTTGCCCACCCATACGGTCCGGCGAATAATCCACCTTTGCGTCTTCCAAATAAGGTATGCTTTTGCCCTCAAACCAGGCATTAAACCCGCTCAAGGGTACGACTACATCTCCTTCTTTTTCCTCGCCTGGACGCAAATATGCAATGCAGGTTTCCGCCTGAGGCGTTCCAGGGCTGGCGACAAACATGCGAATTCCGATCCCTTCACAGTTCTGCTTACTCAGCAGCTGTGCGAGGTACTCCTGAGCGGAATCCGTAATCATGACGTTCGGCACCGATTTTTCGACTTGCGACATAGAATAAAGTCTCGTTGAGATAAAGACGGGAAAGCCCGAGTAAAATACTCAAGTATTCTAACGAATCGCGGGACTGATTAAAACAGCGCCCTCAGCATGATTCTGTTACAATTTCGCTTTTCGTTTCTGCATCAAAAAATTTTGATATAGGTTGTCTCAGTGGATCAAACCAGTCGCGTATCGCATCTCTACCGCCGCCTAAACCAACAAATACTCATCCTCGACGGTGCGATGGGAACCATGATTCAAGCCCGCAAGCTGAAAAGCGCTGACTTTCACGGCGAACGGTTTGCCCAACACCCTACCGATCTGACCGGCAATAATGATCTACTTTGCTTAACCCAGCCAGACATCATCAGCGATATTCACCGCGCTTATCTAGCAGCCGGCGCGGACATTATCGAAACCAATACTTTCAATAGCACCGCAGTCTCTCAGGCGGACTATCAGCTGGAAGAGATCGTCCATGAGCTGAACTATGTTGCAGCCCGCCTGGCCCGCGAAGCGGCTGACGAGTTTTCCGCGCAAACCCCAGATAAACCGCGCTTTGTTGCAGGCGTCCTGGGTCCCACCAGCCGCACCTGCTCTATCTCGCCGGACGTTAACGATCCGGGCGCGCGCAATATTACGTTCGACGGGCTTGTGCAGAACTATACGGTCGCTATCGACGGTTTGGTCAAAGGTGGCGCAGATATTCTGCTTATAGAAACCATCTTCGATACTCTGAACGCTAAGGCAGCCGTTTTTGCCGTCTCGGATTACTTCGAGCGCAACGACTGCAAGCTGCCAATCATGATCTCGGGCACCATTACCGATGCTTCCGGCCGGACCCTCTCGGGCCAAACCACCGAAGCTTTCTACAACTCGTTGGCCCATGCCCAGCCTCTATCCATCGGCCTGAATTGCGCTCTCGGCGCCGCAGAGTTGAGACCTTATATGCAAGAGCTGTCCCGCGTGGCCAGCTGTCATGTATCGGCACACCCCAACGCCGGCTTACCGAACGAGTTCGGCGAGTACGACCAGTCTGCCGAGGAGATGGCCACCATAGTGGCCGACTTCGCCGCCAGCGGTTTTATCAACATTATCGGCGGCTGCTGTGGAACAACGCCGGAGCATATTCGCAGAATCGTTGAGGTCGTGGCGCAACACAAGCCGAGAAGCATTCCCGATATTGAACCCGCATGTCGACTCTCAGGGCTTGAGCCCTTCAACATTCGCTCCGACTCGCTTTTTGTCAACGTTGGCGAACGCTGCAACGTCACCGGCTCCGCGCGCTTCAAGAAGCTGATTGTCAATGACGACTACTCAACTGCACTGGAAGTCGCGCTCGAGCAAGTCGAGAACGGCGCACAAGTTATCGATATCAATATGGACGAAGGCATGCTCGATGCCGAAAAGGCCATGGTCCGCTTCCTCAACCTCATCGCTGGTGAGCCGGACATCGCCAAAGTGCCCATTATGGTGGACTCGTCGAAGTGGTCGGTAATTGAGGCGGGGCTTAAATGCATCCAGGGGAAGCCAATTGTCAACTCTATCAGCCTTAAAGAAGGCGAAGAAGAGTTTATCAGGCACGCCACTCTCTGCCGCCGGTACGGAGCTGCGGTGGTGGTGATGGCATTTGACGAAACCGGGCAGGCGGATACTGCGGCACGGAAAAAAGAGATTTGCCAGCGCAGCTACGACATTCTCACCAAAGTTGTAGGGATGCCGCCAGAAGATATCATCTTCGATCCCAATATTTTTGCCGTCGCAACCGGCATCGACGAACACAATAACTACGCCGTGGACTTTATCGAGGCCGCGCACTGGATACGTGCCAACCTGCCCTACGCCTCGATTTCCGGCGGAGTGAGCAACGTTTCCTTCTCTTTCCGCGGCAATAATCCAGTCCGCGAAGCCATCCATTCGGTTTTTCTTTATCACGCTATTAAAGCCGGCCTGAACATGGGCATCGTTAATGCCGGACAGCTCGCTATCTATGATGATCTTCCCAGCGAATTACGTGACTGCGTTGAAGACGTCATTCTTAACCGCACACCGTCGGCGACCGAAACTCTGGTGGAGCTGGCAGAGAAGTATCGTGAAGGCGCAACCAGCGGAGCGAAAAAAGAAGACCAAGCTTGGCGCGAACTGCCCGTCAACAAACGCCTGGAATACGCCCTGGTGAAAGGCATCACCGCATACATTATCGATGATACGGAAGAGGCCCGCCGCCAGGCGAGCCGCCCCCTGGACGTCATTGAAGGTCCGCTTATGGACGGTATGAATGTCGTGGGCGACCTGTTTGGTAGCGGGAAGATGTTTCTGCCCCAAGTGGTCAAATCCGCCCGTGTCATGAAACAGGCCGTCGCCCATCTGCAGCCCTTTATCGAGCAGGAGAAAAGCGAGAGCACTAAACCCCAAGGTCGAATTCTCATGGCCACCGTTAAGGGAGACGTGCATGACATAGGCAAAAACATCGTCGGCGTCGTTCTCCAGTGTAACAACTTCGAAGTGATCGACCTCGGTGTCATGGTCCCCTGTGAGAAGATCCTCGAAACGGCCCGTGAAATGTCATGTGACATTATTGGAGTCTCAGGGCTTATCACCCCATCGCTGGACGAGATGGTGACAGTCGCCAAAGAAATGCAGCGGCAAAACTTTTCGGTGCCGCTCATGGTGGGTGGCGCAACCACCTCAAAGGCGCATACCGCCGTTAAGATAGAGCCACACTATCACAACGACCAAGTGGTTTATGTGCCCGACGCATCGCGCGCCGTGGGGGTCGTCAGCCAGTTACTATCGGAAGACCACAAGGAAAAGTTCATCGCAGGCATCAAAGAAGAGTATGTAAAAGTCCGCGAGCGCAACGCCAACCGTCAACGCCGCACTTTGATTCCCTATGCGGACGCGGTGCAGCGTAAACCAACACTTGACTGGTCGGCTTACGAGCCCCCTAAACCTAAATTTATCGGGGTAAAAGTCTTTAACGACTACCCACTCACCGAATTAGTGGACTACATAGACTGGACGCCCTTCTTTATTAGCTGGGGCTTGTCGGGAAAATATCCGCAGGTTCTAAATGACGAGGTTATTGGCGAAGCCGCAACCCAGCTGTACCAAGAGGCGCGCCGCCTGCTGGATGACATCATTGCGAATAAGTCCTTGACTGCGCGCGCCGTGATTGGCTTCTGGCCCGCCAACACGGTTGCTCACGACGATATCCAAGTAGTAGTGGATGGCGAGCAAACCCTTACCCTGCACCACCTGCGACAACAGCAAGACAAAAACACTGCGGAGGGCTACCTGTATTCGTTGGCCGACTTTGTCGCGCCTAAAGAAACGGGCAAGCAAGATTACATTGGCGGTTTCGCACTTACCGCAGGCATTGGTGCCGAAGAGCTGGCCGTGTCTTACGCGGATAAAGGCGATGATTACAATTCCATTATGGTCAAGGCCCTCGCCGACCGTCTGGCGGAGGCCTTTGCCGAGCGTATGCACGAGCGTGTTCGCAAAGAGTTTTGGGGCTATGCTGAAGAAGAGTCGCTGGATTCGGAGTCACTGATTAAAGAGCGCTATCAAGGGATACGACCCGCGCCAGGTTACCCGGCCTGCCCCGACCATACGGAGAAAACGGCCCTGTTCGAGCTACTGGATGCGACCAACAATGCAGGCGTACGCTTGACTGAGCACTTCGCCATGTATCCAACCGCTGCGGTTTCAGGGTGGTATTTCGCACACCCTCAGGCTAAATATTTTGGCGTAGGGAAAATTGGTGAAGACCAAGTGACGGAACTGGCACAGCGTAAAGGGTGGAGCAAAAGTGAAGTGGAGCGTTGGCTGCAACCAAATCTGGATTATGATCCAGAAACTCAATCTGCTGATTAAGAACGATCATGAGTGAAGAACGAAAGAAAACACCAATGGGCAAAGTGCTGCTGAGTATTATGGCAGCCTTCATAGGCGTGCAGAGCGAGAAAAATCGCGCCCATGACTTTCAACAAAGCAGCATCTTACCCTTCCTTCTGGTGGGGGTGGTTATGGCTGCTTTGTTTTTCGGAGGGCTTATTATGGTTGCGAAGCACTTGGCTCCGTAACCATCTCCAAAAAAGCTGAGGACGGCGGTCGCCTATTAATGACCGCTAACCCAAAAAATACACGTAGCGATAAACACGGCGATCAATACGACTGCGGCAATAGCGTCAGCACAACTATCGCCCTGCTGCTGCATTTCGTTATCTTGTGAGTTCATAGTCAGTTCCTGTTCTGCTTATTGTTTATTGGTCGGCAATAATGGCTAGCCGGCACAAGCGCAATATACCAACCCGCCCCAGCATCTCACCATTCAAACTTACTTAGAGCGATTTATCAAGGGTTCCATAAACCCAAAAAACCATCTTTTTGTGCCATTTCTGGCATCGAAAACTGCTCGGGATAATCCACACCGACAAAGTACAAACCGTAGGGTGGCGCTGTCGGTGCCGCCATCTTACGATCTCTCAACTTTAGCAGCTCAGCAATCCACTTGGGGTCCTGCGTACCTCTTCCCACCTCGTACAGGCTACCCATTAGATTGCGCACCATATGGTGCAAAAAGGCATTGGCCTTGACTTCCATCATTACGAAAGAGCCATAACCCGCCAAGCGGACCGACTCAATACGCCGCACTGGACTGTGCGCCTGACACTGGCTCGCTCGGAACGACGAAAAGTCATGCTCTCCCATTAAATGCTCCGCCCCCTGCTGCATCGCTTCAATATCCAGCGGTGTGCGCATCCAGGTCGCGCGCGACTGCAAAAAAGCAGAGCGGATGCGATCGATGTAGGTGTAATAGCGGTAGGTACGAGCACTCGCCGAGAAGCGAGCATGAAACTCTCCCGGCACTTTGCTCGCCCAATGCACTCGGATAGAAGCTGGCAACTGAGTATTGGTGCCTTCAATCCAAGCCTTTTCATCGCGATTTGCTGTGCTATCAAAATGCACTACTTGATTAACCGCATGGACCCCCGCATCGGTTCGCCCGGCGCAGACGAGCGTCACCGGATGTGCGGCAATCTTTGACAGAGCGCGCTCTAACTCACCTTGGACGGTTTGCTTTGCGCTGGCTTGCCGCTGAAATCCCTGGTAGTTACTGCCGTCGTACGCCACAACCAGAGCGTAACGACTCACACCGTCCGGGAGCGCCATACCCGGTTTGATCTCGCAATTGGGGCTGTAAACGAAAGACATATTAATAGGCTAGAGAAGAACGAAAAAGGCTTTGCATCAAAGATGCAAAGCCGATGTGTTAGAGCATTGGAACGAAGTCTTAAGTTAGGCGATGCGGGACAACAGCGCTTCAGCCTCCCGCTTTTGCTGATCATTACCCTCATCGATAATTTCGTCGAGGATATCTTTGGCGCCGTCAGAGTCACCCATATCGATGTAAGCACGCGCAAGATCCAGCTTCGTAGCGGTTTCGTCATTGTCCGAAAGAAAGTCCAGGTTGCTGTCGTCGTCGTTTTCTGGGTCAAAATCCGGAATTTCAAAGTCCATACTGGTGCTGTCTACTGATGCCGCCACAGAGGCTTGATCAGCATCTTTTTCAGCCACAGCCGAATCGGCCAACGCTTCATCTGTGGAGGTGTTACCCGCCTTCGCGACGGCGTCCGTCTCATCGTCGAAATCCAGAACAGGCTCTTCCATCTCAGCACTGTCATAGTTGGATGCCAACTCATCTAGCTCATGATCGAGCTCATCCAGATTAACTTCCCCATCCAAGTCGAAATTTACGTCGAAATCGGACGTGCTCCCCTCCTCCGCCTCAAGATTTGCAGCAACACCGGAATCTGCACGAGGCGTTACGCTCCCTTGCTCATCATCAAGCTCGACATCCGCCAGATCATCAAAATCAAACCCACTAAATTCGGCGTCGGACGCTGGCGCCGTGCTCGACAGCACCGGGGGCTCCTCAGAGAGCGTTTGTGCCGCCTCCAAATCATCATCCAAATCAAAGTCGATTTCACCCAGCTCTTCGGTAAATCCGCTTTCGGCGCCGTCGGCGTCCCCGAGTTCTAAATCGGCAAAATCAAAAGACTCTTCGTCTTTAGGCGCAGCCCGCTCCGCCACCAAATCATCGGTGAACTCGCTGGTGAAGCGATCGTTGCCATCAAACTCTAAATCGAGGTCATCCGCCGGCTCATCCGCAACTTTCTCATCGTCGAAAGACTCGGTCTCAGACGCCTCAAAGTCGAGATCTGCCAAGGCGGTGGTGTCTTCACTATCACGATCCGCCACGAAAGCCGCAGAGTCGCTCTGATCGGAGACACTCTCCTCCAAGTCCTCTAAATCAAAATCCAGCTCCGCCAACTCGTCATCGACGTTAGGCGCTGACTCCAGCGGCGGAATCTGCGTAATGTCCTCGTCATCGGTTAGGTCAAAGTCGAGCGAGTCAGCAGCCAATTCATCCGCATCCGCCACAGTACCGGACGAATCCACCAACTCATCGACGTCCTCGAAATCAAAATCAAGGGTGTCATCATCGGCCAGATCGAAAGAGTTTTCGGAGGCAGTTTCGAACCCGCTCTCTTCTTCCACGATATCGAGTGCCAGATCCGATGTGTCATATAGCGACTCATCAAACGGCCCAATACCCTCTATAGAGCTTCGCATCATTTCAGCGCGATCAATTGCCGCCGCGTCACCGGTCGCACGCAGGCGCGCATAATGCTGATCGAAACTATCGGCATCGCCCTGACGTGAAAATACTTCCAGAAGCTTTAAGCGCACAGAGATGTTTCCGGGGTCCTTCTCTAACGCGCGCAACAACTTCTCCTCTGCTTGATCGTACTGGCCATAGGCGATGTGAATGTCACATTCACCGACGACGTCTTCCGTCTCCGCCTCAGCGATAGCAGGCTCCTCTTCCACAAACCCTTCGCCATCCTCATAGTCGTGCAGAGGTAGAGTCTTATCTTCGGTGTATTCCTCTTCGACCAAGGACAAATCGACGTCGTCTTGCGCCTCATAGTCGTCGTAGTCGTCGTAATCCTCATCTCGATTGCGTTTGAAGAGGTAGATCACCAATGCCAGGATGAGAGCACCGAGGGCAATGCCAATATATAAAATGTTGTCCATCGCCAGATCCAGCCAAGACTTTTGTGCTGGGGGAGCTTGCACCGGCTTTGGCTCTGCTGCAGGTGTGGATTCAGCCGGCGCAGATGCTTCCTCCGCAGACGCTACCGGCTCTGCATCAGCACCTTCCTGCGCCGCGGTAGGTTCAACTTCCGCTGCCACTTCTTGATTTGTCTGCTGAGCTGCGAGTTCAAGCGCGCGCATTTCCTCACTGCTGATCTCAACGAGACGCTCCATGGTGTCGATCTGCTCTTCCACTGAGCGAATGCGGGATTTCAGATCTGCATTTTCGCGATCGGCCGCATCCAGCTCCTCCTGTGTCTGACTGAGCGCCTCAGCGACACTCTCGCCATCACCGTCTTCCGATCCGATACCTTGGCCAGTCTGGGCATCCGATGGTGAAGATAGTTTTACACGACCCTCAATAGTCGAGGGTTCGGAACGCGTCGGCGACACACTTTTGCTGCCTTCCAGTTGCGCTTTATCTGCATCGGACGATCGCGGGTTCCATCGCTGGTTTTGCGCCGCAACTTGCTGGATCGCGTCCCGTGTTGAGAGGCGCTGTATTTCCTCTTTATCGGGGATACGCAAAACCTGACCACGGCGCAACAAGTTGATGTTGTCGTTAATGAAAGCCTCGGGATTCATCCGCTGAATGGCTAGCATCGTCTGCTGAACTGAGACGGACCCATCCGGCCTTATCTTCGCCGCAATTGACCAGAGAGTGTCATTGGAACCCACCGGACCATACGTATCGGCTGCATAGGAGCTTACCTGCTGAGATGGCGCTTCGCGGGGGGGTTGAGCTTGTGTCGGCGGCGGCGTGGATCGCGGGGTAGCAGATGGGGAAGTCGACGCTGGCTGCGACTGTGTTTGTCGAGGGGCTTGCACCGGCGCGGATTGCGCTCCGCTAAACACAGGCAGGTCCACTAGCAGAGTATATTCGCGCAGCAGCCTACCGCTGGGCCAATGCGCGGATACCACGAAGTTTAAGAACGGCTCTCTTACGGGCTCTCTGCTGGTAACTCGAATAATGGGCCCTTGCTGTGCATTCAGATCAAGAGCGAAGTCCAGGCCGGTGACGAAATAATTTCGCTCGACACCCGCTCTGGCGAACTCCTCAGGTGTCGCGATACCGACAATGATTTCGTTCGCTGTGAGACCGCGAACGTGAAGTAGTTGGATTTCCGCGTTGAGTGGCTGATTGAGCGCTGACTGAAGTTTGATCTCACCTAGACCAAGCGCTGCGGCTATTGACGAGAAAAACGCCAAAAACATGCCGCTGAAATACGCTTTTGTGCGAAGCCCCATAGGAGAATCCTTATCTTGTTTGGTTAGTTAGCCAAAGATGCACCCAAAATATCAGCGGTGGGGCTGCACACGGCCAAACCTAGAATAGTCTTTCACTTATCGTTGCAAGTATTCATTATAAGTAGCGTTTTATCAACTTACGGCCCGGCGGAAAGCCGCCGAAATAGCAACGCTCGTTATTAAAATAGTCGCGGCTTGGACGTTTTTACCAATTTTCTTTAAGCGGAGCCAGAAGCCATCACGAAAATACGCCGCACCTTGGCGACACAGATTGCACACGCGGACGCCGGCCGCTCAAAAAGTCGGCTGACAGAGATATCTAGAATGGCCGCTCGTGCAAATTCGCGCCACGCGTATAACTATAGCAGGCCATAAAAGAAAAACCCCTGCAATGGCAGGGGTTGTGGAGGAGAAGATTTAGTGTTGCTGCAAAATTCGCAACATGCGACGCAGCGGCTCAGCGGCTCCCCACAGGAGCTGATCACCCACCGTAAATGCCGAGAGATATTGCGGCCCCATACTCATTTTCCGCAGTCGCCCAACCGGGATCGAGAGCGTACCCGTAACCTTAGTCGGAGTGAGTTCACTCAGGGACGCCTCACGCGTATTGGGAACCACTTTTACCCACTGGTTAGAGCTGGCGATAATTTGTTCAATCTCGGCCAGAGGAAGGTCATGGGTTAACTTGATGGTCAAGGCTTGGCTATGGCTGCGCATCGCGCCAATTCTTACGCAGACGCCGTCCACCGGGACCGGACTGGCATTGCCAAGAATCTTGTTAGCCTCCGCCTGTGCTTTCCACTCTTCACGACTCTGACCGTTTTCCAACTGCTTATCTATATAAGGAAGCAGGCTGCCTGCGAGCGGTGCACCGAAGTTCTCTTGTGGGAAATCCGCAGAGCGCATGGTTTCCACAACTTCCTTATCGATGTCGAGAATCGCGCTCGCCGGATCCGCCAGCTTGTCTGCAACAGATGCATGAATTTGCCCCATCTGGCTGATCAGCTCGCGCATATTTTGCGCACCTGCTCCGCTGGCGGCTTGATAGGTCATTGCGCTCACCCACTCCACTAAGCCTTTCTCAAAAAGGCCACCGAGAGCCATCAGCATAAGACTCACCGTGCAGTTGCCACCGATGTAGTTTTTAACTCCATCTTTCAGGCCCTGGCGAATCACGCGGTCGTTCACCGGGTCGAGCACAATAATGGCGTTGTCTTTCATGCGCAGTGACGAAGCAGCATCAATCCAGTAGCCCTGCCAGCCGGTCTCACGAAGCTTGTCGATCACCGCATTGGTGTAATCGCCGCCCTGACACGAAATAATGGCATCCATGGCTTTGAGTGCGTCGATATCGTATGCGTCTTTTAAAGGTGGGACGGGCTTGCCGACATCCGGCCCTTGGCCGCCCACGTTGGAGGTGGTAAAAAAAACCGGATCTATATCTGCGAAATCATTTTCTTCTCGCATGCGACCCATGAGAACGGAGCCGACCATGCCGCGCCAACCTACAAAACCTACCTGCATCATTTTCGTAACCTTTACTTTTAACTGAATCAGTTTTCCAACGCCGCCACTACGGCGCCACCCATTTCGACAGTGCCGACTCGGCGCATGCCTTCGCTGAAAATATCAGCGGTACGATAACCTTGGTCGAGCACCCTACCCACGGCCGCATCAATGGCATCGGCGGCTTCTTTTTGTGCTAATGAATAACGCAACATCATGGACGCAGACAAAATAGTCGCCAGCGGGTTAGCTACGCCCTGACCGGCGATATCGGGTGCCGAGCCATGTACCGGCTCGTAGAGACCTCGGCTATCTTTATTAAGCGAGGCAGAGGGCAGCATGCCAATGGAGCCGGTCAACATTGCAGCAGCATCGGACAAAATATCGCCAAACATGTTACCCGTAACTATGACATCAAATTGCTTAGGTGCTCTCACCAGCTGCATAGCGGCATTGTCGACGTACATGTGGCTCAGCTGCACATCCGGAAACTCAGGGGCCAGGCGATCCATCACTTCTCGCCACAGCACCGTGGCCTCCAACACGTTTGCCTTGTCCACGGAGCAGAGTTTGGCGCCGCGCTTGCGCGCCATTTCAAATGCGGTCCGGCCTATGCGTTCGATCTCATGCTCGGCATAGACATAGGTATTAAAGCCTTGGCGCTCACCATTTTCGAGGGTGCGAATCCCGCGGGGCTGACCAAAATAGATACCTCCCGTTAGCTCGCGCACTATCAGGATATCTAAGCCGGCAACCACTTCTTTTTTCAAAGTAGAGGCATCGGCCAATTGCGGGTAAAGAATGGCCGGCCGCAAGTTTGCATAGAGCCCCAGCTCGTAGCGCAGGCGCAACAGGCCTTTTTCGGGCCGCAAGGACGACTCAAAATGATCCCACTTGGGACCGCCGACCGAGCCCATTAAAATGGCATCCGCCGCACGGCAACGTTCTAGTGTGGTGTCCGCTAAGGGGACGCCGTGCTCATCAAGTGCACTGCCGCCGATCAGGTCAGTCTCGAATTCCAAATCAAGTCCAAACAAAGCGTCGGCTTTTTGCAGTACTTTCTGGGCTTCAGCGACGATTTCAGGGCCTATGCCATCACCGGGTAAAAGAACGATTTTTTTTGTCATGTTGGTGTTATCTCTTATTGTTCCGCTGTGCTGAAAAGCCAAGGAGCGCTGATTCGGCGCTTAGCCTCATAGGCTTTAATGTGTTCCGCGTCTTGCAAGGTCAGCCCTATGTCGTCCAAGCCATTCAGCAAGCAGTGTTTGCGAAAAGCATCCACTTCAAAGCCGTAAGATTGACCATCGGGTTTAACAACGAGCTGCTCCTGCAAATCCACCGTCAACTGATAGCCTTCATTGGCATACATTTCGTCGAAAAGATGCGATACCACATCCGCCGGCAGCACCACTGGCAATAGGCCGTTTTTAAAGCAGTTGTTAAAAAAGATATCGGCAAAACTCGGTGCAATAATGCAGCGGAATCCGAATTCATCTAGGGCCCAAGGCGCGTGTTCGCGACTGGAGCCACAGCCGAAGTTTTCGCGAGTCAACAAAATGCTCGCGCCCTGATAACGCGGGAAGTTCAGCGGAAAATCGGGATTTAATGGCCGATTACTGTTGTCTTTTCCCGGCTGCCCTTCGTCTAGATAGCGCAGCTCGTCAAAGGCGTTAGCGCCAAAGCCCGCTCTGGCGATGGATTTAAGAAATTGCTTGGGAATGATCAAGTCGGTATCGACGTTGGCGCGATCCATGGGAGCAACCAGGCCCGTAATTCGAGTAAAACTTTTCATAAGAATCTCCTCAGTTGCTTTCCGCCATTTGACGCACATCGACAAAATGGCCGGCAATCGCTGCGCCTGCGGCCATTGCCGGACTCACCAGATGGGTGCGCCCGCCGTACCCCTGCCGGCCCTCAAAGTTGCGGTTAGAGGTAGACGCACAGCGCTCGCCCGGCTCCAGTCGATCGGCATTCATCGCCAGGCACATGGAACAACCCGGCTCGCGCCACTCAAAGCCCGCTTCGATGAAAATTTTGTCCAAGCCTTCCGCTTCCGCCTGCGCTTTTACCTGTCCCGAGCCCGGCACCACCATGGCCAAGGCGACCGAGGACGCCTTGCGCCGCCCTTTGACGACGTCGGCGGCGCTGCGAATATCTTCGATACGCGAATTGGTACAAGAGCCAATAAACACTTTATCAACCGGAATTTCGGTAATCGCCTGACCGGCTTGCAAGCCCATATAGTCCAGCGCCCGCTGAATGCTGGTCTGCTTGACCGGATCAATCTCTGCCGCTGGGTCCGGCACCTGTCCGGAGACGGGCAAGACCATTTCTGGAGACGTACCCCAAGTCACCTGTGGCTGAATCTGGCCGCCATCTATGCGCACCACTCGGTCAAACTCAGCATCAGGATCACTGTGCAGTTGACGCCATTCCGCCACAGCCAAATCCCACAACTCACCTTTAGGCGCGAAAGGCTTGCTCTTTACATACTCTAAAGTGATGTCGTCAACGGCGACCATACCCGCACGAGCTCCGGCCTCAATCGCCATATTGCAGACCGTCAAGCGCCCTTCCATTGACATTTCGCGGAAAACTTCGCCGCCGAACTCAATGGCATAGCCTGTGCCACCTGCAGTGCCGATTTCACCAATAATGGCCAATACCACGTCTTTCGGCGTTACACCGGCTCCGAGCTTGCCGTCCACTTGAATCAGCATGCTCTTCATTTTCTTGGCCACCAAGCATTGGGTCGCCATCACATGCTCGACTTCGCTAGTACCTATACCGAACGCCAAGGCGCCTAAAGCACCGTTAGTAGACGTATGGGAGTCTCCGCAAACTATGGTCATACCCGGCAGACAGGCACCGGTTTCTGGCCCCACCACATGCACTATGCCTTGGCGGCTATCGTTGATTTTGAACTCCAAGATGCCCAGCTCATCGCAGTTTTCATCCAGCGTCTTAACCTGGATTTTCGATATAGGGTCGGCAATCCCTTCCACACCCGCCGCTCTTTCCTCGGTGGTGGTGGGCACGTTGTGGTCCGGTGTCGCCACTATGCTTTCGACTCTCCACGGCTTGCGGCCGGCAAGACGTAAGCCTTCAAACGCCTGGGGTGAGGTCACCTCATGCACTATATGGCGATCGATATAAATGAGTGCCGAGCCATCATCTCTCTCCAGCACGAGATGATTTCGCCACAACTTGTCATAAAGCGTCAGTCCGGCCATGAAAATACGGTCTCCGGTATGGTTGATACGAGTAGATCAATCCTATACTTCGCAATACAATAACTCCAATTCATTATATTTATATTTTGGATTCCAAAAGGGAATTCCTGGGAGATTTAGGTGGATTTAGACAACCTTAAAGCTTTTATTTGCGTCGCCCGCCGGCAATCCTTTTCGCTGGCGGCGGATGATCTCTTCATTACCCAGCCTGCTGTTAGCAAGCGGGTCGCCTCGCTGGAGGCACAACTAGGTGCAAGCCTCTTTGATCGTATCGGCAAAACCATTCAGCTCACCCAGGCGGGTCGCATTCTGCTTCCTCGCGCCGAAAAGATCGTTATCCAACTTGAGGAAGCCAAGCAGGTCGTTACCGATCTCTCCGGGGAAATTCGCGGTGAATTGCGGGTAGCGACCAGCCATCACGTGGGGCTGCATAAACTGCCCCCTGTGCTGCGGGCTTTCGCTTCGGCTTATCCAGAAGTAAACCTGAAGTTCGAGTTTCTCGACTCTGAAATTGCCCTAGAGCGCGTACATCGAGGCTTATGCGAACTTGCCGTGGTCACTTTGGCACCGGAGCCGGTTGAGCATCTGGAGTTTGAGATACTTTGGCGGGATCAGCTCCGCTTCGTAACAAGTTTAGAGTCAAGCCTGCCCGACAATACGAACTTGGTCACGCTGAGCGAGTCCGCCGCTATATTGCCGGATTTGAGCACCTACACCGGCCGCCTGATAAAGCGTTGTTTCACCGAGCGCCAACTACCACTATCTATTAACATGACAACTAATTATCTGGAAACGATAAAAATGATGGTTTCGGTTGGGCTCGGATGGAGCGTATTGCCAGAATCTATGATCGATGAAAATATTCGGCCTCTGCGCTTAGGAGGCGTGGCTTTGAGCCGCGACCTAGGTGTTGCCAAGCATCACAAGCGCCAACTGAGCAATGCTGCACATGCCTTTTTCGAGGTGCTGCGCGCCAATCGTGCACCACCTCGGTTAACGAGCAGCATAGACTCCGATTTCTCTGTTATATAGGCGCTGTTAGCAGGCCAATCAGGTTTGCGCCATGCAACTTCATCATGAGGCTCCGCAAATGAAAAAGCTCATACTGATAACGTCCCTCGCCTGCGCTCCGGTTACGGCGTGGTGTGATGCACTGGGACTCCAAGGCGGTATCGGCCAGTGGTATATCAATGTGGAAGGAGATGTCGGCCAGCATAATTCCACTACCACCCTAGATGATCTCGGCTTTAAAGATGAGACAAGCACGGTGTTATGGGTCATGTTGGAACACCCCATCCCCCTCCTCCCGAATGTGCGCGTCATGCACAGTGGCATTTCGGCGACCGAGGCCTCCACCACTTCACAAAGCTTTATCCTGGGCGGGATTGCCGTTGAAGCTGAGATTGGGGTGGTCACCGATATGGATCTCTCCCACACCGATGCCACCTTTTATTACGAGCTGCTGGACAATTGGGTTACTTTCGACCTCGGCATTACGGCGCGCCAGATGGAAGGTTACGTAGAGATTCAGAGCGAAGTCAGTCAAACCGCGCGAGCGGAATTAAAAGGCGTCTTGCCAATGGGCTATGTCAATTTTCAACTGGATTTCCCCGGTTCCGGCTGGAGCATTGGCGGCACGGCTAATGCCATCAGCTACCGAGGGGACAAAGTGACAGACGTGAGTGCACGGCTTGGTTACTCCTTCGAGGTGACTCCGTTAATGGATATCGGCGTCAATATCGGCTATCGCACCTTAAGCCTCCAAGCAGAGGAACTTGATGATCTTTATGCGGATGCAACCCTGTCGGGCTCATTTGCGGAATTGGTCATCCATTTTTGATGGGTGACCAATTTCTTATTTAAAGACGAGGTTTAGCGTGAACCGCGCTTGATGGCCCGAGCATCCTCGGCGGTCTCGTGATCGGGGTGGCTGCTGTTGGCGACCTCAGGCTGGGCGTGTTGATCCACCGCGCGCGCCTTGGCATGCGTTGCCGCAACAGCTTCATTGTGTCCGGCGGCCAAAAGCTCGTAAGTGGCTCTATGCCAGCGAGCTGCCGCTTGCGCTTGATAAAACTCGACATGCTGGTTTTTATTCTCTGCAGATCGCTCCCAGTGCGCCAACACCTGCGCGATTTCGGCCGCTGACTGCCAAGCTTTGGCCGCATCGGCCTGGGACCGGGCGAGCTTATGCACTTCGGCAGCATATTCATATACAGTGCCCGCAAGGCGCGCCACCCTAAATGCGATCGTGTGATACGCTTTGCGCTCACGCTCCACCGCGTTCGCATCCGCCTGACGCCACAGATCTACGCTATAGTCGCGCAACAATTGGGCGCGCTCATTCAGACCTGCAGCATAGCCATTGACCGATTCTCTACGCTCCTTGTCCTGACCGAGCTTGCTGTAGGTTGCATCCGCTTGGCGTTGCAGCTGATAAAGCCGTTCTATATCGCGCTCCAACAAATTGGCGACCTGTATCGCATCGCCGTATTGCTTGGCGCGCTCGCGGCTCTTCAGCGCGGAAATCGACTCGTCCAAAGACCAGTTTTGGGTTGCAATCAGCTTGAGTGTAATGGCAAGGTCGTCGTTTTCGACAATGAGGGGACTTTTATCGGGTTGAATGGTGGTTGCAACGGGATAAGCTGCGGGGCCGTGCAGGCCACAGAAGCTCTTGGGGCGGCCTTGATTCTCAAGACAACCCTCGATCACCTTCGCCTGGCGCGTCTCACAGACGTCACGCCAATGGGCGTCGGCAATGGCACCGCAGTTGCAGTCTACCTGCGGACAGGAAGCAGGCGCGCTAGCGGCTGCGACTAACGACGGCGCCGATAGCAACAAACTGATGAGAAAAAGATAGGCTTTCATAGTTTACCCTACCGCTATACAAGCAAAATCTCTGATACAGATGTATGAGAGTCTCCTTGAGGGTACACCCGCTAACAGCCAATCTCAATAGAGAAATCGTTAACTACGTCCAAACGGAATTAGAAAACCGCCTTAAATTGAGACTCAGTCGGTTCTCTTTTCGCCTTAAACCTGTTTTGGATTAGGTCGCAGAGCCGGGGATAACCGACACAGAAAGCGCAACGTCGCTGTTCTGTCCGCGGTGACGGATGGCGTGATCCACCAGTACTAGAGCCATCATGGCCTCGGCAATGGGTGTAGCGCGTATCCCCACGCATGGGTCGTGCCTACCGGTGGTAATCACTTCGACCGGAGCGCCATTGATGTCCACACTTCTACCTGGAATACGCAGGCTGGAAGTAGGCTTTAAGGCGATATGGGCGATGACATCCTGGCCAGACGAAATCCCACCCAGAACACCACCGGCGTTATTGCTTAAAAAGCCTTGGGGTGTTATTTCATCGCGATGCTCGGTGCCCTTTTGCGCAACTGAGGCAAAACCCGCTCCGATTTCAATGCCTTTAACAGCGTTGATGCTCATCAGAGCGTGGGCGAGATCCGCATCCAAGCGATCAAAAATGGGTTCGCCAAGGCCGGGAATCATATTGCTGGCCACCACCGTAATTTTTGCCCCTACCGAGTCGCCCTCTTTACTGAGGGCTTGCATGTAGTCTTCCATCGCCGGCACTTTGCTGGCGTCTGGGCAGAAAAAGGGATTGTTACCGATTTCGCTCCAGTCGACAGTGTCTACGACAATTGGCCCAAGCTGCGATAGATAACCGCGGACCTCGATACCCCAAGTCTCTTTGAGCACTTTTTTCGCCACTGCGCCCGCCGCCACCCGCATAGCGGTTTCGCGGGCCGAGGAGCGACCGCCGCCGCGATAGTCGCGGATGCCGTACTTCTGCATATAGGTGTAGTCCGCATGGGCGGGGCGAAAGATATCTTTGATTTTGCTGTAGTCTTTGGAGCGCTGGTCGGTGTTCTGGATAATCATCCCGATGGGTGTCCCGGTGGTTTTCCCCTCGAACACACCGGACAGAATTTTGACCTGATCTTCCTCCCGCCGCTGGGTGGTATAGCGCGACTGTCCCGGCTTGCGGCGGTCGAGATCGATCTGCACGTCTTCTGCGGTCAATTCAATTCCTGGGGGGCAACCGTCAATAATACAGCCGAGCGCCTCCCCATGACTCTCCCCGAAGGTCGTTACGGTAAACGATTTGCCGAAGGTATTTCCCGCCATATCTGATCACTCACTTTGAATTCAACACACCCGTCTCGGACCCATAAAAGCAGTACTTCGGTACGGTCAGAGGTGGGATTATAAGTTCCTCACGAAAACTCTGCTGCGTGGGCAACCAACTGCTCACGAGTCAATAGAAATACGCCCTGCCCGCCCCTGGCAAACTCCAGCCATGTAAATGGCACTTCTGGAAAAGCCGCTTCCAATGCCTCCGCGCTATTGCCCACCTCGACCACCAACACCCCTTCATCGTTGAGATGGTCCACGGCTTCCCGCAGCAAGCGGCGAGTAAACTCAAGCCCGTCATCGCCGGACTCCAGTGCCAAGCGGGGCTCAACTCTGTATTCGGGGGGTAAGCTCGCCATATCCTGGGCATCGACATAGGGCGGATTACTGACAATCAGGTCGTAGCAGCCCGGCAGCTGGACAAACAGATCGGAGCAGACAGTCTTGGCGCGATCTTCTAAGCCGTATCGCTCAATGTTCTGCTGAGCAACGGCTAAGGCGGCCTCTGAAATATCGCTAAGATCCACATGAGCCTCTTGAAAAGCGTGTGCGATCGCGATCCCGATGCAACCGCATCCAGTACAGAGGTCCAACACAAATTCCGGCTCTTTGAGGAGCCAGGGCTGAAAGCCTTGCTCAATCAACTCCGCGATAGGGGAACGCGGGATCAGGGTATCGGCTGTAACTGCAAACTCCAAACCAGCGAAAAACGCAGTACCAGTGAGATAAGGCGCGGGCAGGCGCTCGTGGATTCGCCGCTGAAAGAGCGCGAAGATCTCGCTCTTTTCGGCGCGGGTCAGTCGGGTATCGACGATCTGATTAAGCCTTTCCCAAGGTGTGGAGATAGACCAGAGCACCAGTTGCGCTGCCTCATCCCAGGCGTTGTCGGTGCCGTGACCGAAAAATAGATCGGCACGTTGAAACTCACTGGCCCCCCAGCGAATCCAATCCCGAACCGTGACCAATTCATCAAACACTGTCGAATCCTGCATAGCCATCGCTGCGACCACCGCTGTAAGCCTTAAAAGGGCTGGCATTCTAACGGAAAATGCGCCAGTCACCGCAATGAAAAACCATTGCTGGTCGGGATGCCTATAATTGTCGCTTTATTTTGCTGGGGCGATCGCGTAGGGTACGGCCCTTTTTCTTTTTGAGCTTTTAGAGACTTCGCCATGAAAGACCTGTTCAGCCAAATCATCACTCACGTCGGCGAGGATCCGAGCCGCCCCGGTCTAGTGGATACGCCTGCGCGCGCTGCGGCCGCATTTGAGTTTCTGACCAAAGGTTATAAGCAAACGATTGACGAGGTCGTCAACGACGCGCTCTTCCCGTCCGACTGCAGAGACATGATTATCGTCAAAGACATAGAGCTCTTCTCTATGTGTGAGCACCACCTGCTGCCTTTCATCGGCAAGGCTCATGTGGGTTATATACCGCAAGGCGTGGTGCTCGGGCTGTCAAAAGTCGCGCGCATTGTCGACATGTATGCCCGCAGATTGCAGATTCAAGAACAATTGACTCACGAAATCGCCGAAACCATCCAAGAAGTGACGGGTGCAGCCGGGGTAGCCGTGATTATCGAAGCCAAGCACCTGTGCATGATGATGCGAGGCGTAGAGAAGCAGAACTCTTGCATGAAGACTTCCGCCATGTACGGCGCTTTCCGCAACAGCGCCGCAACCCGCACGGAGTTTCTCTCGCTGATCAAATAAGGGGATAAAGACTCGCTAGTCCAGCACGACTTCCACTCGAGCAGCTTCCCGCCGCCCGGCGGGTGCCAGACTAGCCAAGCCGTGCGCTGTTATCCGGCTCTTGTCGATTTCTTTCGCCAGCAACAAATCGCGCACCGTTTGCGCATAGCCCATGGAACGACGCTCCTGATCCACCAGCGTGCCCTCACCATAGTCGTGGCCGACGAGACGCAGAGTGGCACGAGGGTGGGCCTTCAGTAAATTTACTAACAGGGCAACCGTTTCGCTCGACACTTTTGCCCCCTCAGCTGTCAACTCAACCCCCGGGAGGACAAAAAAACCCTTACTGGCGAGCAACTCCCACCAAAGCTCCGGTGCAAATGCTGCCCCTGCGCCGGAGTCTGGGCCCGCCCGGACAATGTCTTGCTGCAGATAGATTCGCCCATTGCCGCGTTGAACCAAGTACCAAATGACATAGGTTTCCTTGCGATTACCATCCAAGCCCGCCTGCACCACATAAAACTGATTGGTATCGAGACCATACAGCTGCTTAACGCCGAGAAATTCGTTCGCCCAGCCGTTGCTGCTACCACAGTCGAGGCCTGAGCACTGGAACAGGACAGCGAAGTCGTCGGTATTGTCCATGTCACTGCGCAACTTCTTGCGCGCACCGGCGAAAGACACCAGCTCATCGAGCTCAAGCGTTATCCGCGAAACCAACGCCCGTGACTTCACCTCTTGTTTGGCTCGCCACTGATTGTTGACCTTCTTGATCGAGCTCAGTACTAAGCGGTATTCGCCTATCGCCGGCTGTGACTGGAAGACAATCCTGCCACTGCGCATTAATTCCGACTCGGAGGTATAGGGTATCGCCACTGCCAGCATCGGCAAGGACAACAAAAGAACGGCAACAAACGCTTTCAAGACATTTCTCCAGTACTTCGACTACCAGCAGCCGATGTGTTTTTTAATTAACTCAGCCACGGCCGGAGCCTGTTCATGCATATGGTGGTGGTGCCCACCGGGCAGGTAGACAAGCTGCCAGTCTGCCCTCGCTTTGAGTAACGCCAGGGCATCCGGCTCTTGGCGCAGCATGCCATCTTCGGCAAGAACAACTAAAGTGGAAGCGGTAACCCGCTCACAGAACGCCAAAACCTGTTCCACGCTAAATCGCACCTCCGAGCCAGCCAACAGCTTCGGATCATAAGACCAGGTAAACCCTCGTTCAGTTTCCACCACGCCGTGCCGCGCCAGCGCTTCGGCATCCTGCTCAGCGAGAGGGAACAGCCCGCGAGTCCGCGCTTCCACCGCACGGGCAAAGCTTGAATAGTATTGCCGCGGCCGGTCAATTGCCGCTTTTACTGTGCGAATGGCCTCTGCCAGTATCTCGGGAGCCTCATTGGCTGTCGCCACGCGTGGAACACCGCCTTCCAAAAGGCTCAGGTGGGTTATGCGCTCAGGAAATGTACCCGCAGCAAGGAGGCTGGTCATAGCGCCCCTGGAGTGCCCGATAAGAGAAAAAGATGGCCAGCCGAGTTGATCGGCGACGGCGAACAAGTCGCCCACATCTTGCCAAATATTATAGGCACCGAGGAAATTGCGTTGGCCACTGCGACCATGACCGGCGCAGTCGAGACAGATAAGATCACAAGACGTCAGTAGAGGTGCGAGAAAATCGAAACTCCCAGCGTTATCAAGCCAGCCATGTAACGCCAACACTGGATGGCCGCCTACCAAACCCCAGCGCTTCGCATTCAGCCTCACTCCGCCGAGATCAAAGGTTTGCAGTGACGGCATCAGGGATGCTTGAGCCAGACGAGATCCGCTTGGCCACGTCCTACCAAAGGCAATTGCAAATATGCCAGAGCCCCCGTTCCCATGCGATAACGCCCGGACTCAAAACCACCGAGCTCATCCAATAAAGTTCCCACCAGCGGCTGGTGCGTCACCAACAAAATGGCCGCATCCATCGGCTGTGCGTTCAGCCAGTCAATGGTTCGCTGAGGGTTGCTACCGGGTGTTAGAAAATCCGCAATATGTCGGTCTTGCTCCGTTAAATGGGGTAGAAACCCCATCGCGATGTCACAGCTTTGCTGAGCGCGTACATAAGGGCTCGCCATGACCTGGGTAATTTTGCTGAACTGAGGAGCCGCAGCGGTTAGCACATGCTGCAGCTCCTCTCGCCCCTCGGCGGTGAGATTGCGGTCGCGGTCACGGCTTGCTGATGGTTCAGCGCACCCGTGGCGCAATAAAAATAAGTCCATGCTCAGCCCCTTTTATTGTTATGCGGCTCAGTGGATGTTGAAACAGCTCATATTCGTCAGCTAACGGGTTTACTGTCGCCCTCGGGATTAGGCTCTACCCCTGACTCATCCGTCGGAGGAGGTACTATAACAGGAGCGGGATCGGCAACAGGAGCGGGATCG
>CAYZVN010000005.1:0-43105 GCA_964482025.1 uncultured Saccharophagus sp. | reverse complement strand
CAGGAGCGGGATCGACAGCAGGAACGGGATCGGCATCCACGACAGGCTCAGGCTCTACCAGCGGATCCGGCTCCGCCACTGGCGCCGTCCCCATAACTGGCGCGGGGGTAACCACCGCATTGGGTGGTTCGACGATCACGCTTTCTGCGGGAGCACTAACAGGGGCGGCTGGCCAGTCCGCAAAGGGAAAGGGTTTGGCCTCACTGTTAAAGGTCAAAAACAGAAGCGCGTCCTTGATGTAAATCGTCAGGCTGCCACCTAGCTCGCGCAGTTTTCGGTTATCCGAGCCCGTTATCAGTGCAAATAAAAACTGCACTATGACCAAAATAGCGACGACAAAGGACGCAACATATAAAAAGAGTGCGAACAACAGCATGTACAGCAAACGAATCCAGTGTTTAGAACTGGTGAGATTGGATTTCAATTGTGGATCCATAAGATTCTCCGTTTGTTACGGTGGTCAATACCAGCAAAAAAACTGGTCATCAATAAAACTCCACATCGCTTGCCATGGCACCGGTCATCAAACCTTGTACCACTCTGCCTATATCTTGCCCCTCAAATAAAATGGCGTACAACCCAGACGCTAAGGGCATATAAACCCCCAACTCATCTGCTTTATGCTTGACGATCTGTAAGGTGTTCACTCCTTCAGCGACTTGGCCAATTTCCTCAAGCGTCTGCTGCAAGGTTTTGCCACTGCCTAAAGCGAAGCCAACTCGGTAGTTTCGGCTCAGGTCGGAACTACAGGTCAGAATCAGATCACCGACACCTGCAAGTCCTAAAAACGTCATGGCGTTAGCCCCGAGCTTATCGGCGAAACGCCCCATTTCTGCCAACGCGCGGGTCAGAATCATCGCGTGAGTATTGTGCCCAGCGCCTAAAGCGCAGGCCATTCCGCACACTATGGCATAAATATTCTTAATTGCCCCGGCCAATTCGACACCAAACTTATCGCGACTGGTATAAACGCGAAAGGTGTTCGATGAAAAAACTTTGGGGATAACCGCCAGCACCTCATCATCCTCGCTGGCGATGACGCTGCCAGTGTGCTGATTCTGCACGATCTCCTTAGCGAAATTTGGCCCGCTCAGCACTCCTATACGCGCCCCTGAAAGCTCTTCCGCCAGGATATTGCTCATCAGCGTAAAGTTCGGCGCCTCAATCCCTTTGGTCGCACTGACAACCATAGCGCCGGCACTGATATAGGGCGCTGCCAGGCGAGCGACTTCGCGGAATGATTGACCGGGAATGGCCACTACGACGACATCCGCCCCCTGTAGGCTCTCCTGTAGATTCGCCGAGATCCGCAGGTTGTCGTGCAGCCGGTAACCCGGTAAGTAATGGCTATTCTCCCGTTTGTGCTCGCACTCGCGGGCGCGCTCACTGTCGCGAAACCACAGTTCCGTGTGGTAGCCGTTGGTGGCAACTATGTTGGCGATTGCGGTGCCAAAGCTTCCGCCGCCTAATACAGTGACTTTTCGCGGTTGTGAGTTAGTAAGGCTCAATCTGAACTCCCATAGGGTTTCCTGGGCAACGAAGCGCTGCAGCAGTAAGAGTTAAGGCAGCGCGAAAACGCTACCAAACCCAGATGATTGCTACAAGCGGCCGACACACTTGTCTGAAAATATTACGGATGGAACAAAAAAGGCGCGGAGATTAACCTCTCCACGCCTTGTACACAAACAGTTACCGACTCAGCGAAATAGTTCGAGCAGTAGCTTGTTAAGCCGCTGCACATAGGTGGCCGGATCTTTCAGGTGACCGCCTTCGGCAAGGCTCGCCTGATCGAACAACACTTTCGCCAGATCGTTAAAGCGGTCCTCATCCTGCTCCTGATCCAGCTTAACCACCAAAGGGTGCTCGGGGTTAATCTCGATGATCGGCTTGGAGTCCGGCACCTTTTGCCCTGCGGATTCCAGCAGGCGACGCATTTGCGCCCCCATATCGTCCTCACCTACCACTAAACACGCCGGCGAATCGGTCAGGCGATGGGTGATGCGCACATCCTCAACCTCTTCAGTCAGCACGCTTTTCATGCGCCCTACCATGCTTTCGAATTGCTTTTCGGTCTCCTTCTGACTCTGCTTCTCTTCTTCCGTTTCTATTGTCCCAAGGTCCAACGCACCTTTACTCACATCCTGGAGCGGTTTGTCTTTGTATTCCACCAAATGGCCCATCAGCCAGTCGTCAACACGGTCTGACAACAGCAGCACTTCAATGCCTTTCTTACGGAAAACTTCCAGGTGAGGACTGTTTTTCGCAGTGCTGAAGTTCTCCGCCACCACGTAATAGATCTTCTCCTGTCCCTCTTTCATGCGCTCAATGTACTGATCGAGAGACTGGTCTTGCTCGGCAGAGTTAGTGTGCGTTGTGGCGAAGCGAAGCAACTTGGCGATTTTTTCCTTGTTCGCGTAATCCTCTGCGGGGCCCTCTTTGAGAACCTGACCAAACTCTGCCCAGAACTTCGCATATTGCTCGGCGTCTCCCGCCAATTTCCCGAGCATATCGAGGACGCGCTTGGTTAACGCCGACTTCATGCTGTCGACATTGGGATCTTTCTGCAGAATTTCGCGCGAAACATTCAAAGACAGGTCGTTGGAATCCACCACCCCTTTGATAAAGCGCAGATACAAGGGCAAAAACTGCTCTGCATCATCCATGATAAAGGTGCGCTGGACATAGAGCTTTAAGCCGCGTGCACCTTCGCGGTTGTAGAGGTCAAAAGGCGCGCGGCTGGGCAGATAGAGCAAGCAGGTATAATCGAGCTTGCCCTCCACTCGGTTATGACTCCAGCTGAGGGCGTCGGCAAAATCATGGCTGATATGCTTGTAGAACTCTCGGTATTCTTCGTCGGTGATATCGCTGCGTGAGCGCGTCCACAGCGCCGTGGCCTTATTGATGGTTTCGTCTTCCGGCTCCTGCTTCTCCGCGTCTTCTCCGAAGTGCTGCTTCTCCATGACAATTGGCAGGGAAATATGATCGGAATATTTTTTGATGATGGAGCGCAGCCGCCAACCATCGGCAAAGTCTTCCTCCCCCTTTTTCAGGTGCAGTACCACCTGCGTACCGCGACTGGTTTTTTCTACCGTTTCAACCGTGTATTCCGCCTCACCGGTACAGCTCCAGCGAACACCTTGGTCTTTAGCGGCGCCAGCGCGCCGGGTGAACACTTCCACTTTGTCAGCGACGATAAAAGCCGAATAAAAGCCGACGCCAAACTGACCAATCAGTTGAGCGTCCTTTTTTTGATCACCTGACAGTTTGGAGAGGAATTGAGCGGTGCCCGATTTGGCAATAGTCCCGAGATTCTCGATCACCTCTTTCCGGCTCATACCTATGCCGTTGTCGTCGATGGTGATGGTGTTGGCGTCTTTATCGAAGGTCACACGAATTCGCAAATCCGGGTCATCTTCGTAAAGGCTGGAATTTTCCAGCGCCTCAAAGCGCAGCTTATCAGCGGCGTCGGAAGCATTGGAAACCAGCTCCCGCATAAAGATTTCCTTGTTGGAGTACAAGGAGTGGATCATTAAGTGCAGAAGCTGCTTGGCTTCGGTGGCAAATCCGCGAGTTTCTTTGGCGGTAGCGACTGTCATAAATATTGGCTCCTTAAGTGGGCATGCCCGTGTAACGACATGTTCGCCAAAATGGGGTTGAATTTGCCCATTTCAACCGCTCCAAACGTTTTGGCTATGCTCCTTTGTCACCGAGCTGTCTGATCGGACCACTAGTGGCAGCGATAGACACCGAACACTTGACGCCCCTCCTTCATGTGCCCTTCGGTTACCACGGCATCGCCGCCCAGGATTACGGCTTCATTCTTCGCGAGCATCACCAATTCGCCGAAGACCTTGTCATTGGAGCGCGGAACAAAGGTGATCTTCGATAATGTCTGCGAAGTAGTAACGCCTTTTTTGACGCAGTTAACCACCTGATCTTGCGTCAAGAGCATCACTTCGTGACTCTTCGCCGAGGGCTTTACCCAAGCGCAGCCAACGGAAAGTGCGGCACCTAGCAATAATAGTGTTACGTTTTTCATACCGATTTATTCCTCAATTGCGGATGCGGAGTCGTCAAGTGACTCAGCGTAAAGTTGATGGGCAGCCTCGAGAAACGCCTCCACCTCCGTGATTTCACGAAATTGCATGGCGGGCTCTACCATGGATCGGTCGTAGGGCGGCAGCGGCTGGAAGTCGGGGCGGCCGAGAATCGCCAATAAAGTTGGAATCAACAGCACCACAGGTGCAATAGAGGCGACAGAAATCCGCACCATTCCGGTCAGATATGTCGCCATGCTCAAAGAAACCAATCCTAAAGCAAACACAATCGCAGCCATGAACAGTGAGGTAATCGTGCCTTGCCACTGCCACAAACTGAATTGGAAGGCCCAATAAGGCGCGATAAACTCGAAAACTGACACGGCAAAAACGGCCGCTAAGGCGGCGGAAAGGTGGGTTCCAAATTTCGTATCGTGGCGAATGTTCTTGCCGATAAACCCCCATAGCCCGGCAAAGGCGACCGCAGCGAGAACGGGATAGAGCGCACTGAGTGCGTATTGCGAAAGCTTCTCGCGTTGCGGGTCAGATAGGTAGCTATCCCATATTTGCAGCGCGATGAGCAGCACCACCAAAAGGCTGTAAATCCACCAATGAGCCAGCGCGTGCCCCAGCGACTCCCAGCGGGACACCGGCAAAGCGGGCGCCACTTGGTGGTGGCTTGAACAAATGCGCACATGGGTGCGCCCTAACTCAAATACTTGACCGGAAAAAAAGGAGCTCTCACGAAAGCCATTCTTGCGCCGCCCCGGCACGCCGCGCTGGTTCTGCTCCAGGCGCCAGGTACCGTTGAGCGTAGAGAGGTCGCGACCGGATAAGCCTTGGCTTGCCGGGTCGATCTCCACCACTAAATGCTGAGCTTCGACGTGGGGGTCCTGCAAGATCACATCGCAGTCTAATCCGCGCCCCAAGACAATGCGGTTTTTGTCGAACTTCTGGGTAGAAATTACCGCGCCGGCGCGATTGATCAACTGGACAACTAGCGCCATGCCATCACCTCGACGAAGCGAGCAAGAAAACGTTCCGCAGCGGATTGAGTGACGCCAGCCAGAGTGAAGTGATCCATAGCCGCACGGTTTTCCTGATCGAGCGTCGCGCCCATAAAAAACACATCATAAAGCCCCTTAAGTTGTTTGTAGGGGCGCACACAGTAGCTGGCGCGGCGGCGAAGGGTTTTGTCGTTATCGGCATTGCGCGTTTCGATTATGCGATCGACACAGGAATAATTTCCCACATCATCTTTTCTCGCCCTGTTCCCGGGTCGCGCGCCTGCGGTGTGGGCGCGCCACTGGCGATAAAACGCCGAGGTGAGCCAATCGTCGGCTTCGAGATAATAGAATTCGTACTCAAAAAAACCAGTATTGAAGCGGTCGCTGATAAAAATATTGTCGGCGTTGTTGCAACCGCGGGCAATTTCCAAGGTGCGACTTTCGGTATCGAAATCACTGTTGCCCCAGCAGACAAACCAATCGACGATCTCCCCCAGAATGATCGCCTCCCCCATTTCTTCGCGCTTCCACTCAGCGGCGAGAATACTTTCCATCATGGCATCGGTCACGCTGCCGATCTGCCGCCCCATATCCAGGCGCAAATCGTAATCCTCCGGCAAGCTCTCGCTGCGAGTCAGCAGTCGATCCAAAGCCGCTACCGGCACCAGGAAACCCACTTGGTTACCCGCCGAGGCGACGTTGATGCCCACCACCTCAGAGTGCTGATTGACCGATGGGCCGCCACTCATGCCCGAGTTAATCGCGCCACTGAAGTGAACACGGTCGAGAAATTTATTGTCCACCAAGCCGTTGTAATTGCCGGCCACAATGGTCATGCCCAGGTCGTGCGGATTACCCAGTGAATACAGCACTTGGCCTTTGCGAGGAATCGTTTCGGCGAGACGAAAATGTGGGGGCAACTCCTCCGGCATTGTATCGAACGTCAGCAACGCCAGATCATTGACGACATCCACCGTTAAAACCGACAGGCTCTGTTTTACGTCTTGTAGCTCAATTTCGATGCGGTACTTATCGGGCTCCAACACGACAAACGACACTACGTGATAATTCGTGGCAACCCGGTTGCCCGCCACCAAAAATCCACTGCCTAAGGCGACTTGGCTCCCCGACTTTTCTTCCATGATGCGGATCTGAAACAGTGCATTTTCTAAACTGGAGAAAATGGTATCGGCGGAAACACGCTCATCGTTCTGCGCCCCTGCCGGTGAGATCACAAGCAAATAGAGCAATAACAACAAGGATGCGCGAAACCAATGGGCAAAGAAGAAAGCCGACGGCGAAAAAGACACGGACAAAATGCCCCCATTGAAAGTGAGCGGCCAAGATTAGCACAGCCACAGGCCGGGAAAAATGCGGCAAAAAGCCGCCGCAGAGGGTTTGCTGAGTGCAAAAACTCCAGCAAAGTTCCGCAGGTGACGAGCGAGTGTTAAGCAGTGAGATCGTCAAGCAGCTGGCGCAGATCGGCCATTTCGGTTTGCAACTGAGCCAGCTGCTGCTCGAGTTGGCTGACACGTTCCGCCAGGCCTTCTTCACCGGCCGCTGTACGGGTGGAGCGCGGCACCGCGCTGAGCGCCGCTTCTAGGTCGCCGCTGAACAAATGCATATAGCGGGATTCGCGCCGGCCCGGCTCGAGCGGCAGCTTGGCAATAAGGGGGTCCGAGCGGTTCATCATTCGATACAGAACAACTTCCACTTCTTGCACATCTTTAAATTCGCACAGGCGGTTGGTGCGCGTGCGTAATTCCCCCGGGGTCTGCGGCCCGCGCAAAAACATCACGCAGATGATGCCGAGCTCCTGGGGAGTAAATTGATATTCGCTGAATTCGGTGTTGCAGAAACGGTGCTGATATTTGGTGACACGACTGCCAAAGCCGGTCAGTGCGGTCACTAAGCCCGCTTCGACCAATTCATCCACCGTATCCTTTATCGTGCTTTCCGCCAGCTCTAAAACCGGCTCTCGGTTACTCTTTTGATTGCAGGCATTGGTCAGCGCATTTAGCGAAAGCGGGTACTGCTCTGGTGTGGTCAGAGATTTTTCGATCAGCGAGCCGATCACGCGGGTTTCGTAGAGAGATAGCTCTTTCATGGATCAGATTCCGTAGGCTGCCACTCCCCCGTGTAGGTACGGTGGGCGATGGGAAGATCAGGCGCCGGATGCTAGGGCATCAGTTCTTGTGTGGCAAGACTTCGGTATCGCTAAAGCTCCACGGATTTCAGCGCTGCATACCATATTTACGCATTTTCTCCACTAGCGTGGTTCGTCGCATCGCCAAGCGCTCCGCTGCGCGCGCGACCACTCCACCACTGTCATCGAGCGCTTGCTGGATCAAGCTCTGCTCCAACCCATTAATGTACTCCTTGAGATCGATGCCGCTTTCCGGCAGCAGTATCCGATCGCCCATACTCACCAGGCCAGGACCGGAAGCCGTTTCCGCAGCCTCCTCAAAAAGAAAGTCTTCTTCCACTTGCACATGGCAGTATTTGGCCGGCAAATCCTGTGCGCCAATCACGCCGGAGGGATGCATGATCGCCATACGCTCCACCAGGTTGGCCAGCTCGCGAACATTACCCGGCCAAGAATGACGGCAGAGCGACAGAATCGCGGCGGAGTTAAAGCGAATAGACCCGCGCTTTTCGGACTCCATGCGCGACACGAGCTCGTTGATCAACAGCGGGATGTCTTCCGCGCGTTCCTTGAGTGACGGCATCTCGATGGGGAACACGTTGAGGCGATAGTAAAGGTCCTCACGAAATTCGCCGCTCTCAATCATGGCGTCGAGATTACGATGGGTCGCGGCGATAATGCGAACATCGGTCTGGAAGGTTTTATTGCCGCCGACTCGCTCGAAGGTTTTCTCCTGGAGCACACGCAGTATCTTCACTTGCATATGCAGCGGCATATCGCCGATTTCATCGAGAAACAAAGTTCCGCCTTCGGCCATCTCAAAACGGCCTGCGCGGGAGTTGATTGCTCCAGTAAATGCGCCCTTTTCATGGCCGAACAGCTCGCTTTCCAGGAGCTCGGCAGGAATTGCACCGCAATTTACGGGCACAAAAGGTTTGTCGCGACGTGATGAGTGGTAGTGAAGGTTACGTGCCACCACCTCCTTCCCGGTGCCGGATTCACCGACAATCAGCACCGTCACATCTTTATCGGCAACTTGAGACATCATCGCGCGCACCGACTGTATTGAACGACTGGTGCCCACGAGGCTGCGAAATAAATGCACCGGGCGTTTTTCGCGAGATTTTTCCGCCAGCACGACCGCCTCGCGAAACCGCTGGGCGCGATGCAAAGAGTCCACCAAGCCGCTATAAGCCAGCGGCAGAGTGAGTTTGTCGACGACTCGCTGTCGCAGCGAGGTTTCCAGGTCCGCATCGGGGTCTGGATAGTCGCCGCCTAAAGTGATGATCGGAATAGTGCCAAAACGCTCGCGCACCATTTTCAATTCAGACTGAAAGTCGCCACCTTTGAGATTGTGACCGAGAATTATGACCTCGATCCCCGTCGCTTGGCCGCGCACTGCTTCCGGGAACAGATGCCATTCAGAAAAATCCAAAGCCAGAGCGTTTTTGCTGAGAAAATTTAAGATAACCAGCAGGTCGTGTCGAATTGTTGAATTATCATCGACCAGCAGAATGCGCATGTCATCCAGCATTGTTTTATTGCCTCACAGACTCGAAGCGGTAATGGCGCCGCCAACTTCTTCACGGTAGTGTTATCGCAAAAGCGCGCCTTATTTTTGACCTTTCTGGTCGCGCTGATTAGCCATGATAAGTAATAGTCAAAGCTTCGCCGACGGTCAAATTTCTGGCGATCAGTGGTGCTTGAGAGCAAGGGGAAGGTAACAGTGTGAAAGGTTTTGACAGAAGGCAGAATCTACACGCCCTACTCCGAGTGGGCTATAGCATCCCACCCCGATCGCAGGGTTTCCAGCAAAGACAACGATTCGCTGACCGCAGCGAGATCTCTTTTCAAGCGGGCGCGCAACAGCAGCCGTTCAATGTACTCGTAGAGCAAGTCAAGGTTCTGTGGAATTTCTGAGCCGACGTTGAGATCGAGAGAGTCGCGCAGCTCCATCACAATATCGACACTTTTGGCCAGTGCGCGATCGACCGCCGCGCTCTGGGCGCGATCCAGCTCCGGCAACTGGAGTAGCTGTTGGGCTAATTGAAGGTGACTCAAAATCGCCTCGTAAAGCAACTGGACTAACCGGTGCGGGGAGGCGGACGCCACCTTAGCTTGGAGCTCCACCTCTTGATAAAGCGAAACTTTGTTAACCATAAGCTTGCCAATACATTAGCGAACCAACTCCGGTTGCAGCCAACTTTCCATTGTCACTTGCGGCAGGCTGCGCATCATGTCGGAGTAGAGAGCGAGCACCTTTTCCAGTTCGCCCACCAACATCTTGTGGTCGCGCGCCGGATCGTCAAACGCCTGATTCAGCTGAAACGCCAGAAGCTGATCCCAGTCCTTTACGGAATCCCAGTCGGCGTTGGAAAACGATTTTTCCATTGCGCGCCGGGTGCGTATTAGCGAGAGGTGGGAAACGGGAACGACGCTCATGATTGACTCCTAACCAGATAACAATTTACTGATCCGGTTAACGGCTGCGGAAATCAAAACTTGAGGATGTTCACTTCAAAGAAACAACAAAGGCGGAGCGCCTCCGCCTACCCCCCGTCTGGGTGACCGCTATTCGACTGCTGCCTGCTCCTGAAGCATCGCCATAAAATTCATTTCATCCCATCCAGCTTTAATTTCTCCGATCAAATCTCGAACTTCTACCAGCACTGCGGCAAGCTCTTCGTATGATGCCTGGGTGACCTTACCTACCATATAGTCATAAAGTGCATCCAGATTTTCCGCTATCTCCCCGGCATCCATATTCAAACTGTTGCGCAGGCCATTAATAATGGCGACCAGTTTGTCGATCAGAATTTGAAGGTCGGTTTGATTGTTTTTCTGATGCGCCACGAGTGCTTGGTCGACGCGCTCGAGCGCACCGTCCATCAACAGAGAAATGATTTGGTGAGAGGAAATTTCTTCGGTGTGCTCTTGAATAAAAGAAGCAGCTTTGGTTTGGGCAACGGCCATGAGAGGTCTCCTGTGAATGTTGCGAGTGGCAAATAATTGCCGCTTTACTGCGATTCACAGAAGATAATGCAGGGATAGTGCCAAACCTCCGACGACCATGGTCGCCGGAGGGAAAGGGATTAACCGATCTGCTTCCAGGCGGAGCGAAGGTCAGACAGCAGAGTCACAGCTTCGTCGAGCTTGCTGGCATCGTTTTTCAGATGAGCGGCGCTGAGCAGCCCCTGAATGTAGACGTAAAGACCATCCAGATTCATTGCGAGGTCGCCACCGGACTCCTCATTTAGGCTCTCACGCAGGCCGCCCACAATGCTGACAGCGCTGTTGATTTTGTTACCTTTTAATTCGATATTGCCAAACTCCATCGCGCCCTTGGCCTGCACAATGCGCTCGATAGCGCCTTCATACAACATGTCGATTAAGCGATGGGGCGACGCGATTTCGACGTTGGCTCGGTAATGGACTTTCGCATAAGATTTCAGAGCTGCCTGGGTATTCACGGTACGCCTCTCTCCAGTGGTGACAGTTGTCAGACTCTCTGTTTATCGGCGGCACGGGCGGCAACTTTAGCGAAATATCCAAATACTCTTATCGACGCAGGCGCATGCCCAGAAACCCTACCCAGACGCCCGCTCTGTGGCGCTGCCACCCTCAGCCAATCTCTGGGTCCCGCGAAGGTGACCCCATTGGGTTGTCAACTAACGCCTTAAAGGGAGGGTAGTCGCGCAGAGGCGCAAGGGCTTCGTCGCTGCGGATTTCCTCAATGACGGCATCACTGAACCGCATGGCCCGGGCAAGCCCTGCCACGGCTTCATCAAAATCATTGAGTGCCACATTGGCACAGGCCAGTTGATAGTGTGCATAGCCATATTGTGGATCGAGCTCCAGTGCTCTTTGGCAAAGGTTTTTTGCCCACTGGGGCTCGCCCAGCTCCAATACGGTGTCCGCTTTGTAGGTCAAGGCTTCCACATCAAGGGGGCGCAAGCGGAGAATTTCATCATAGATCGAAATCTTGCTATGAATGGAATGCTCCTGCGCCGCGCGCAACCACATGGAGTGCACTTCCTGGGTTTTTTCGATTTGTAAGCGGTTTTCGTCGATGTGCCGAGTTTTTTGCATCAACTGTTTTTCAATTGCATGCAAGCGCTTCTCGTAAGCATCCACCAGTTTTTGCACTTCCTTGTCCGCTACGCTGTGCACCTTGTCGCGAATATCGCGAATGGATGTCCAACCGACAATCACTAAGATGGAGCTCACCGCGGCGATCAGATAGAAAAAATATGTAACGGTATTGGAGGCGTAGCTCATGGCCTTGTCGCTGACCATTAAATCCCGATCGAGAATTTTTTCCATCAACTCCACCCGCTGGGTGGCCATGTCCGTGCGCAATTGTTTTAACTCATCGAGGATGTAACGCTCAATAAAAGGCGTATAAAGAGGCTCGGCCAACTCCTCCACTTGTCCCGCCAGCCTCTCTTCTTCTGACGTCGATTCCTGCGCGCCCAACAAGGGACACAGAAACAACAACCCTATGCCCAGCCATCTCAGGCTGCGCATATAGCGATGCCATGGTTGTGAACCTCAATCAAGCATTTATGCAGACTCTGCACCGCAAGTGTGTAATCTTCTTCGTCCACCACAAACTGCATATCTACCTGACGCATCGACTGATGCACAGCGAGAATACTGATGCCGGCATCGGCGAGAGCCGCCACCGTCTTTGCCAATATTCCCGGAACCTTCATATCGCTGCCGATGGCGGAGACTATGGCAACCTTGCGAGTTTTGATCTCCGAGTCGGGGAATTGACGCTGAAGCTCCTGCTCGACACGCTTAACATTTTTAATGTTTGCACTCAGGTAGTAAGTGATGGTGTTGGCGTTGACATCCTTGGTGACCGGCCCGGCCTTGAAGCGCTTACAAATCTCCAATAAGGCGGTTTCGTAGCGGTAAAAGTCCCCCACCATATCCTGATCAAAAAATTCCATTGAAAAGACATTTTTGCGTCCGGCGATAATTTCCACACAGGGCTTTTCGCTCACATAATCGCCAGTAATCAAAGTGCCGCTGTGCTCTGGCTCAAAGGTGTTTTTCACCCGCAGCGGAATGCTGCTCTGACGCAAACCTTTAGCTGCTCGGGGATGAATGGCCTCCATCCCTAAGTTGGCCAACTGATCCGTCACGTCATAATTCGTGCGCCCTATGGGCACCACTTTTTCCTCGCCAACCAAGCGCGGGTCGGCGCTACTGAGGTGATATTCTTTGTGAATCAGTGCTTCGCGTGCACCGGTCAAAACGGCAATGCGGCTGAAGGTCATCTCGCTATAACCGCGATCAAAAGTCGCCATCAGGCCGCTTTTGCAATGGGCATAACCGGTTGCCACCAACAGCTCTTGCTCTACGTCAATGCCTTCGATGCTCGCTAAAATTTGCTCATCGAGAGTGAAATGCTCCGGCAGGTTCCAGCCCGTCAGGTCGAGCAAGCGCGCTTTTATGCCGTCTTCGTTTAACTTTCGGGTCATATTCCAAGCGCTGTGGGCTTCGCCCAAGCTTGCCAGCATTTCTCTTACCGTCTGCAAGTGATTTTGCAGCGAGAAGTGGCCGTGCTGACACAGTCGCTGGAGATCATCGAGACAACGCTGGGTGGTATCCAGGCGCGCAGTGATAAACTCATCCGCGCTTTTTCGATTCACTGGCTCATTAAACAACTCTTTATTGATGGCGAGCATCTGCTCGCGCACCGCGTCCATGGCCTCGCGCCAGGAATGACCATCCTCGTTTGCCGCAAAAAGACCGTACACGCCAAGGCGTCCGGTTTTTTTGTGCTCGAGCAATAAGTCCGTTATGCCACCGTATGCCGATACCACCATAATGCGCCCGGTGACAGGCTGCTTGTTTTTATGGCCGAGAATAATATTGTCGCGCACGGCGGTGTATTGGCTCATGGACGTGCCGCCAATTTTTTCCACTGTATGACTCATCGAGTCCCCCTGTCTATCTGGGTATTAGGCTCAGCTTTCAACTGTTTCAGCTTCCAGCGGATAGGCGCCGCTAGAATCATGCACTTCTTTGCCGTGCAGAGGCGGGTTGAATACACAGGCCATTTTCATTTCTGTCTTCGCACGCAATCGATGGCGATCGTGCTTATCGAGAATATAAATGACTCCTGGAGAGATAGGATAAACCTTGCCATCTTCAAGGCTTTCCACTTCACCCTCACCGCTAATGCAATACACAGATTCCAGGTGGTTCTGATAATGCATGTTCAGGTCGGCACCTTCGTAAATCGTTGTGATGTGAAAGGAAAAACCCATATTGTCGTTGCGCAATAACAAGCGGGTACTTTCCCATCCTTCACTGACTACTCGTCGATCAGTCTGGTTGGCTGCATCTAAATTTCGGACAATCATTTATTACTCCTCAGGAAGCGGCGGAAACGGGCTGCTTAAGTACGGCATCTATGCTGTCGGCCAGGCGCGACAAGCCGTCGCGAAGATTTTCTTCCTCAATAGTTAAAGGACAGAGACACTTCACCACTTGGCCGCGGTTTCCAGATGTTTCAATAATGAGTTTACGCGCGAAGGCTTCGCGGCTAATACGCGAGGCAATTTCACCGGACGGACATGCCAACCCCTGCATCAAACCTCGCCCTCTGGGCCGCAGTGTGGTATTGCCGTGACGATCGGATATGGATTTCAAAGTCTTGCTGATAATGCTGGCTTTGTGCTGCACACTGCGAATGAAAGTGTCGTCGGCCCAGTAGTTTTCTAAAGCCGCAGCCGCTGTTACGAACGCGTGATTATTACCGCGAAAAGTACCGTTGTGCTCACCGGGGCTCCACTGATCCAGCTCGGGAGCAAGCAACACCACCGCCATTGGCAGACCAAAACCACTGAGTGATTTTGACAGAGTGATCATATCCGGCTTTATGCCGCTGCTTTCAAAGCTGAAGAACTGCCCCGATCGACCACAGCCAGCCTGTATATCATCGACGATCAACAATATATCGAATTTGCGACAGATTTTTTCCAGGCCACGCAACCACGCATCTTTTGCGGTATTTAAACCGCCCTCCCCTTGGATCACTTCGACGATTACTGCCGCAGGCAAATCCAAACCACTGGAAGGATCATTCAGTTGCTGCTCAAAAATTTTAAGCGTATCCACATCCTGACCGTGATAGCCGCAATATGGCATACGTGTAACATTCGTTAGCGGCACTCCCGCACCGCCGCGATGCAAGCGGTTACCAGTCGCCGCCGCTGCGCCGAGTGATACGCCATGAAAACCATTCGTAAATGCCACTATGTTCTGGCGTTTTTTGACTTTACGAGCCAGCTTCAAGGCAGCTTCCACCGCATTTGTACCGGTGGGACCGGTAAATTGAAAACGATAATTCATATCGCGTGGAAGCAAAATATTGCCCTGAAACGCTTCGAGAAAGCGAGCCTTAGCTTCTGTGTGCATATCCAGTCCGTGGGTGATGCCGTCACTTTCGATATAGCTCAACAACGCAGATTTCAATGTCGGATTATTGTGGCCGTAGTTGAGTGACCCTGCCCCCGCGAGAAAGTCCAAGTATTTTTCGCCGTCTTGATCATATAAAAACTCGCCGGTCGCTCTGGTAAAGGTCACAGGAAACGAGCGCGCGTAAACCATGACATTGGATTCTGTCTCTTGAAATATCGACATAGGGTTCTCCCTTAGTTATTGCGACGAACTCTTCTGCGGACCAAACGGTCCGATGCGAAAGAGCACTTCGTCATCGTGGCGGCCGGCAAAATGCTCGGCCTGCGAAAATAAAATTGAGGTGGTTAACGAAGCCTGATGTTTGTCAGCAAATCGCCGAAATAGGTTTGCTGAAGCTTCGTTGGAGGGGGTTATAGAAGTTTCGAGAAATCGAATTGCGCGCAACTCCCGCCGCTGAAGCAGGGCCTCCAGCATCCGTCCCGCTAAACCGCGTCCTCGCCAAGCTTCTGCTACTGCCACCTGCCAAACAAATAGTACTTCGGCGTCGGTAGGTTTGACGTATCCGGACATAAAAGCGGCAACTTCGCCCTGCGCCTCAACCAGAACAGAGGTGTCAGCGAAATGAGAGCACTGCAGCAGGTTGCAATAAACGGAGTTGGGGTCGAGCGGCGGGCACTGTGCGATAAGCCTATGAACGGCCAGGCCATCCATCGCAGTTGGCTTACGCACACAGATTTCGGTCTTCTGATCGGGGTTAGTGTATTTCTCTGCCACTGCTTCCCCGCCGAATCTGTCTAAGCGTTCTGTCATAATACTTACTGCTCTAAGGACTTGAGCCGAAGAATTATCGGCTATAACCGCTTTCATCACAAGCAAAATCACAATTTTTTGTGGAATCCATCTAAAAAACGATATTTTATTACTTAGACATCTAAGTATATTTGGAGCAAAAATATCGCGATGGATGAAAGAACACTCTAACCATTAGATAATGTCGAAAATGAACGAGGCTTATGAATGACCCAGATTCACGAGGTACTAACCGCCCTGCGACGCGTCATCCGCGCGGCGGACATCCACTCCAAAAGACTAACCAAAACAGTCGGACTAACCGCGCCGCAACTTATGTTGATGCAGGCCATCCGCAACAATAAAGAAGACTCCACAATCGGCACCCTCGCCAACCAGATTAGTCTCAGCCAAGCGACCGTTACCAACATCATTGGCCGCCTGGAAAGTCGCGGGCTGATTATCCGAAAACGCTCGGAAACGGATAAACGGTTTGTCTGGCTGCACCTGACCGAAGAGGGAGAAAAAGTACTGGATCGCGCGCCCATTCCCCTACAGGAACAATTTGTTGAGCGCTTTCGCAAACTGGAAAGCTGGGAGCAAAATATGATTTTGAGCAGCCTGCAGCGCTTGGCGGCCATGATGGATGCCGATCAAATTGACGCTTCACCTTTCTTGGAGGTGGGCGCATTGGATCGAACGGATGAGATGTGACAAAACGCCAAGGCAGGCCCGCGTCTACTCATCCGCTGGGATCCGACGCAGATAAGAGACAGAGGAAACATGAAGAAAAGCTAGAGTTGTTGAGCAGACAAGAAATGGCGGAGAGGGGGGGATTCGAACCCCCGATACCGGTTTAGGGTATACTCCCTTAGCAGGGGAGCGCCTTCGGCCACTCGGCCACCTCTCCGGCAAAAACTTTCAGAACGGAAAGTTTTTGTTTAAACAAAATACGATAACCAAATAAATTATTCGTATTTTGACACCTCCTTCGCTGTGAAATAGTGCCTGCAAAGGAGGTGCAGAATAATAACAACAAACTGACAAAATTCAAATAGTTATGCAGAGATTATTTGGATTTATATCAGCATTGATATTTAAAAATCTTACAGCGAGTTGCCGGGCTCAGGCTCGTGCTGCTGTTGTTTTTCTCGCTGAATGCGCTGATAAATTTCTTCGCGGTGTACGGCAATTTCTTTCGGTGCATTAACGCCTATACGCACTTGATTACCTTTAACTCCCAACACAGTGACCGTTACATCATCACCAACCATCAAGGTTTCGCCAATACGGCGGGTCAATATTAACATCGGTTTTCTCCTTACATTCATCCTGTGAGACCGACGATGTAGCCCGGAGAGGCTGCACCTTCGGCGGCATTAACCAGACCCTTCTATTTTTTTATACCCACTATGGATGTGGGTCTGAGCTAAGGCCTGTGAGTACCCTCTGAGGGTTTTTTTGATGCGGGCCCTGCAAAAATCTCACAGAGCTGGCGCGCCAATCATCATATAGTTAGGCGGTGGCTTTATCTAGCCCGAACGCAGTGTGCAAGGTGCGCACAGCCAGTTCTAAATATTTCTCATCGATAATCACAGACACTTTGATTTCCGATGTCGTGATCATCTGGATATTAATATTTTCGGCTGCGAGCGCTTTGAACATAGTGGACGCCACACCGGCATGTGAGCGCATGCCTACTCCTACGACCGATATCTTTACGATTGAATCATCGGCCACCACTTCTCTCGCGCCCAGCTCGTCAGCAACTTTCTGCACCACTTGACGAGCCTTGTTCATCTCCGAGCGGTTCACCGTGAAGGTAAAGTCCGTTGTTTGGTCAGCGGCGATATTTTGAACAATGACGTCGATTTCAATATTGGCCTCACCAATGGGGGCCAGCAAACGCGCAGCCACGCCCGGCTGATCCGGCACGCCGCGCACAGCGATCTTGGCTTCATCGCGATTAAAAGCAATCCCGGAGACTACAGCTTGTTCCATAGTCGACAATTCCTCATCAGTGGTGATCAATGTGCCAGGGCCATCCTGGAATGACGATAAGACACGCAGGGGAACATTATATTTGCCCGCAAACTCCACTGCGCGGATCTGCAGCACCTTGGAGCCGAGGCTAGCCATTTCCAGCATTTCTTCGAAGGTAACCTTTTCGAGCCGACGCGCCTTTTCGTCCACTCGGGGATCGGTGGTGTAAACCCCGTCAACATCCGTATAAATTTGGCACTCATCCGCTTTCAGTGCAGCCGCCAACGCCACTCCAGTGGTATCGGAACCGCCGCGCCCCAAAGTCGTGATATTGCCGATCGCATCGACCCCCTGAAAGCCGGCGACGACAACCACTCGCCCTGCCTTCAAGTCGGCCTGCATGCGCTCTACATCAATCTTCTGAATACGCGCTTTGGTGTGCGCGCTATCCGTTAAGATTTTGACTTGTGTACCCGTATAAGAGCGCGCATCCTGCCCCATTTCCATTAGCGCCATACACAGCAGCGCGATGGTGACCTGCTCTCCGGTGGAGACCAGAACATCCAGCTCACGCGGGTCAGGATTCTTTTGAATTTCCTTCGCCAGACCTATGAGACGGTTGGTTTCACCGCTCATGGCGGAAAGGACCACGACAATGTCGTGCCCTTGCTGGCGATACTTACAAACTTTGGCCGCGACCGCCTTGATGCGCTCTATAGTGCCAACAGAGGTACCACCGTACTTCTGCACAATCAGACTCATGCTGTGCCTATTTCAGATAATCCCCGTTACGGTTGTGGCGATAACGGCCAAAACCACCATTGTTTTTTACCGAGCCCAGAACCTGACTTTGCGATGCCAGCCTGAGGGGCGCCAATTAAACACGAATTGCCCCCGGTTGTTAACTGGCCACCGGCAAAAAGCGACCAATTGCGCAAAATATTTTCATTCGCATCAACTTTGGCGGAGTGATTCTTTCAACGCCGTCAGGGCTTGCGGAAGATTGCCGTTATCTTGCCCTCCTCCCTGAGCCATATCGGGGCGGCCACCACCCTTGGCGCCAATCTGCTCAGCGACGGTTTTTACCATGTCGCCAGCTTTTATAATCGCGGTCGCATCTTTACTGACACCCGCCACTAAATTAACGCGCTCGCCGTCAGTGCCGGCCAGCAGTACGGCGGATCGACCTAGCTTATTTCTCAACCGATCAACCAGATCGCGCAGCAACTTCGCGTCATTTCCGTCAACCAGTTTCACCAACACGCGAACGTCTTTTATCTCTTCGGCCTCATTGAGCCATTCGTCAATGGACGCAGCTGCTAACTTACTCTTGAGCGCGACTAGCTCTTTTTCCAGCTGTCGATTGTGCGCCAGCAGAGCATCCAGCTTTTCCACCACGGAATCCGGTGCGGTCTTTAACATTTGCGCAGCAATCGCCAGTTTTTTCTGAGCCTGCGTCATATAGTCAAACGCTCCGGCGCCGGTTACCGCTTCAATCCTTCTTACCCCAGATGCAATTCCCGACTCCGAGGTAATACGAAACAGGCCTATATCCCCCGTGCGCTTGGCATGAGTGCCGCCGCAAAGCTCGACGGAAAAGCCGTCTCCCATAGTCAACACGCGCACACGTTCGCCGTACTTCTCGCCAAACAGCGCAAGCGCACCTTTTTGCCGAGCCTCTTCGATATCACATTCCTCAGTGGCAATCTCCGTGTTCTGGCGGATTTGGTCGTTTACTAGAGCTTCAATTTGCTGCACTTGCTCGTCGCTCACCGCTTCAAAATGAGCAAAGTCAAAACGCAAGCGCTGAGAGTCAACCAGTGAGCCCTTCTGCGCAACATGAGTGCCTAACACTTGCCTTAGCGCGGCGTGCAATAAGTGTGTTGCCGAGTGATTTAAAGCGGTCGCCTGACGCACACCTTGGCCGACGGTGGCGCTAACCTGTGCATTGAGAACAAGCTCACCGCGAGTAACTCGACCAATATGCAGGTGATGATTGCCATCTTTTTGGCAGTCCAGCACTTCAAAGCGCCCCGACGCACTTTCAATAACGCCGCTATCACCTACCTGACCACCGGACTCGGCATAAAAAGGCGTGTTTTCCAACACCACCACGCCCTCCTCGCCTTCGGAGAGGCGATCCACCTGGAAGCGCCCGCGCACCAATGCCGTTACGGAGGTTTCACAACTGAGTCCGTCATAACCTTTAAAGGCTGTTTCGCCGGTTAGATCGAGGCCGGTTGTATAGTCGACTTTAAAAGCACCAGAGGAGCGGGCGCGCTCACGCTGTTGCTCCATCAAAGCATCGTACGCCGTCATATCCAAGGTCAAGCCGCGCTCGCGCGCGATGTCGTTGGTCAAGTCCGCAGGAAAACCGTAAGTGTCGTAAAGCGTAAAAATCACATCGCCCGGAATCACAGTGCCAGCCAAAGTATTGAGCTTCCCTTCCAGCACCGCCAAGCCTTTGTCGAGCGTCTTGGCAAACTGCTCTTCTTCAGCCAATAAAACTTTCTCAATGTGCTGCTGCTGGGCGGCCAAATCGGGATAGGCTTCGCCCATCTGGACCACCAACGCTGCCACCAGCTTATGGAAAAACGGCTTTTGCTGACCGACTTTGTGGCCATGACGAACCGCCCGGCGAATAATTCGGCGCAGCACATACCCCCGACCTTCGTTAGAGGGCAACACACCATCGGCAATTAAAAATGCGCAGGAGCGTATGTGATCCGCGATGACGCGAAGAGATTTCTCTTCCAAGTCACGGCATCCGGTCACCTCTGAGGTGGCGTGTAGTAATGCCTGGAACAGGTCGATCTCGTAGTTGCTGTGGACTCCCTGCATCACCGCAGCAATGCGCTCAAGACCCATCCCGGTATCGACTGAGGGTTTGGGCAGCGGCACCAACTCGCCGTTGGCCTGGCGCTCAAACTGCATAAACACCAGATTCCAAATTTCGATATAGCGGTCGAGCCCATCGTCCGGGCTGCCCGGTGGCCCACCGGGCACGTCCGGCCCATGATCGTAAAAGATCTCCGAACTCGGACCACAGGGCCCAGTGTCGCCCATCTGCCAGAAGTTATCCTCGTCTAGGCGCGAAAACCGCTGAGGGCTTACCCCAATTTCGTTAATCCAGATATCCGCCGCTTCGTCGTCACTTAAATGGACGGTGATCCAAAGGCGCTCCGGCGGCAACTGCAATACATCGGTGAGGAACTCCCAGGCAAAGCGGATGGCGTCGCGCTTGAAATAATCGCCGAAACTAAAGTTGCCGAGCATCTCAAAGAAGGTGTGGTGCCGAGCGGTATAACCGACATTTTCCAGATCATTGTGCTTGCCGCCCGCGCGCACGCAGCGCTGAGCACTGGCGGCACGAGTGTAAGGGCGCTTTTCTGCACCGAGAAAAACATCTTTAAATTGCACCATCCCAGCGGCGGTAAACAGCAGTGTGGGATCATTTCCGGGCACGAGCGAGCTGCTCGGAACCGGTGTGTGTCCATTGCGGGCAAAATAGGATAGAAATGCTTGGCGAATTTCAGCACTTTTCATAAATCAACCAAATCCGGTAAAGATCGTCAGACGCAAGTGTCAGGGCAATCGTGCGCCCGCAAAAAAGGTGTCAAGTATAAGGGTTGCCCGGCTTCGAGCATAGGGCATCCGCGGTCGCAGATGCCGATATGAGTCATAGTGGCACGCTTTACATGCCTAAACTGCCTTCGCTGAATTGTTTGTTGGCAAGCAGGTGGATGTGCAAATGAAATACCGTCTGCCCAGCATCGGCGCCATTATTGATGACCAACCGGAATGCATCCCCTACACCCATCTGGCGAGCAATGTCGCCCGCTTTCAATAGCAAATGCCCCAGCAACGTCTGATCCTCGGCCCCGGCATCGGCCAGAGTGCTTATCGGTTTTTTGGGGATAATTAATAAGTGTGTAGGTGCTTGCGGCGCTATGTCTCGGATGCACACGCACAGATCATCCTGATAAAGGAATTCTGTCGGGATCTCCCCCGCAATGATCTTGCTGAAGATGGTTGCCATGATGGTTGCCTCCGTTTTGACTACGAATATTTTTCTTTTTCTTCAAGGGTAATCTGACGGGCTTCAGATTCCAGCATCACCGGAATGCCGTCGCGAATGGGATACGCCAAGCCACTGGCAGGACATACCAGCTCTGCGTTGTCGCGTTCGTAGATCAATGGCGCTTTACTGACGGGACAAACCAAAATACTGAGCAGCTTTTTATCGATGGTCTCGGTCATAAGATCACTCTTTGGTGGAAGCTTTAGTTGTTCTCGGCATGGGCGTATTCGCCATCAGTAGCGCCGGATCAAGGCGCACCTCAAACCAGTTCATCCGCCAGTCCAGATGCGGGCCCGTCACACGCCCGGTCGCACCCACTTCTGCAATCGCTTGGCCTTGCTGGACCTTATCGCCAGCGGCCACCAAGATTTTGCTCAAATGGATAAAAGTCGACGACAAGCCGTGGCCGTGGTCCAGGATGAGTGTTCCGCCCGAGTAAAACAAATCATCCTCTGCGAGAGTGACTATCCCCCCGGCTGGCGCCACCACCGGTGTCCCTGTCGGCGCAGCAATATCCAGCCCGTAGTGAGGTGACCGCGGCGTGCCATTGTACACACGGCGACTGCCATATACACCGGTAATAGGCCCTGCAACCGGCCATATGAAGTCCTGCAGAAAGTCTGTTCGTGAATCGTCGCGTTGGCGCGCCTTGCGCGTAAGCTCCGCCTCGCGCTGAATGCGAGCGGTTAATTCCGGCGGCGGCGTCACGTGCTTCTGTTCAACACCGTTGATGTGCTGCACCTTGTAGCTGCGCTGCTTTACCTCATAACGTAAACGCTCCACTTGACCCTTGGGGTGAATAAGCTCAAGGGTGAATTCTGCAGGCGCATCAGCAGCAAGACCAAAAACAAACTCTCCGGTATCGGTGGCACGAACGCGGCGATCTCCCACTTTCACTTCATATCCCGGCGCAACCTTGCCAAAGACAATGCCGCCTTGCTGCCACTGTCCCTTCAGCTTTAATTTCTCATCACCGGCCGCTAAAACCGTTGCCGCGACACCCAGGCCGACAAGCAGCTGAGCAACGCACATATATTGCTTGATTCTCTGCATCATTATTCTCCGCCCCTCAAAGCGCTTGCTGAAATTGCTCCAACTCGTGGCTTTTTTCCAACCACGACTCTTCCAGTTGACTCAGCTCCTGCCGCAATGCTCCCTGCTCTTTTAGCAACACTTGCAACTCCGGCCCCGCACTTTCATATAGCTCTGGTGCGGCTAGCTTTTGTTCCACTTGGTCGAGCTTCTTTTGTGCGGCTTCCATTTTTTGCTCGATCTGGCGAATCGCCTGGGTGAAGGGCTTTAGCTTTTCGCGTGCCGCCGCCGCATTTTGCCGCTGAGTCTTTTTATCTTTCTCCGCTTGCTTGTTTTCATTCGCGGGACGCTCGTCAGGCTCTGTGGCTGATTTATCCTCCGCCAACCAGCTCTGATAGTCCGCCAGGTCGCCGGCAAAAGGCTCAACCCGTCCACTATCAATCAACCAAAATTCATCGACGGTGTTGCGCAACAGATGTCGGTCGTGAGAAACCACGACAATCGCGCCTGCATAGGTTTGCAGGGCCAGGGTTAACGCGTGGCGCACTTCGAGATCGAGATGGTTGGTGGGCTCATCCAGAACCAGCAGATTCGGCTTCTGCCAAGCCAGGATCGCCAGCGCGAGGCGGGCTTTTTCACCGCCGGAGAAATGTCTTATGGCTTCGAACGCTCGTTCGCCCCGAAAGTCGAAACCGCCGAGGAAATTGCGAATCTCCTGTTCTGAAGCGGTAGGACTCAGGCGCTGTAAGTGCAGTGCACAGGAGGCTTCCAGGTCCAGGGCCTCCAGCTGATGCTGCGCAAAGTAACCAATCTGCAGATGCGCCGATACCACTCGCTCGCCCCCCCTTAAGTCGAGCGCACCAATCAGTCCCTTGATAAAGGTGGATTTACCCGCACCATTGTGACCCAGCAAACCAATACGGGATTGGCCGAGCACATTCACGTTCACGCGCTGCAACACAGCCTTGCCGGCATAACCGATCTCCGCATCGCTGAAGGTCAGGAGCTGCTGTGGGACCCGCTCAGGGTCGGGAAAGCGAAAGGTAAACGGCGAATCCACATGCGCCGGCGCAATTTTCTCCATGCGCTCCAGCTCTTTTAGACGACTTTGTGCCTGCTTGGCCTTGGTCGCTTTGGCGCGAAACCGGCGCACAAAGTCCTCGATCTCCGCGATGCGCTCTTGCTGCTTAGTAAAGGCGGCGGCTTGGTTCGCCAAGCGCTCCGCTTTTTGTTTTTCGTAGGCCGAGTAGTTGCCGCTGTAGCTGATTAAGCGAGTGTTTTCGAAGTTGACGATATTGCCGACGACATTATCGAGAAAATCGCGGTCGTGAGAGACGATCATGAGCGTCCCAGGATACTGGTTGAGCCACTGCTCTAGCCAAAGCGTTGCGTCGAGATCCAGGTGGTTGGTCGGCTCATCGAGCAGCAAAAGATCGGAGCGGCACATCAAAGCCCTCGCCAGATTAAGGCGAATGCGCCAGCCCCCGGAAAACTCCTTAAGGTTGCGGGCAACATCTTCAGCGGTAAACCCGAGTCCCCGCAACAGCTTTTGGGCCCGGGCGTCCGCGGTGTAACCGTCATGGGCCTCTAATTGACTGTAAAACCGCGCGAGGCGCTCCCCATCGGTCTCACTGGCAATTTGCGCTTCGAGTTCGCGCAGTGCCGCATCACCGTCGATCACATAGTCCAGAGCGACTCGACTCTGATGTGCGACTTCCTGCGCCATATGCGCCAACACCCAGTCTTTGGGGATATGTAAAGTGCCACTGTCCTGCTGAAGCTCGCCCAGAAGAAGTTTGAACAGACTGGACTTGCCACTGCCATTGGCGCCGATAATTCCCCACTTTTGTCCGGGGTAGACGGTGAGATCGGCTTTTTCGAGGAGGACTTTGGTCCCCAACTGAAGACCGAGGGCCTGCAACTGAATCATTAGAACGGCTCAAATTAGAACAAACGCGGATTATAGTCCCTTACAGATTGCCGCCAAAAGGTGAAACCTGTAAGCGCACCAGCGGAACAGGTGCACGATACGCTATTATTGGTTAATCCGAATGCTGCTGAGCTAGAACCACTGCGAGCCAGTCTTATGACAACCCCTCCGCCCCCACAACGCCGCAACACCTTTCGCGTCAGTGACGATGTGATCTTTGACTTCCGCGTGGTAGACAATCACACCGCCGAAGAGCAAGAGCCGGAACAGTCCATTGGCGACGGCCTGGCACTGCACTTGGTCGCCGAACTAAGGCGCGTCGACCGGGAGGCACAGCAACTTCTCAAAATCATCAGCGACAAGCAGCGCCTCTTGGGTGATTACCTTCACAAGCTGAATCAAAAAATCGACCTTATCGCACGCCACAGCATGTTTATTTCGGGTGAAAATGACAGAACGGAACGCCTCAGCCTGGGTGAAGAAGGGGTCGCTTTCAACAGCGATCGCGCCTTATACAAGGGAAACTTTCTGGTTTTGCGAATGATTTTTTTACCCAGTTACACGCCCGTGATAGTCTTCGCTTCGGTCGTTCGCTGCGAGGATCAAGGCGACGATGGGTACCGTATCGGCGCCAAGTTCCATCGCTTGCGCGAGCAGGATCGCCAGGAGTTGGCGCGCCAGATCATTCGGGCACAGGTCAGTCAGCGCAAACAAAGTTCAACATCGGAGAGCAATCAATGAACCTAATTCGCACTTCTGCGTCACAGCGTCGGCCTTTTATTCTGGCTTGCTGCTTGGGCGCCTTAATTCCGCTTTTCAGTGGTGCTGGCTATGCCGATACAGTGGTGATACCGCTCGGCCAGCAGGGCCAGGCGTGGGGAGTTGAGTCTCCGAAAACGGGGATGCGCAAAGCGCATGTGGAAGAGAAGTTCGGCCAACCTTTAGAGCGCTCCGGCCCCGTTGGAACACCGCCTATTTACACCTGGGACTACGAGCAGTTCACTGTGTATTTTGAGGGCGACCATGTCATCCATTCCGTTGTCAAAATGCCGCCCAAGAACTAACTGATGGTGACATAAAGCGTTGGTTTGTCCGGCGCTTTATGTCACACCTGGGTGCGGCTACTGGCGGTGCAAGCGGTTGAGGCCATTTAAGGCGGCAACCCTGTAGGCTTCGGCCATGGTCGGGTAGTTGAAGGTTGTATTGGTGAAGTACTCGACGCTATTGGCCGCGCCCTCTTGATTCATAATCGCTTGGCCAATGTGGATGATCTCGGCCGCCTCAGCACCGAAGCAGTGAATGCCTAAAATCTCCAGGGTGTCCAAGTGGAACAGGATCTTCAGCATCCCCACTTCTTCGCCACTAATCTGTGCTTTGGCGATGTCCTTAAAGAATGCTCTGCCCACCTCATAGGGAATTTTCGCTGCGGTGAGTTCGGCTTCTGTTTTGCCTACCGAGCTGATTTCCGGCAGGGTATAAATCCCCGTAGGCGCATCGGTTACGCGGCGCACGGGCTCACCCGTAATGGAAGATACTACCGCTCGCCCCTGGTCATAAGACGCACTGGCAAGACTGGGCCAGCCGATCACGTCTCCAGCGGCGTAGATATTGGATTGCACCGTGCGGTATTCCTCGTCCACCTCGATCTGCCCCCGATGGTTCGCCTGCAAACCGGCGTTCTCCAATTGCAGCAGCTCCGTATTGCCAGAGCGCCCGTTGCACCACAACAAGGCGTCTGCCTTGATGCGTTTACCCGATTGCAGTTTCAACGAAACCCCGTGATCGGTCGCCTGTAGACTCTCAAACTCTTCGAGCTGGCGCACTAGCACACCTTTTTCTCGCAGGTGATAGCTCAGGGCATCGGAAATCTCACCGTCTAAAAACTCCAACAGGTGCTCCCGGGTGTTAATAAGATCCACTTTGACACCCAACCCAGAAAAAATGGACGCGTACTCGCAGCCGATTACACCAGCGCCGTAGATAATCAACGTCCGTGGGGTGTGGTTCATCTCGAGAATGGTATCGCTGTCATAAATCCGCGGATGGGTAAAATCGACTTCTGCGGGCCGATAGGGCCGCGATCCAGTAGCGATCAGTACATTTTCCGCCGTAATACGATCCGTCACCCCATAAGGCAGCTGTACGTTCACCTGCTTGGGCCCGGCGAAATGTGCCGTTCCAGAGTGCACATATATTCGATTGCGCATAAAGTAGGATTTATGCATCGCTACCTTGCGCGGAATGATCTTCTGAGCCGAAGCGAGAATGGTCGGGTAGGAAATGGGCGGAAGAGAAGCCATCTGCAGTACTTCTGGCTGCTGTCGATAGTGAATCACCTGCTTGACGGCGTGGCGTATGGATTTAGATGGGATTGTGCCCTTATGCGTGCAATTTCCTCCCAAACTTCCGGTATCGTCGACAACTCCAACTTTAAGCCCGCTTTTGGTCGCCGCCATAGCCGCTGCCTCACCAGCCGGCCCCGCCCCAATCACCAAAAAATCGTAGGTGTAATCCGCCATACCCTTAGTTCCTCACCCTTGTGTCATCGGTTCGTTCCGCTTCATTTTATGCGTGTTTTCAGTTGCTTATTACTTTTTCGCAGCGTTATAAGCCAAACTTTGCTTTTCTTCCGAGTCGGAGTCGGCCTCTGGGGCATCACCTTCCTTTTCACACTTATTTTTATCGCCGCCGCAGATGTCACACGCCTGCCCCATACCGAGGGACGCGATACCGCCGCAAGACCCTTTGATCGGCTGACCTCGAACCATTACCCCTATCGCCATACCCGCAACTACGAGCAATAAAATACAGAACGTTAAAAATATAGTTGTCATATTCACCTCTTAACAGCTGACAGAGCGATTTCGCGCGATACTCCTTCCCGATAGCATCTGCGCCCTTTACTTTGGCCTTCAACTTACTTTGACACTTCAATTCAGCCAATTTCAAAAAGAAAAAGCGAGGGTGCTTATGCAGCCTCGCTTCCTAAGGTCTATCTACAAGGCTTGATCAGCCCCCGAAGTCATCCAGCATGATGTTCTCATCCTCAACGCCGAGATCTTTCAGCATCTTAATCACCGCTGCGTTCATCATCGGAGGACCGCACATGTAGTACTCACAGTCTTCTGGCGCGGGGTGATCTTTGAGGTACTCTTCATAGAGAACATTGTGAATAAAACCCGTTAAGCCGCTCCAGTTGTCCTCTGCTTGAGGATCTGACAAGGCTATATGCCACTTAAAATTCTCGTTTTCCTCTTGCAGCTGATCGTACTCTTCTTTGTAGAAGAGTTCGCGTAGCGAGCGGGCACCGTACCAGAAAGAAATCTTCCGGTCCGTCTTGATCCGGCGCAGCTGATCAAAAATATGCGAGCGCATGGGCGCCATGCCGGCACCGCCGCCAATGAACACCATCTCCGCATCTGTGTCCCGCGCAAAGAACTCACCAAATGGTCCATAAACCGTAACCTTGTCGCCCGGCTTCAGATTGAAGACGTAAGACGACATTTGGCCGGGTGGAATACCCTGGGACTTCGGCGGAGGCGTCGCAATGCGGATGTTGAACTTAACAATGCCTTTCTCATCCGGGTAGTTCGCCATGGAGTAGGCGCGAATAACCGGCTCCGTCACTTTGGATTCCAATTTGAAGAAGCCAAAACGCTCCCAGTCACCACGGAATTGCGGCTCTATATCGAAATCCGAATATTTTACGTGGTGAGGTGGACACTCCAGCTGAACATACCCGCCTGCGCGGAAGTCGACGTTTTCGCCTTCTGGAAGACGCAGCGTCAATTCTTTAATAAAAGTGGCGACGTTGGGGTTGGACTCGACGACACACTCCCATTGTTTTACACCAAATACCTCTTCGGGAACATGAATCCTCATGTCCTGTTTTACCGGTACTTGGCAGCTCAAACGCCAACCTTCATTTTGCTCCCGGCGAGTAAAGTGGTTTTCTTCTGTTGGCAAAATAGAGCCACCACCTTCGTCCACAATACATTTGCACTGTGCACAGCTGCCGCCACCGCCACAAGCAGATGCCAGAAATACATTATTGGTCGCGAGAGTTTGCAACAACTTGCCACCAGCAGGTACTGATATTGTTTTTTCGTCATTAATGACAATTTGAACTGCACCACTACTAACCAGCTTGGCTTGCGCGGCAAGAATGATCATCACCAACGATAGGACGATCACCGTAAACATCACGACGCCAAGGATAATTTCTAAACCCATACCGTGTATCCTCGTCAGGCCTTAGAGGGAAATGCCGCCAAAGGACATAAAGCCCAATGACATCAAACCCACGGTGATAAAAGTGATACCCAAGCCACGCAGACCTTCGGGTACATCGGAGTATTTCATTTTTTCGCGAACACCAGCTAGAAGCAAAATCGCCAATGCCCAGCCAGCGCCAGAGCCAAAACCGTAAACGACGCTCTCGCCAAACCGGTAATCGCGCTCCATCATAAAAAGGGAGCCCCCCATAATGACGCAGTTAACGGTAATCAACGGAAGAAAAACACCCAGTGCGTTGTACAGGGCGGGCAGGTATTTATCCATCACCATTTCCATAATCTGCACAATCGCGGCGATGACTCCAATAAACGAAATAAATGTGAGGAAGGTCAGGTCCACACCAGTGATACCCAACCACACCAAAGCGTCTTCCTTGAGCAAGTAATTCAGAATGAGGTTGTTGGCCGGTACGGTGATGGTTTGCACCACTATGACGGCAATCCCCAATCCGATGGCGGCATTAACTTTTTTGGACAGTGCGAGAAATGAACACATTCCCAAAAAGAATGCCAACGCCATATTTTCGATAAAAACGGAGCGCACGAACAAACTTAGGAAATATTCCATTATGCGATCTCCTTTGTAACAACACTATTGGGGGAAATTTTATATTCGAGTTTCTCTACCTGGTTTTTCTTCCAGGTACGCAAAACCCAGATAATGAAGCCGATGATAAAGAATGCGCTCGGCGGCAACAGAAAAAGACCGTTCGGCACATACCAACCACCATTGGTGACAGTAGGTAGAATCTCGATCCCGAACCACTTGCCGGCACCAAACAGCTCACGCACCGTGGCAACGACAAACAACAGCATCGAATAGCCGAGGCCGTGACCTATGCCATCCAAAAAGCTGGGCAGCGGTGGATTTTTCAGCGCAAACGCTTCGGTGCGCCCCATAACAATGCAGTTGGTGATAATCAGACCTACGAATACGGACAACTGCTTACTGGTATCGTAAGCCACGGCTTTTAGCACTTGGTCCACGATAATCACCAAGCCCGAAATTATGATCATCTGCGCGATGATTCGGACATTACTGGGAAGGTAATTGCGCACCAGTGACACGAACAAATTGGAAAATCCTGCCACTAAAGTTAGACCGATGGCCAACACCATACTCACCTGCACACTGGAGGTTACCGCCAGTGCCGAGCAAATACCCAAGATCTGTAGAACGACGGGATTGTTGTCGAAAATCGGTTTGATGATGAGTTCTTTAGCCTTGAAGCTCATGCTTAAGCCTCCCCATTTTTCAGGTTTTCAATAAACGGTTTGTAGCCCTTTTCACCCATCCAAAAGTGCAACAAATTCTCCACACCGATGCTGGTGAGTGTCGCGCCGGATAAACCGTCGACCTTGTATTCGGCATTCGGGGTATTTTCATCCACATGCCCTTTCAACACGTCGATTCGGACTTCGCCCTCTTCGGAGTATATTTTCTTACCTATCCACATCGCCTTCCAAGCCGGATTGTCGACTTCACCACCCAGTCCCGGGGTTTCCTTTTGGTCATAAAAGCCAAAGCCGATGACGGTATTCAAATCCTTATCCAACGCAAGAAAGCCTGCCATGGTGGACCACAGTCCATAACCGCGAACGGGCAGAATCAGCTTGGAAAGCCCGTCAGCGTCGTTAACAATAAACACCTTGGCATATTTCTCACGGCGAATGATCTTAGCGATATCCTCTCCCGCTGAAAGCCTGTCGGATAACTCAGAATTTTTCGCCGAGGCAACTTGGTCAAATTTATCCAGGTCGGTGATAGCGTCGCTGAATCGACCCGTTTGCAAGTCAACCAACTTGACCTCGATCTTTCCGAATTGCTCATCTACCGACTGTGCAGGATCATAAATTCCGGCAATGCTCAGCACATTTTTACGGAAGTCTTCAGTTTTATTGGCGACTTGATATGGTCTCAGCAAAACGGCGGAACCAGCCACCAGAACGGATGCCACAAGGCACATCACCAAAGTCACGACGATGGTGTATTTTGCAGTCTGTTGTTTAGCCACGCGCCAGTCTCCGCTTGATATTGGATTGAACAACGAAGTAGTCGATGGTCGGGGCAAACATATTGGCAAAGAGAATTGCCAGCATCATGCCCTCTGGGAACGCCGGATTCACCACCCGGATAGTCACGACCATAAAGCCGATCAGCGCGCCAAACCACCATTTCCCTGTATTGGTCATCGAGGCTGACACGGGATCCGTCGCCATAAAGAACAAGCCGAACGCATACCCGCCCAAGACAAAGTGCCACCAGAACGGCATTGCAAACATTGGATTAGAGCTGTCACCACCCGCCCAGTTGTATAGCAACGCCGTTACTATAGTTCCGATAACGGTGCCGAGAACGATGCGTGTTGAGGCGATCCCCATCACCAACAAAATAATGCCGCCGATCGCCACAGCCAAGGTTGAAGTCTCACCTATCGAGCCGTGCTCGAAGCCGAGAAACGCGTCCATCCAGGTAAGGTGACCGGACAGAGCAGACACACCTTGTTGAGCTACAATCGATAGAGGTGTCGCGCCGCTGTAACCGTCAACAACCGTCCACACGTCGTCACCGGAGATATCAGCCGGATAAGCAAAAAACAGAAACGCCCGGCCAGCCAGTGCTGGGTTAATGAAGTTTTTACCTGTGCCGCCAAAGATTTCTTTACCCACAACAACACCGAAGCTGATACCCAAAGCGGCTTGCCATAGGGGCAGGTCTGGTGGACATATCAACGCAAAAAGGACCGAAGTGACGAAGAAACCTTCGTTGACTTCATGCCCGCGCTTCATGGCGAAGAGGACTTCCCAGAATCCGCCGACAATAAACACCGTCGCGTAGATCGGCACAAAATAGGCGGCACCTAGTAAGAAGTTGTCCCAAATGCTCGCTGGATTGTGACTCGTCAGTACGGCCAACAGCGCGCCGCGCCAACCTTCAAGGCCGGCACCATCCAGAATGATGTTGGCCTGTAGACCCACGTTGTACATACCGAAAAGCATTGCCGGAAATGTACATAGCCAAACCGTGATCATAATGCGCTTGAGGTCGATGCCGTCGCGCACATGAGCGGTGGTCTTGGTGACATCTGCCGGTTTGTAAAAAATGGTATCCGCCGCTTCATAGAGCGCATACCACTTTTCGAAGCGCCCGCCTTTATGGAAGTGCGGCTCCATATTGTCTAATAAACGTCGCAAGCTCATGCCTCACCCCTCAAGTTCAATGCGCGTCAGATTACGGCGCAGCATCGGGCCGTATTCGTATTTGCCTGGACAAACGAATGTACACAGGGCGAGATCTTCTTCATCCAGCTCGAGACAACCGAGCTGCTGGGCCACTTCTGTGTCGTCGACGATCAAAGAGCGCAACAACTGGGTGGGCAGCATATCGAGGGGCATAATCCTTTCGTAGGCGCCCACTGGTACCATCGCCCGCTCACTCCCATTGGTGGAGGTGGTAAAAGAAAACTTACCGCCAAGAACTTTGGAGATATAAATGGGCAGCACCGAAAAGCTCTTAAAGCCAGGACGTAAGTAATGAAAAGGTGTGCGCTCGCGCCCTTCTTCCAAAACACTGATTTGATTGTGGAACCGTCCCAGATAGCGAACCGCGGCGCCGCCAAAGCGTCCGCCGAAAACGGAACCCGAGATCACTCGGCTCTCACCGTCTTTAAGCTGACCCGCTGTGATTTCATCTAAACTCGCCCCCAGACGCGTGCGTATCAAGCGTGGGTTGGTCACCTGAGGACCCGCCAGTGAGACAACTCGCTCAACCGGCAGCTGGCCTGTGACAAACAGTTCGCCGACCGCTATGACATCCTGGTAACCGATGGTCCAGACGGTCTTTTTAGCGCTGACCGGATCGAGAAAGTGGATATGAGTACCGGCATTACCGGCCGGATGCACGCCGCCAAAAGCCTGATAGACAATGTTGCCGCCCTGCCCTTTAGGTAATTGAACTTCGGGAGCATGACAAACAAAGACTTTGCCATCTAGCAGGCGGGCCAGCACGGTCAACCCATCGCTGAACGCTTGCGCTTTGTCGTTAATGATAACGGTCGGATCAGCGGCAAGCGGATTGGTATCCATTGCTGTGACAAAGAGGGAGTTCGGCGTCGACTCTGGTGACGGCACTTTACTGTATGGACGCGTTCGCAACGCGGTCCACAGGCCGGATTTCAGCAAGTTGTCACGCACCTGATCGCGCTCCAAGCTCTGGAGCTGCGAGGAGGGGTAGCGCTCAAACTCGATATAATCATCGCCGTCTATATCAATTACGACCGACTGGAAGACGCGCTGCGCGCCGCGATGAACAGCCGAGACTGTACCGGACGCCGGTGAGGTATAGATGACACCAGAGGTCTTTTTGTCGCTAAACAACTCTTGACCTCGTTTGACCCTATCACCCGGTTTGACTGTCATGGTCGGCTTCATACCGTGGTAATCAAAGCCAATGACAGCAACGCTGCGGATTGTCGGACCGTCCTCTATGGTTTGCCTTGGATTGCCTGTGATAGGCAAATCCAATCCCTTTCGGATCTTAATCATAGGTTATTGCCTGATAATGGTTGGAGACTGATGCGAAGTCCCGTAGGCAACGGCACTTCGGCGAAAATCTGTTTCTACAAACGCAAAAAATCGCAAGAGGTACTTTCCAGGACTTGCCTGCTTCCCACCTTGAGAGTCCAAGTAGCGGATTTGTACATCGGAGTTTTGTCTGAGCCCTATACAGCTTTTACGTAAGCGACATCAACAGCCAGATAGGCATATAAAAAGGATGAGCCGCCCCAAAACATTCATTCCTCAGGGATACCCCCATTTCGGGCCGCGCACATTATAGAGAGGCATTACCCATAACTCCAGAGGCTCCCCCCATTTTGTCGTGCAGGCAAAAGTCGCAAGCTCTGCTGTCGATGGCTAGAATAACGCCCCCGAACCATCCGGGCGAACCTGTGTCCATAACCGCGAATTTGCCACTCATGATTTCAATGCCCCCGACTACTCCGCTGCATTCAATCTTCACCCCACCTTTGCCGACAGGTCCGGCAGATAAAATCCAGTGGGGCAATCTGCATGGCAGTGCCTTGTCGGCGGCGGTAGCAAATGCTGCCTTGCGCAACAATTCGGCGACCCTGATCATTGCTCCCGACACCGCCACCGTAGATCGTCTCGAGCGCGACATTGCGCTTTTTCTCCATGGGATTGAGGGCGCACCTGATGTGCTGCGGTTTGCCGACTGGGAGACTCTGCCTTACGACAACTTCTCACCACACCAGGACATCATTTCCGAGCGCATGAGAGCGCTTTATCAACTAACCCTGGGCAGAAAAAGCGTTCTTATAGTCGCTGCCCAAACCCTGTGCCAAAGGATCGCCCCGAAAACCTATATCACCGCCAACAGCCTGCTGATGAGCGTGGGCGAGCAACTCGATTTAGTGCAACTGCGCAGCCAGCTAGCGGCAGCAGGTTATCAGGCGGTAGATACGGTGTTTCAGCATGGCGAGTTCGCGGTGCGCGGTGCCCTGCTGGACGTTTTCCCGATGGGCAGCGCTCAGGCTTATCGCATCGAATTGTTCGATAACGAGATTGAATCGCTGCGGGAGTTCGATCCCGAGACCCAGCGCACCATACGTCAAGTTGAGCAAATTGAGCTGTTACCAGCCAAAGAGTGTCCGTTGGACAAGGCCGCTATTGCGCACTTTAAGAACCGCTGGCATGAGGTCTTTCAAGGGGACGCCAAGTCGTGCCCTATTTATCAAGATGTGGCGTCGGGCCTGTCTCCCGCAGGAATCGAATACTATCTACCGCTGTTTTTCGATCAGTGTGCGAGCTTATTTGATTATCTTCCGGCCTCTGCCACCACCATAGTCATCGGCGGGCTGGAGGATGCGGTGGAGTCCTTTTGGCGCTCTGCCCACAGCCGCTATGAAAGTCGTCAGGGGGATCGCCTACGCCCTCTGTTACCGCCGAATCAGCTGTTCTGGGCGGCTAACGAGATATTCGGACAACTCAGCCCACTGGCTCGGATTTCGGTAAAAAACGAGTTGCTTGCAGACAAGCGCGGCAATCACAACTTCGCGAGCGAACCGCTTCCCGACCTGCAAATTCATGCCAGAAGCGCCAATCCGCTGCTGGCATTAGAGGCTTTTCTGTGTGAGCGGGATCTGCGCGTTCTCTTCTGTGCCGAGTCATCGGGGCGCCGTGAAGCGCTGTTGGAGCAACTGGCTAAAATCGGGGTAACGCCCGCCAACGCTGCCAGCCTCGCCGAGTTTCGCCACTCGACAAGCCGTTACGCCATTACGGTGGCACCACTCGACCGCGGCCTGATTGCCCCTCCGGAAAAAATTGCGGTCATCGCCGAGGCCGAGCTGTACGGCCAGAGGGTTCAGCAGCAACGCCGGCGTAAGAGCGCCAGTGGTGAGGACCGCGACAATATCATTAAGAACCTCACCGAACTCAAAATCGGCGCTCCGGTGGTGCATGAGGACAATGGCGTCGGCCGCTACCAGGGATTGCAGTCCCTGCAGGTGGACGGTCAAGAGCATGAATTTTTGCTGATCGAGTACGCCGATCAGGCGAAGCTCTATGTCCCCGTCGCCAACCTTCATCTAATAAGCCGCTACGCGGGGGCCGACGAAGACCATGCCCCGCTCCACCGGCTGGGCAGCGATCAATGGCAAAAAGCGAAGCGCAAAGCGGCGGAACAAATACGCGATGTTGCCGCCGAGCTTTTGGAGATCTATGCCAAACGCGAAGCCCGACAAGGCTTCCCATTCACGGACCCCGAAGAGGCCTATCGCGAGTTTGCCACAAGCTTTCCCTTTGAAGAGACGCCGGATCAGTTCGACGCTATCGAGGCGGTAAAGGCCGATATGCTGCGCGCGCAGCCCATGGACCGCCTGGTGTGCGGGGATGTCGGCTTCGGCAAAACGGAAGTCGCCATGCGCGCCGCTTTTATCGCGGTTCAAAATGGCAAACAAGTGGTCGTGCTTGTTCCCACCACTCTGTTAGCCCAGCAGCACTTCGAAAACTTCAAGGATCGCTTCGCTGAGTGGCCAGTGCAAATCGAGTCGATTTCTCGCTTCAAAACCGCCAAAGAGGTTGAGCTTATCGAGAAGCGAGTGGCGAGCGGTCAAATTGATATCCTGATCGGCACTCATAAGTTATTACAGGGCACCATCAAATATTCGAATCTGGGCTTGTTGATTGTGGATGAGGAACACCGATTCGGCGTGCGGCAGAAAGAGGCCATAAAGGCATTGCGCGCGGAGGTCGACATCTTGACCATGACCGCTACTCCCATTCCACGAACGCTGAACATGGCGATGAACGGCATTCGCGACCTGTCCATCATCGCCACACCACCCGCCAAACGCTTGTCGATCAAGACATTCGTGCGGGAGTTTGACCTGGCGACGGTTAAGGAGGCGATCCTGCGGGAGATTCTCCGCGGCGGCCAGGTTTATTATCTCCACAACGAAGTGAAAACCATCGAAAAAACCGCGCGGGAACTCGCGGAAGCCGTACCAGAGGCGCGCATCCAGATCGGCCACGGACAGATGCGCGAGCGGGAACTGGAGCGGGTTATGAGCGACTTTTATCACAAGCGCTTCAATGTGCTGGTTTGCACAACCATTATCGAGACCGGCATAGACGTCCCCAGCGCGAACACCATCATCATTGAGCGGGCAGATAAATTTGGCTTGGCACAGCTTCATCAGCTGCGCGGCCGAGTCGGCCGCTCACACCATCAAGCCTATGCATATCTACTCACCACCAATGCCAAAGCCATGACCGCTGACGCGCACAAGCGCTTGACCGCCATCGCCGAAGCTCAGGATTTGGGTGCGGGCTTTATGCTCGCATCTCACGATATGGAAATTCGCGGCGCGGGAGAGCTGCTTGGCGAGGAACAGAGCGGACAAATGCAGGCAATTGGTTTTTCTCTTTATATGGATATGCTTGAGCGCGCGGTCAGCGCTATGCGCCGAGGTGAGATCATTGATCTTGATCAGCCATCTCACAGCGGAGCGGAGATCAATCTGCGCATTCCAGCACTGATTCCAGAGGCCTATCTGGCGGACGTACATGCACGCTTAATTTTGTACAAGCGCATTGCGAGCGTAACAAACGCTGAAGACTTGGATGAGCTACAAGTGGAAATGATTGACCGTTTCGGCCTGTTGCCGGAGGCCACCAAAAATCTCATGCAGGTAACGCGGTTAAAGTTGCTCGCCGAGCAACTGGGCATTAGTAAGGTAGAGGCCAATAAAGAGTTTGGTCGCATTGAATTCGGCAGCAAAACCACGATTGATCCGCTCACTATTGTCCAGCTGGTACAAACGCGGCCACAGGCCTATCGTCTCGATGGCGCCACCCATTTACGCTTCTTCGCCCCAATGGAAGATCCCGCTGATAGAATCCAGCACACGCATCGCGTCCTGGCGACTCTTGCGAACAAACAGTCATAGCCACGATGATGAAACCCGTTTCTAGCTGAAGGAAATACCTATGGCTCGTCCCAGACCTCCGTTTTTGGCATGGCTTACTGCTGCCGCACTACTTTTGTTTACGTCACACGCCTTGGCTAACAGCAAAATCTATCAGGTCGAAATGATTATCTTCGAAAGGGGCGCATCCTCATCAGCAGGCGATATGGAAGGCGGGCAAAAAAATGTTGTTCTGGAATACCCCGACCTATGGCAGCGCCTGGTTGACCCCGAGGAGGAAGCCGCGCGCCAAGCTCAGGCGGATAGGGAAAGCGCTTTGCGTCTGTCCGATGATTTCCTCCAAACACTCGCGCAAGAGCGAGAGGAGCAAAATCAGGATGATGCGCCATCACCCACCACAGACGAGCAATCACCAGCCGCCACCGGGCCGAAATATTTTGAATTCCTTCCCGATGAGGCGCTCGGCCTGCGAAGGACTCGCGACGCGCTCACGCGTCGCAATCACTACCGAGTGCTGTTTCACGAAACCTGGATCCAGCCCATAAATGCCCCACAAAAATCCCCCGCGCTGATTCTCCATGGCGGCAAGCGCTACGGCGATCATTACGAATTGCAAGGCTATATCAACCTCAGCGTGAGCCGCTTTCTACATATCCAAACCGACCTTTGGTTCAGCGAGTTTAGCCTCAACCACGGCCAAGACTTGGGGTCGTGGCCTCAACTTCCCCTCGAGCCACACCTTGCGGCAAACCGCGTCAGCCCCGACTTCACCGATACCGAGCGGCCCCTGCATGAAATCCGCGACGTTAATTTGGCGTCGCCGAGACAGCGATTGAGTTGGGAAAAGGGTGCAGGCGATTGGCGGGCTGAGGCGGAAGAGCCCCTTTACCTTGTTAACCAAATTAACACCTTGCGTCAAAAGCGGCGGATGCGCAGTGGCGAATTACACTACCTGGATCATCCTAGGTTTGGTCTGCTGATCAAAATAAGCGCGCAATAAAGATATCGAGGGGAGACTCGGGAGAAGAGGAAAAGGCGGCTTTAAACAAAGCCGCCGGAATTAATGCTGCAAAAAATTTCCGGCGCTGACGAATATCCTCACATTGGAATCGATATTTGCCTGGTTCCGGGTGGACTTAAATTAAAGAGCGATCAAATACAAGCGACGTCTTCAGCCTGCAATCCCTTCTCTCCCTGCTGCAATTCAAACTCGACTTTTTGTCCTTCACTCAGCGAGCGATACCCTTCTCCACGTATGTTGCGGTAATGGACGAAGATATCATCTGTATTATCACCACGCGTGATAAAACCATAGCCTCTTGCATTATTGAACCACTTGACAGTGCCATATTCACGAGCAGTCATAATCCACTCCTCTGTTTGTGTTGTTTATTTTTTTGTTACTGGGTTACACAAAGTGAAGGTACAACCACAATCCACCACTTCCTCCGATTTCTAAGCTGACTCTACCTGGACGCAAATCCTCAGCAGAACCAAGCCCGGACCTTATGCGAATTCTTATAGGATTGTCCAGAGATTGAGACATGTTTACAGGGCGTTTGGCGCCAAAGCGTTAACCCTAGTGCGACTTTGTGAACTGGATAAAATCTGACTGCTCATATGCTTTCCTAGTCACTTTCAGAGTATCAACTAGCCAAGGGAACCGACACTCACATCAATCAAACACACGTATCATCGCCGACAACTCATTGACTCGGTGACGAAATATCCTAAGATGCATGCCCTGCAGCTGATGAAATATCTTACTCAAACCACACTCTGGATATTCATGCGAACACACAACATGGTGCCTACCGGATTGCGCACCCACTGGTCACGGCTTGCCCGGGCTACAGTGGGAACCCTCACGGGAATCTTGCTGTATGCCACTGCCGATGCAGCCCCCTGGATTGACACCGGCAATCAACAAACTCGCCACCACCTCCAAAATCTCGTCGATAGCCAAGTCATACACACCCCTGTTACCGCATGGCCGTTGATGTGGCGTCATATCAAGCAAGAGCTCGACCAAGTAGAGTCAGCGCAGTTGAATGCCAGCCAGCTCTGGTCCTATCAATATCTCCGTCACGAGCTGCGCAAGGCGATGCGCGAAGCAACCTTCAGACAGACGACTTCGGTTGGCACTTCGGTGGCTGCGGTAGGGGATTTTTCTTCGAACCGGCGAGAACAATATGAATCCGAGTTTGAGCTGAACCTTACGACGCGAAAAACGGCGCTCAACTTGAAGGCGGGTTACGCGCACGAACCCGATGACGACGACTCACTGCGTTTTGATGGGTCGTATCTAAGCCGTATGGAAGGTAATTGGGCATTCGGCGTCGGCGCGGTTGACCGCTGGTGGGGCCCTGGATGGGACTCGAGTTTAATCCTTTCTCACGAGGCACGCCCCGCTCCCGGTCTGTTTTTGCAGCGCAATTCCAGCGAGGCCTTCGAGACGCCGTGGCTCAGCTGGCTGGGCCCCTGGCAGCTTGTCACCTTTATGTCGCAACTGGAGTCCGAGCGCCACATTCCGGACGCCCGCCTGTGGGGCATGCGCCTGAACATCAAACCACTTAGAAGCCTTGAGCTCGGCTTTTCTCGTACTGCCATGTGGGGAGGCGATGGGCGGCCAGGTGATCTCGATACTTTTTTCAATTTGTTGCGCGGCCGAGATAACCGCGGGGGCTCGGGAATTGCCGAGGACAAGTCCAATGAGCCCGGCAATCAACTCGCGGGGATCGACTGGCGCTGGGGTTACCATCTCAGAGACGCAAATGGAGCACTTTACGGCCAGCTAATTGGCGAGGACGAAGCCGGCGGCATGCCCTCCCGCCACATCGGCCTGGCGGGTGCAGAGATCCAACTTTCCCTTGGCAATACGCAAACCCGCTTGAGCTTTGAAACCCTCAATACCACCGTGTACTTTTACAAATCTGACAAAATGCCGAATGTCGCTTATGAGCACGGGGCCATCTACGCGAGCGGCTATCGCCATTATGGGCGTCCTATCGGCTCATCCACCGACAACGACACAGAAGCCTATATAATGCGCGCCCAAATGTACTTTCGCGGCGGCGACCATTTAAATCTCAGTCTTGGCAAATTTCGCTTTAACAAAGATGGCCGCAATGCCCGCGCGCCCGGTGGCAGCATCATGGGACCAGACACAATTACCGAGCGCGTCCAGGCTACCTACTTCAGGCCGCTCAATGAGGCCCTGATGCTGGAAGTTGGTCTGTTCCACTACACCTCCCCGATTTTCTACGCCGGAGAAAAAATTAGCAGCGGCGGACATTTGACGATTCACGGATTCTGGTAAGCGCACAGCTCTGGATCAATGTATTTATTTTTTATGAGAACCCTTATGAACCGGACGATACGACTGCTCTTCGCGGTTACCGTGATGAGCTTTCAAGCTTACGCTCAGGCACAAGGATTTACCCCTTCGGCAGAACAAATCCAGCAATTCAAAAGTATGTCGCCGGCCCAGCAACAGCAGATGGCCGAGGCCGCCGGAATCGATCTAGGGGCACTGATTAACTCTCATCAAACCAGTAAACAACCTGTGCTGAGCGAGGCCGACATCCCTCCCAACTCACCACCCCCACAACAAACCGAAGATGCCCAATCAGCCGCCGCAGACAAGCAAAACAAGAGCGATGTCGATCGCACCGACGTGACAAAGTTGCCTTTGTTCGGCCGTGATATTTTTCAAAACACTCTGGACTCGTTCCGCCCGGCAACGGATATCCCCATACCGGCAAATTACATCATGGGCCCCGGCGACACCCTGGTAATTCAGCTCTACGGAAAAGAAAATCTTGCCCACTCTTTGGTGCTGAATCGAGAAGGCCAAATCCAGTTTCCACAAATAGGTCCGGTCACGCTGGCAGGACTTACCTTTTCCCAAGCGCAGAAAGTGATTGAACAAATCGTTAGCGAGCAGATGATTGGGGTTAAAGCCTCGGTCACCATGGGCGCCCTGCGTACCATCCGCGTATTCGTCCTCGGCGAAGTAAAAAGGCCGGGGTCCTTTACCGTCGGCTCGCTGGCGACTATGACCAATGCCCTCTTTGCCAGCGGCGGTATTACGGATGTCGGCAGTCTGCGCAACATTCAATTAAAGCGCGCGGGCGAGCTCATCACCACGCTCGACCTATACACACTCCTGCTAAACGGCGACACCTCAAAAGATGCGCGACTCTTACCGGGCGACGTGATCTTTGTGCCGCCACTGGGAAAAACCGTTGGCATTACGGGCCAGGTGAAACGCCCAGCGACATACGAAATCCGAGATGAGGCGACCATTAACACCCTGATCAGCTTGTCGGGCGGGCTTACTAACAACGCCTACCTGCCGATTTCCTATCTAGTCCGCCATGACAACTTTGGCGAACGTACGCTCATCAACATTGACCTCTCGACTCCCGAAGGCAAACTCTACGAGCTGCGTGACGGCGACCTGCTTTCGATTGCGTCGAAGCTAGAGTTTATCAATAACCAGGTCACCCTCTCAGGTCATGTCAAACGACCCGGCCCACGCTCCTGGGGGCAAGGACTGAGGTTTACCGACTTGATCCCCACACCACACGAGCTTCTGCCCAATCCGGACATTGATATAGCTCTGATCCAGCGCTTTAGCGTCGAAACCCGCCGCGTAGAAGTCATTCTGTTTTCTCCGACGGAAGCCTGGCAAAACCCCGGCTCCGGCAAAGATCCGCTGCTGCAAGGTTACGATGTCGTCCAGATTTTCAATTACGACGACAAGCGCGATGAACAGCTGGCGGATGTCGTTACGCAATTGGAAGCCCAAGCGCGCTTTAACGAGCGCAAAAAAGTCGTCTCGATCAGCGGCAGCGTGCGCTTTCCTGGCATATATCCTTTGGCCGACAATATGACCTCTCGACAGCTTATCCAATTGGCCGGCGGACTCACCGAAAGCGCCCTGGACAGCAATGGCGAAATAACCCGCTACGGCATAGATGACGACAGGCGTCGCGTAGTCGCTCACATTGAAGTGAACTTCTCTGACAAACCCGTACAAATGGAGCCGGGCGATACACTTCAGGTAAAACAAATTCCGCTGTGGAAGCAAAAAGAAACGGTTGAGCTGGTAGGTGAAGTCATGTTTCCCGGCACCTACACCATTCTGCCGGGTGAGACCCTGCTCGACGTCTTGACTCGAGCCGGCGGCATCACGCCGCACGCTTACCCCAAAGGGGCGGTATTTTCACGACTGGAGCTGCGGGAGCTGGAACAACAGCGTTTGCGTGAATTGAAAGATAAACTGCAAAGCGAACTCGCGGCCAGCAGTGCCGCCGGCGTGCAGACGGGGCAAGAGCAGGTATCGCCGGAAGAGGCTGAGCAGCTTATGAAGAACCTCAATGCCGTCAAACCCCTAGGGCGCATGGTGATCGATCTGCCGGCCATTTTAAAATCACCGCAGCACCACGACTTTCAACTGGAAAGCGGCGACACTCTAACAATCCCTCGGTACAAACCCTCCGTCACGGTCGTCGGCGAAGTGCAATACCCTACCTCGCACTTTTACGACCAAACCATGGATGCAATCAGTTATATAGAGCGCTCCGGCGGCTTTAAGAAAAATGCGGATCAACAGCGCGTCTACATTGTTAAAGCCAATGGCAGTGTCATACAGCCGGAATCATCGGCTTGGTTCCGCGCCGATCGCGAAACGATTCAGCCCGGAGACACCATAGTAGTGCCGATGGAAACTGATCGTATCGACAAGCTGACCGTTTGGGCGAAAGTCACACAAATTATTTATCAAGCGGCATTAGGCGCCGCGGCGCTGAGATCATTTTAATTTTTAAAAAAGAGGTTGCCTGCTGAAATCCGGATGGCTAGAATACGCGGCCTCTGCATAGGACCGTAGCTCAGTTGGTTAGAGCACCACC
>CAYZVN010000004.1:0-81619 GCA_964482025.1 uncultured Saccharophagus sp. | reverse complement strand
GATTGCCGACGTCTTGGGTGGCGAGTATTAGCATTAAATATTGAGGAATTGGCTTGAAAAAATTTCTGTTTGGCGAATTGAAAAGTTAGATTTAGGCGGGAATGGGATCTACTTAGGGGGGAAATTTCCGTCTAATAAGGTGTTAAATTCCCCAAGAGAAATGTCGATGACTAGAAAATTCATCGCAGAACATTCGTCTGGTCCGTCTAGAGTTTTCGTGTCTCAAGACGATTCTGGTAATTACATATGCTCTGTCTTATACAGAAAGTCCGTAGCCGGGGATTTCAGTGACGGAGACAAAATAATTCAGTATGAAATTGAGAATTTTTTGTCTGCTAATGAGGCCGATGTCTTGAGAGCGGCAGAAGATTGGATTTCGCAGAAATTTGGTAACATTTCATCTCTCACGCAAGATGTATAAATTTAATAAAGCTAAGCACGGCGACGGGTTTTCCGTTTCGGCTTCGCCTCCACTGCAAAGCCGCGCGTGCTAGCGCGTTATGACTCTCTGGGCTCCATGACATGGAATACGGAAGTCGGCTTCTGGTTTACCCTCGCCATGAAGTTGCGTTAAATAAGAGGGATATCTAATGGAAAATAAATTATGTCTACACCAAAAGCACCGTATTACCACAAACCTAGCAATGACACATACCATTGGGAAACCAGTTGCTCCAAAAACGCATATCCAGCGGTAGGGTGGAAAAAAACCACAGATAAGCCGAACAAAGAGCAGTGCAATGAGTGTAAATCCAAATAGGTCATAACGAAGCCAGCCAGCAAGACGCAGCAAAACTGCGCCTCTGCCGGCGGCGTTATACATACGAGGAGGTATTGACATGAACTGGGATAACTATAACGGGCCAAACATATTTTCTGGTGGAATACCAATAGACATGGATTCACCGCCAGAACCAGGAGACACAGTCAAGCTAACTCAGGGTGAATATGAGTTCGACGTAGAAATTACGTCGACAGAAGAGCAAATCTTTACCGGGGAGGTTATTGCAATCGGGCCTGAACCAAGTTTAGAAGCTGGCGATATTAAACGTGGACAACAAGTAGCATTCAAGAAAAGCCACATTAAAATATTAAACCGGAATAATGTATAACAAAGCCATAATTTGAAACCGCAAAAAGCGCGGTTCAAATTATGGCTTTGTTTAGGCTGTAGAAAAACTCGCTATTGGAAGCTATAGAGAGAAGCAGTCAAATATGACCATTAATTAGGCTATAAATCGGGTTCTACGCGAATCTAGCAGCGTTAGCGTCAAAAATATTCGCTACTTTTCGCGTAGGATCGCGCTCTTAAAAATATTTATGGAGGCAGGGACTTTTCCTACAGCCTTGTTAGACACACTGAGGATTTCATGCGTAATTTGATGCTTTCTTTATTCTTTGTCCTAGTAACTGGTTGCGTCTCAACAGAGATGAAGAGTTACATGGGCAAAGATATACGCGAGGTTATGCTCGTAAATGGCCCGCCTATCAGCGCAATGGATATGGGCGGTGGAGTACGTGCCTTTCAGTTTAAGTGGGGTGGGGGATCCTTCACAGTCCCGCAGACAACGCACACTACTGGTAGCGTCACGTCTTATGGCAACAGTGCTTGGCTCAATGCTACATCGATTACAACCGGTGGTGGCACGATCTACAGTGAAGGGTGCGTTATTTCCTACCTCGCAGAGTGGAGTAATACGACCGAAGGATGGATTGTCACTGATTACCGTTACCCAAAGCAGCTGGTCTGCTGATGGCTGCTAGTGTCTAACAATTCTCTGCACGGGACCACTTCTCCGCCGCTCCGCGGCTGCGAACTGGCCCGTGAGCTGGGGCGTTAACAATAAGGGAGGCGTCGTGTTTAACGAGTATTTCTTGGCCAATGTGTGCTTTTTGGTGATGATTGTGAGTGTGATTACCACTTTTATGGGTAAGATCACTTGGGGCGATGTTGGCCTGATTTTTGTGGGAACATTGGTAGTATCGATTATCAACGGAATTATTCTTGGCCGTCGCATTCGAAATCGTGAAATGTAGCCTGAGCCCGAACGTTCGATGTATGGGTTTAAATTTGTCTTAGGGAGGAATGCAGTGGTCCCATTTGCATTAATTTTATTGGTAGCTGGAGTCGGGGCATTCGTTGGTGGCGCATCAGGTTTTTTTATTGGAGGAGGGATAGGTTTTGTTAGTGTAATGGTAATTGGCTGGGTTGTTGGCAAAGTCCAAGGAGGAATGCTGCCGCGTAGGGTTCGTGATGAAACTGCTACGGATTTTGTCGCTGCGTATCCAGAGCTTATCAAATCAGCTTACCCAACATTGAGTGCATATCAGGCAAAAGAAGAAATAGGAAAGTTGTTGGACTCAATGTTCCAGAAAGCCAATTCTGACAATCAGTCTGTCGATGTCACCAATGCAGGAAATCCAGATGTTTTTATTCCGAGTGCATTGCAGGTTGCCCGAGGCCAGCAATCTGAAGTTGGCGTAGAACTGGCGGAAAAGCTTGTCTGGTTCGTTCAAGATCATCACCTGTGGTATGGGCGCTAACGTTTGCTAACAATGCGCGCCACACGGATGGCCTTTACGCCGCTCCACTCTGTAAAGGCCACCGGTGCGCTTGGCGTTGAGACTGTAGAAAAACTCTCTAGTGGAAGCTATAGAGAGAAGCAGTCAAATATGACCATAAATTAAGCTATAACTTGGGGTTCTACGCGAATCTAGCAGAGTTAGTGTCGAAAATATTCGCTAGTTTTGGCGCAGGATCGCGCTCTTAAAGATATTCATGGAGGCAGGGATTTTTTCTACAGCCTCGTTATACGTTCACCACATTAGGAGCATGAAATGAATGCTTGGAATTTTGATCAGAGTGAGCATTGGTGGGATGTTGTTAGTCGATCGGTCCATTTTGATGGAGCCTGCAATGGTAAAAGGTATGTGTTTGCGATCTCCGGTGTTGCGCTAAACGACTATTATGAGACTGCCGACACGAGGGATGAGGCATTATCAAACTATAAGCTTCACATTAAAGAAATAGAAAGTTTGGCTGCCCGGTTCGCCTCTGAAGTGAAGGGAAATGATGATGTCCCACACTACTTCATCACATCCAAAGAATTTCGTAAGTATATGTAATAGCATAACAATGACAACCAGCTTAACGGCTTTTCCGTTCCAGGTGCCTTTGTTGGTGTCGGGCTTTAAAAAAGGTGTGGTGCATTCTTTGTGGTGATCCACTGAGGTAAATTTTATGGCCGCAGGCATGGTGTTTTTCCGCATTGCAGTTATCGGTTATTGGCTCCGCTATCGCTCTGCAACTGCGCAAGCTCAAAAGTCCATTTGTCGCCACATAACCGCACGTAACACCAACGTACCCGCGTTGTTGAAGGTGTCTACGACGTTACATACTAAAGTAACCGTTCATTCCACCCAGTTATTGGCCCAACCCAAAAACATCTGACCGGGAAAAAGGGGACAGATTTATTTTTCGCGCGCAAGAGGCCGAATTTGCCCATTTAAATAAAACCACCCCCCGCCTTCGGCGTACCCCTCCGGAGGAGGGGAATAGTTTAGGTCGACTGCGGAGGGGTGGCAGGCTTGGCCTGACGGGGTGGTATCGCCCTGACCCCAGTCGTTCACCTATTGCCTAAGCCCAAAGCCAAGCGTCAGGTATGAGTGTCGGAAGGCAGCTTTTCTTTTTTCAATCTACGTCATAGCCCTGTGCGGGTTTGTTGTCGCGACGCCTGTTATTGGATTGGCATTTATCTACCATATGAGCCGCTAGGAAAATCAATCAATTTTCCGAATAAATACTTTCTAGCACGGGCAAAGGTCATGTGGTAAAAAGGTCAGCCATATACCCAACAACATTCGGAATTTTCTCAAACGATATGGAACAGGTGTTTGCTATAGAAAATAGGGACAGATTTATTTTCGCGCAGAAGGCCGCACCAAGTACCCGATTATGAATTGCGAGAAAAAGGGGACAGATTTATTTTCGCGCGTGAATTGACACTATGCAAGAGGCTACACAACCAAAAAGGGAAAACGTGTTAGCGGGTATATGCGCTGCAGATAAGGCGGTAACAATTCATTTAAGCCGACACCACTTCACGGCGCGGCCTAATTCAGACGTTATGAATTGAAATTAGGGGACAGATTTATTTTTCGCGCGCAGAAGTCGAATTTGCACTTAAATAAAACCACCCCCTCACCTTCGGCGTACCCCTCCGGAGGTTTAGATCAACTCAGAGAGCGCCGCCCGACAACTGAACGAATGTTGGGGCGCGGAATATTCCCCTCCTCCGGAGGGGTGGAAGGCGTAGCCTGATCGGGTGGTTAAAGGTCGATCACAGAGGATAAAAAGTTGAATCGGAATGGAGTTCGACTACGCTCACTCAACTTGATCTTTTTCATCAATGTTACCGCCAATGTAAAACTGACCCACTAACGCCAATCGAAAACTGACCCACCTGAGCCACCATAGCGGCCGACTGAACATACAGGCGGCCGGCAATGATTACTCAGGAGACATTCGTGGACATTCATGTTTTACACAAGCAGGGCTTTGGCATCCGCGCCATCGCCCGAAAGTTGGGCCTCTCCAAAAGCACCGTCAGGCGTTATCTACGCCAGCCATCGCTGTGCCGAACTATTCCGCCCGGGCAGCGCGCCCTACTAAACTCGAACCATTCATAATTCTGGTAGCCTATATGATTCAATAATGAAGTGGATTTTGGGTTTATGACCGCCATTCAATACTGTGTTGGACTACTAATTCTGGCGACATTATTAACAAGCATAATGTTTGTACTGTTCGGTCAGATTACCGTTAGAAAGCTTAGAAAAAAGCCGGATACGAGAATGCATTGGGGCTCGAACACGTTAGCGGGTGGGACATTATCAACGCTGCACAAGCCTTAGCTTTACCCCAAAGGCTAAGCAAGAAACTCGAAAAAAGCCCTCTCTCATTTATATATGGCAAGTCATCGGTATTAAGGGAAAATACTAATCCTTTGGACCGTTTTCTTGGCTCCCTTTTTTACTGGATGATGATTTTTACCGGCATGTCAGGTGTTTTACTCGTCCTTTTAGAGTCCCTGGGCGTGTTCGAGCCGTAAATGAGCGCTTCTCCTTTTATTCTGGCGGACGGTATCTGCTTCGGATGTCGCTGGTTCCGGCATTCGCCTATGAGGAACTAAAGCCTGGGACGGCCTACTTGGTTACGCTGGGGCCGGCGTTGATGCAAAAATAGTGAGAGATTTTCGGGGTGGAGGGGTTCGACTGCGCTCACCCAACTGATTTTTTTAAGGGCTCGACCGCACTCACCCGACTGTTTTTTATTAGGAGTTCGACCGTACTCTCCATTTCACCGCTCGGATTAGCTTTATGCGCTTCCTTGTCGCGAGTTCTTTCTTGCCGGCCATTACTATAAAAATAGAGTCAGATTTATTTTTGGCACGCCAAAGAGGCGTAGCCCTGTATGTTTGACCCACAGATCCATCTTCTACCAGGAAAGTAATCCACGCTAGCGCTACGCTGCTAAATAAGGAAGAAACTTCGTGCCCTGCCAAAGCTCTAATGGAACTACCCATTCGAAATGTAGAGGTGCAAAATGGCCGGTGGCTGGACCCGTGATGGCGCCGTTCAAGATCAGATCGACGCAAGTATTGATGACGCAGTAAAAGAGGCGCGCAGTCGCATCCCAAAAGGTGAGAGTCTTACGCACTGCGAAGAGTGCGGCGCAGCCATACCCGATGCGCGGCAGAAGGCAGTGCCGGGAGTGCGCTTGTGTGTACCCTGCCAGACAGAGCGGGATGGGGAGCAGAAGGGGGTTGCCGGCGGGATAAATCGCAGAGGCAGTAAAGATAGTCAGCTGCGGTGATGTTAATAGCAGCAAAAGCGCGGATCAGGAGGGAGTTCGACCGCGCTCACTCCACTTGATCTATTCTAGCGAGGAGTTTTCACGATAAAGGATTGAATACAAGTCAATAAACCGACTAATCTGCAAAGCCATTTAACCACCCATGCGGCCGGTCTTCGTTTCTCTCAAGGAAATTTCAATGATTTGTTTCGACACTAAGCAAGGTCGCTTCAGCTTGAGAAGCGTCGCGGTAGCCATTTTTGATGAGCATATCCTGATAAGTCGCGCCTCCGAAGATAATTTTTGGGCCTTGCCAGGCGGGCGCGTAGAGCTATTCGAGAGTTCAAGCGAGGCCATTGTTCGGGAGATGCTCGAAGAGCTTGGGCTTCAATGCAGAGTTCAACGGCATCTTTGGCATGTGGAAAACTTCTTTACGTTTAGATCCATCCGATTTCATGAATTAGCCAATTATTTTTTAGTCACTTTTTCTGATCAACCTCAAATAGATTCAGAAGTTGATTTTAAGGGAATAGAAACAGCCGAAGAACTTATCTTTCGATGGGTCCCACTAAAAAATTTGGAGTTCTATAATCTTAAACCGGACTTTTTAGTCAAAAAACTAAATAACCTACCCTCTTCTGCCGAATTCTTCAGCATAGATGAAACCAAGGTGTAGACCGACTGCCTAGAGGAAGATGGCGCCGTTGTGCTTTGCCTTGCTCCTTACTCGCCTTATGCTTATTGACTCGCCGATTTCGCGACCAATCTTTCAAGGGATTAAAAGTTGGTGTAAGCTCGCGCCCTAGCCTCAACAACACAAGGAAGACTCAAGTGAACGCTCCCGTCACCCCTCATCACTAGAAACCCAAAAGCCAAAGCTTGTTAACTCGAAAGGGCTGGTCCGTGCACGCGGGGCCGCGCCAAGCTAAACGATCGGAAAATTACTCACCCACACCACAAGGAGATATCAATGAACACCATATATGAAACGCCGCAGTCAGCAGATTTGCATAGGGGTGGCCAGAGGGCGCAAAAGCCCGGAGCTATTTTAATCACCCTTACCGTCTTGCTTACCGTACTGGCATTTTCCGCATCTTTTTTAAATCAATTTTTGGCCACGGGTCTTGTGGCTGGCGGCGTAGGTGGTGGCCTTGCGCCACTTTTGGTGGGGGGCATTGTTGTCGGCCTTTTTCAGATCGGCAAACGCTTCAGAAATACTAGGTCCCGCTACAAAATATTCCTTTGGTGCCAGGTCTTCTTTTTTATTAGCATTGTGATCGGCATGCTCGGCCAACTTGTTCAAGTTGTAAAATAAAGTACTTGGGGTTGGAGTTACGCTCACCAAATAACGTGCGCGGCAACTCCGCCCCTTTTATCTTCCCGCTCGCAATTTATTGGGACCGCGCCTGCGTTTGACACCTTTAAAATAACCGAGCCTATCCACCACTCGTTTTGATAATGAAGCTGCGAAGCGCTTAGGGAAGAAGCGGCGACTCACCCGATTTTAAATCATAAAAATGGATAGCACCCTCTACACCGATTACTAATAATTGCTTGATTGCAGGGATATAGGTAACGGCATTCACATTGCCCCGCGCTACCGACTTAAGTGTTTGCACAACCCTTTGTTGCTTTCGATCCACCACATGCACACTTCCGTCCTCGCCAACAATCACAATTAAGTGGGTGCCGGATAGCACTTCCATGTTTATCACATTGCCCGGAAGGCCTGACAGCTCATCTAGCGCTTGGTGATGCCATGCATTCTCACTGCGCCAAATGGTGCCGATCTTTTTCCCGCAAATATAATGAATGTCTCCCTGGGTATTAATGGAGTGGGTGGGCCGCGAGAACTCACTACCAAGATTGCGATAGTGACTACTGTAATGAAAACTGGCAGCGCCACCTCGGCAAGGACGTGTCGACCACAACACCTCACCCGACTGCAACGATCGCTCCTCGATTCGTCCACCCGCACTGGCCACTAGCAAGCGTCCCTGTACAACCGCAATATGGTAAATCTTCCGAGAAGAGTACCACTTACCTAGCGTCCACTCTTGCATTAGCTCACCTTCCGGCAGGGACCAGATTCGCAACGTTTGATCCTCGTAACCCGAAGTTACATAGCGGGAATCGCTCAACAGAACTAACCCAGATTGCCACGGCACGTGATGCGTGCGAATTTTGGTTTCGTGCCCGGCAACCAGCTTTCCGCCTTCAAGAAGGTAGGGATTCACGGCGTCTATTAACACACCTGCATCTGAGGACCATACTGAGGTACTCAGTGAAAGATTGTGATTTTCTGCCGAAATTATTTCTGGTGATGTTGGATTTTTCGGATCAAACCGCTTGGCCACCTGCTTGTCGTAATAAAACAGCATGGGCTTGTCATTATCCCAATAGGCTCCATACACAATACCATCTGGCCCAGATGAGTCGCTTTTTGCAAGATGATGTATAGCGTGAGAACTTGCGTCCAAAAGTGAGTAAGCCCCACCTCGCTCCAGAAGGAGTACGGCTGGAGAACCCGCCGATGCAAACGCCCCAATAGGAGGACCATATTCCAATGTAAAACTCAAAGACTCTCGGAGTTTTAGCGGCGGCTCAACTCCCCAACAAAAGCTGGGCCAAAGAATCGCTATAAAAATGATATGTAGTAGGCTTTTCATCGTCTAACCAACCACCACGCTACCAAAATAGTATCGGGAAAAATCTTCTAAAGTGAGGTTGCTGGCGTTCAAGAGGTCTTTTTCGATTCCCCAATGGTAAATACCAACCTGAGGAATAGCCTCTTTGTCGGCAGCAGTCTTAACAGGATCAATCACGCAAGTTGTCGCACGACCGCGTACTGTCTATCAAATACCACCGGCGAGAATAGTGGGATTTCCCGCCCGTGGCCGAGGGAGCGAGCGAAAAAGGCCCGCAACTTATCCTTAAAGTAGCCGCGCCCGGAAGTTTCGCCCTTTTAATTTGCCATTGGTAATTTGCGCCAGAGCATCCGCTGCAACATTTCGTTTTACGGCGACGTAAGCGGTGTTTTCCCCCACGTTGATCTTACCTATGCAGTCCCCAGGCAATCCGCCCTCTCCTGTTAAAGCCCCCACTATGTCACCTGGGCGCAGCTTCTGCTTTTTACCCGCGTCGATCTGCAAGGTTGCCATGGGAGGCTTGAATCCGGGTTGATTAAGCTGGCTGGTTGGCGGCAGGTTTTCTAGCTCAAGTGTCTGCTGCAACAATTCACCTAAACGCTCCAGTTTAAAGCGCTCTTTTTCACTGACCAGCGTAACCGCCGTACCACTACTGCCGGCGCGACCGGTGCGGCCTATGCGGTGTACGTGCACTTCCGTTTCCCGGGCGATTTGGTAATTGATCACCAGGTCCACCGCATCAATATCCAAACCGCGCGCGGCCACATCGGTTGCCACTAGGATGGAGGCGCTTTTGTTGGCGAAGAGCACCAGCGTTTGATCGCGAATTTTCTGCTCCAAATCCCCATGCAGTGCCAAGGCGCTAAATCCGTGGCGTTTTAATTCGTCGGCGATTTTCTGGACTTCCGCTTTGGTGTTACAAAATATCAGTGTGGAGTCGGGCCGGCGCGTAACGAGTAGCAGGCGCAACGCGGTAAGGCGATCCGGCGCGTCCCCTTCCACGCTAAAGAACGTTTGGGTGATTGAGGTTTGATCGTGGGTGGATTGCAATTCTACTTTGGCCGGAGTCTGCAAAAAGCGCTCGGCGATGGCGCGAATGGGTGGCGCAAAAGTCGCACTGAACAGCAGGTTCTGCCGCTGTTTAGGGAGATAGGCCACAATCGCCTCCAGAGCCGGTTGAAAGCCCATATCCAACATGCGATCGGCTTCATCGAGCACCAAGGTATTGAGATCGTCCAGTTTTAATGAGCCTTTTACTAAATGCTCCTCAATCCGGCCGGGGGTGCCCACGACTATATGCGCACCGTGCTCCAGCGAGCCCAGTTGTGGACCGAAAGGCGTACCGCCGCACAGGGTGAGCACTTTGATGTTATGCACGGCGCGGGCAAGGCGGCGAATCTCTTGGGCAACTTGATCTGCCAGTTCCCGCGTCGGGCACAGCACCAACGCCTGCACCCGAAAACGCTTCACATTCAAGTTGTGTAACAAGCCCAAAGCGAAAGCCGCCGTCTTACCGGAGCCGGTTTTGGCCTGCGCCAGCACATCCCGGCCGGCGAGAATCAAGGGCAGCGCCTTGGCTTGCACCTCGGTCATGGTGTGGAAGTCCAGGGTAGCGAGGTTTTCCAACAGTTCTGGGCGGAGGTTTAACGAGGAAAAATCAGTGGTGTTCAAAGGAGGATCCTGAAGGGTAACGAGCGGCATGGAAGGCCAAAGGGCGTAACTTACCTTATTGCGGATGCAGCATCACCTTTTATTCTGGCTGCGGGTTACCGTTAGCCCTCAACCCCAAATAAGCCTCCTACCAAGCTGGTCAATGCCATAGCCGAAGCGCTCCAGAAAACCACCCGCGCGGCCGCCGTTAATATGGGAGCTCCGCCGGCACGAGCGGCGATACCGCCAAGTAGCGCGAGAAAGCATAAACACGCCCCGGCGACACTCCATTGCAATAGGGCAAGGGGCACCAGCACCGCAACCGACAGCGGGAGCGAGGCACCAAGGGTGAAGGCAAGCGCAGAGGTAAAGGCCGCTTGGACAGGGCGCGCTTTGGAGGTGAGCGAGATGCCCAGCTCGTCGCGGGCGTGAGCTTCTAGCGCGTTGTGGTCCATTAACTGCGTGGCGACCTCAGCGGCTAACTCGGGTGCAAGTCCGCGCTGAATATAGATATCGGTCATCTCTTGATGCTCGTAAACCGGGTTGTTGGCCAGTTGGCGGCGCTCCAAATCCAGGTCGGCTTTTTCGGTATCGGCTTGCGAACTCACCGAGACGTATTCACCGGCGGCCATCGACATAGCCCCCGCCACTAATCCCGCCGCGCCCGCCAGAATAATGCTCGGTTTATCCGACCCGGCGGCAGCCACCCCCATTAACAGGCTTGCGGTAGACACTATGCCGTCGTTCGCACCCAAGACCGCAGCGCGCAGCCAGCCAATGCGGTGAATACGATGTATTGTCATATTTAGGATTTCCGCTATTCGAAGTGAACCAATGAGGCTTAGTAAAAAAACACCACCCAACGCATTCTGCTAAGGATCATGCAACAAACCCATAAAAAAAACGTCCTAAATATGTCAGACATTCCATAACAACCCCACGCATTTTCCTTAAATGAAGGAGGCGCCATGAAACAAGATGTCTGGGTTCTTTCCGCTGATACGCATAAAGCCCGCCTTTTTTCCGCTCCCACTCCACACAGCAAAACTATGGAGGAAATTAAAACCTTTTTACACCCAGACACAGCGCTGCCGGAACGCGAGTTAGTCAGCGACACGCTGGGGCGCTATCAAGGCGGTGATCAGCCTCACCCCAAGTTGCCACGCACCTCACCAAAGCAAAAACGTATTGAGGAGTTTGTGCGCGAGTTAAGTGAATTTCTTGAAGCCGAACATAAACAGGGTAAGTTTTATAAGCTCGGTATCGTCGCCGCGCCGCAGATGCTGGGCGAGTTACGCGCGCGTTTAAGCCCTGACCTATGTCGGGATTTATGTTTCGAAATCGACAAAAACGTCACCCACCTCGGCCCTTTGGAACTGCGCCAACATTTGCCGACACGCCTGGCACCCTCTGCCAATCTTTGACGACGAAGAGAAGCGGACAGAGCATCGCCCTGTCCGCTTTTACCGCGTGCTCCGCGTTCATCTCACTGCGCCACCGGCAACCTAACCCTAAACCGCGAGCCGACACCTAAAGTTGAGGTTACGCTGATGACGCCGCCGTGGAGCTCCACCAGCCGTTTGGTGATGGCCAGGCCGAGGCCGGTGCCGCCATATTTGCGGTTATCTGTGCCATCCACCTGTTCGAAGGATTCGAAGATTTTGGCAGCCTGATCTGGAGGAATTCCTATGCCGGTATCGACCACGTCGATTACCACGCGGTCGTATTCGTGTTTTGCGCTTACGGTAATTGAGCCGCGATCGGTGAACTTCACCGCGTTGCCCACTAGGTTGTAGAGAATTTGCTGCAAGCGCCCTTCATCCGCGAAGACCGGCGGCAGGGATTCGGGCACGGCGTTAATCAGCTCCAACGGCTTCGCCCCCACCAGAGGCTCGGTCATTTTCAGCAAGATTTGCACAGATTCGTAGACATTCACCGGGCGGCGATGCAATTGCAGGGTGTGATTTTTCAGCTTAGCGAAGTCGAGAATATCGTTTACCAAATTGGCGAGGCGCTTGCCGCTGTAGGCGATCATCTCCAGATATTTTTTCATCGGCTCGGGCACTGGGCCACCAGCACCGTCCAGTAGCGATTCCGAAAGTCCGATGATGCCGTTGAGCGGCGTACGCAATTCGTGCGAGGTGTTGGCCAGGAATTCATCTTTGAGCTTATCCAACTCCCGCAGCCGTTGGTTGAGGGTGTGCTCTCGCTCGAACGCCTGCTTGCGCAATTGGAAATGCAGCACCAAAGAGATCAAGCCGAGCGCCGCTAGCCCGTAAAGTAAATAAGCCCACCAAGTGCGCCACAAGGGCGGCGCCACAATGACCCGCACCTGCGCGCCTTCGTGGTTCCACACGCCTTCGTTATTGGAGCCGCGCACATAAAAGGTGTAACGGCCGGGATCCAGGTTGGTGTAGGTGGCGGTGCGCTTCTTGCCGACGCTATGCCAATCCTTATCAAAACCTTCTAAGCGATAAGCGTACTGGTTATCTTCCGGCGACCGATAATTAAGCGCCGCGTAGGCAAATGAGAATACCGATTGGTCATGCTCTAAATGAATTTGCTGCACCCGCCCTGGCGCTTTGGCCAAAGGCGAGCCGGGTACGCCTATGGGCACCGGTTTGTTGAAGATCTGAAAATCGGTAATCACAACCGGGGGGACATATTCGTTGCCCGACAGATCCTCGGGACGGAACAGGGTCAGGCCCTTGCTGCTGCCAAACAGCAACTCGCCCCGGCGGGTTTTGCTGGGGGTATTGCGATTAAACAAATTGCCGGGCAGGCCGTGACTTTTGTCGTAGGCACGGAACGTTTCGGTTTGCGGGTCGAAACGGGCGATACCTTTGTGAGTGCTGATCCACAGCTGCTGTTGATTGTCCTCAACAAGGCCGGTGACCACATCGTCGGGAAGGCCGTCCTCTACCCGATAGACTTTGAAACGTCGGCGGCTGACGTCCATCCGATTAAGTCCGCCGCCGTGGGTCCCGAGCCAGAGATAGCCGCGACTGTCTTCGTAAATCGCTTTGACAAAATCCGAACTGATGGAGTTGCTTGAGCCGGGGCGATGGCGGAAGCGTTCGAATTCGCCAGTGGCGCGATCCAATAAATACAAGCCGCGAATGGAGCCCACCCAGAAGTTGCCGCGAGAATCCTCGTAGAGCGCGCGGGTATAGAGTGCGGTATCACCATCCATCTGCGTAGGGTGCGGCAGAAAACGGGTGAAATCATCGGTGGCGCGGTTATAGCGATTGATGCCCTCCTCCGTCGCCACCCAAAGCACGCCGTCCCGATCAATTGTCAAACTCCAAGGCTCCTTGCCGAGCAGGCTGGTCGGGTCGTCCGGGTTCGGCAGGTACTGGCGAAACACGCCCGTTTCGGGATCGAAGTGGTGCAGGCCCGCCGCCCATATGCCTACCCAGAGGTCGCCATCGGCCTCGCCGGCGAGACTGAGCACCGTATTGCCACCTAGGGAATGAGGATTGTCTGGGTCGTGGGTATAGGTTTTGAAGGTTTCCTTGTCGCGATCGAACAGACTCAAGCCATAGCCCGCACCGATCCAGAGGTTTTGCCGAACGTCTTCATAGATGGCGAGCACCCCGCCGTCGGGCAGCGAATGTGGGTTGGTGGGGCTGTAGGTGTAGTTGCGAAAAACCGACGCTTGGCGATCCAGGAGGTCGACGCCCGAAGGAAATAGGCCGATCCACAGGTCACCGAGGCGATCTTCGAAGAGCACATTCACCAGGTGATTACCCAGACCGCGACTCTCCCCTTCTTTATAGGTGAAACGCACGCTGCGCCCCGTCTCGGCGTCCAACACCGCAAGCGCGCCGCCGTCGCCAATCCATATACTGCCTTGGTGGTCTTCCATAATGCTCCAGATAATGTCGGACTTCTGGCTGGCATCGTGGGGATAGTGGCGGAAGCTCTGCTCCCCCGGCGGCAACATATTCAAACCGCCGCCATAGGTGCCCACCCATAGACGGTCGCGGCTGTCGAGGAACAGCGCGCGCACGTCGTTGTGGCTGAGGCTTCCGGGGTCGGTGGGGTCGTGGCGATAGTGGGTGAAGGTATTTTGCTCGGGATTGAAGCGGCTGACGCCACCGCTGTGGTTGCCGATCCAGATATCGCCCTGACGATCTTCCACCAGTACCCGGACCGTGACCTCGCCGCTGTCTTTGGGAAAGGGTGCGTAATAATAGCGGGTGAATTTTCCGGTGCGCCGCAAGAACTGATGAAAGCCCCCGCGGGTACCCACCCACATACGGCCCTGACGATCTTCGAGAATAAACCGGCAGTCATTGACGCTGAGGCCGTAAGGCGAGTTGGAGTCGTGCTGATACACCACAAAGGAATCGGTGTCCGGGTCGTAACGGTTGAGTCCGCTCTGGGTCGCAATCCACAGAGAGCCATCGTCCGTTACCAGCAGATGGTTGATGTAGCTGTTACTGAGGGACCCTACGACGCCTTCCTGGTGCTTGTAGAACACCAAATTGTAACCATCGTAGCGCGCCAGCCCGTTAGCGCCGCCGAACCAGAGAAAGCCCTCGTGGTCCTGGGCGATGGTCGCGATATAACCGATGGATTCCAGCTGATCGGGCAGGATATGGCGAAAGGAGAGATGGGTGGGGAGGTCCGGCGCGGAGCTCGGTACAGCGTTTGCTGACCAACTGGCAGCCAGTGCTAGCCACCCTAGTAAGAGATGCCAAAACCCGGTGCGTACTGTTCGAATGATCACAAGTTGCAGTCCTGCAATGTAAGGTCAAAACGGCTTGTCCGTGGACCCGGCCGGCGCTGTTGGCGACGCGCACGGCAGCATCATAAACAATAGCTGGCCAGAGGGAAAACGCGCTGTGCCACCGCCGCTTGACGCTCCCAAACCCGCCTCCTACACTGCGGCGCCTCTTTTAAAGTCGAAATCTGCCCGTGACCGCTCAGCCCGAATTGCCGATCCACGCCGTTCTCGCGGACATCCTCACCGCGCTCAAGCAGCGGGATGAGCTGGTGCTGGAAGCGCCCCCGGGCGCCGGTAAAACCACCCTGGTTCCCCTCGCTCTCCTCGATCAGCCCTGGCGACGCAAGCGCATTCTGCTGCTGGAACCCCGCCGTATGGCGGCGCGCGCTGCGGCTCAGCGCATGGCGGAGCTGCTCGGCGAGGCAGTCGGCGCGCGGGTGGGGTATCGCATTCGCCAGGAGACCAAGGTCAGCGCCAGCACCTGCATTGAGGTGGTCACCGGCGGTGTGCTCACCCGGCTACTGCAGGACGATCCCGCGCTTAGCGATTACAGCGCAGTGATTTTCGACGAATTCCACGAGCGTAATCTGGATACGGACCTGGGCCTGGCCCTGACCCTGCAAGGCCGCGAGGTGCTGCGCGAGGCGGACGATCCGCTGAAGATTCTGGTGATGTCCGCCACCCTGGACGGCGCAGCCATAGCCGCACTGCTGCAGAACGCGCCGGTGGTGCGCAGCGAGGGGCGCATGTTTCCGGTGGAGATCACCCATCTGGGCAGCCACAGCCGTCCGCAGGAGCCGGATTGGTTGCCCGGCGTGCGTGATGCGGTGCTGCACGCGGCCGCCGAACATAGCGGCAGCTTGTTGGTGTTTCTGCCGGGGCAGAAGGAAATTCTCAAGCTGCAGCAGGCCCTCGCCGGCCTAGTGCCGGAGGACACCCAAGTCGCGCCGCTGTACGGCAATCTCACCCTCGATCAGCAACAAACCGCCATCAACCCGCCCCGCCCACCCTGGCGCCGCAAAGTGGTGCTGGCTACGGACATCGCCGAAACCAGTCTCACCATCGAAGGCGTGGAGATGGTGATGGATAGCGGTCTGCGGCGGGAGCCCGCCTTCGACCCGCGCACGGGCATGACGCGCCTGCACACGGTGCGCATCTCCCAGGCGTCCGCTACCCAGCGAGCCGGCCGCGCCGGGCGTTTGGGTCCGGGCTTTTGCTACCGTCTGTGGCGCGCGGACGAAACCCTCGCGCCCTTCGCCAAGGCGGAAATCGAACAGGCGGACCTCGCCCCGGTCGCCCTGCAGATGCTGGCCTTCGGCGTCGCCGATCCGGGAGAACTCGCCTGGCTAACCCCACCGCCCGCCGCAGCTTTTGCTCAGGCACTGGATTTACTCCAGGCCCTCGGCGCCGTCCAGCGGCTGGAATCCGCCGTGCGGCTTACCCCTCACGGCGAGCGCATGGCGATCTTTCCGGCCCATCCCCGGCTTGCCCATATGATGCTGCGCGGCGCCGAGCTGGGATTGGCCGAACCCGCCTGTGCCCTGGCGGCGGTCCTGGAGGAAACCGGTCGTCCGGCGTTTCTCGGCACCCAGATCACCCGCTGGATAGACACCTTGTTCAATGACGGTGGCGCCAGTAAAGACAAGGGCCTGGCGGCGTGGCGTCAGCGGGCACGGCAACAGATGCGGCAATATCAGCAGTGTTTGTCCAGCGCGCAGGCCGCTCGCCCTCAGGTCGGCACTCCTTATGGCCTGCTCCTGGCGCTGGCCTACCCGGACCGCATCGGCCATCAGCGCCACAAAGGCCGGCCCCTTTTTCAACTCAGCAACGGCCGCGGCGCGGCGCTGGATGAAGCAGACCCCCTCGCCCATCAGGCCTGGCTGGCGGTGGCGGAAGTGGGCGGCTTGGCCGGGCGCGGCGACGATCGGATTTTTGCCGCAACGGAGCTGGACCCGCGCCTGTTCGAAGAGGAATTGCAGGCGCTGACCCAGGAAGAAAAAGTGCTGGAGTGGGACGACGCTCAGGAGCGCTTCATCGCCGAGCGCCGCTTACTCATCGGCTCGATCATCTGGCGCCGGGAGCCTATGAAGGCGGTGTCCGCCGCAGACCGACAGCAGGCACTGGCAGGACTGATTCGCCGCCGCAGCCTGGATTTGTTGCCCTGGGACGACCACCACCGCCAATGGCAGGCGCGAGTGACCTTGTTGCGTGAGCACTTGGGCGCGCCCTGGCCGGAGGTGAGCGATGAACATTTATTGAAGAATCTGGAGACTTGGCTGGCGCCCTATCTGAACGATGTGCGCAAGCTCGACGATCTGCGCCGCGTGGACCTGAGCGCGGCCCTCGCCAGCCTGCTGCCCTGGCCGCTGCCACAACAGTTGGACGAGCACGCGCCTACCCACCTCCAGGTGCCGTCGGGATCGCGCATCGCAATTGATTATTGTCAGAACCCGCCGGTGCTGGCGGTAAAACTGCAGGAAATGTTTGGCTGCCAAGCCACGCCCCGAGTGGCCCAGGGCAAGGTGCCACTGCTGATCCACCTGCTGTCCCCCGCCCGCCGCCCCTTGCAGGTAACCCAGGATTTGGCAGGCTTTTGGCGCACCAGCTATCACGAGGTGAAGAAAGAAATGAAGGGGCGCTATCCCAAGCACCCCTGGCCGGACGATCCGCTGCAAGCCACCGCTACGCGTTTTACTAAAAACCGGCCGGCGCACTAAAAGCCGATGTTAAAATGCTGCGCTTGGCCGGCGAGGCCTGGAAAGCAGCGGCGTAGCGCCTTCGCACGGTTTTATTTGAGCGGGCAAGTAATCGGCAAACTCTTGTGCCTTAACTCTCATCCAAGCGGCGGCGAAATTCCGCCATTACCGCATCGTAGAGTTCGCCTTCGAGGAATTTATCTTCCACGGCCGATTCAATGGAGGGATTGTCATTGACTTCGATGATGTACACATCTTTGCCGTTTTGTTTGATATCCACGCCATAGAAGCCATCGCCAATGGGTTTGGTGGCATTGATCGCCGCTTTTAACACGGGCTTAGGGACTTCAAAGGTGGGCATCGCATCGAATCCACCAGTCTTCTTACCCGCCGCGTCCGCTGCGTGGTTATAAATTTGCCAGTGATTTTTTGCCATGTAATAACGGCAGGCATACAAGGGCTGGTTATTCAAAACACCGATGCGCCAATCGAACTCCGTGTAGGTATAAGTTTGCGCGAGCATAAGAGCGCTGTTTTTGAACATGCTCTTTAACTCATCCACCAGCTCTTCTTTTGTTTTGACTTTTTTAACACCGACCGAGAAAGAGCCATCCGGCACTTTGAGCACAATGGGCAAGCCCAAATCCTGGATGATGTCATCAATCCGGTTGAGGTCTGAGCGGGTCAGAATGCGGGTTTTCGGCGTGGGTAAGCCGTGAGTTTCCAGCAGTTGCGCCAAATAAATTTTGTTGGTGCAACGCAAAATCGAATCCGGGTCGTCCATCACCACCAAACCTTCCGCTTGCGCGAGGCGCGCAAATTTATAGGTGTAATGATTAACCGAGGTAGTGGTGCGAATAAACAAGGCGTCGTATTCCGACAGCTTGCCAATGTCTTTGCGGGTGATGGTTTCCGCCATTATGTCGTGCTTTTTTGCCGCTTTAATAAAACGCTTGATGGCGACCGAGTTGCTCGGCGGAAATGGTTCGTTCGGGTCTACCAAAATCGCCATATCGTAGCGATAATTTTTGCGCGCTTTCGCTTTGCGCCACACCAGATGGCTGTAGTTGTCGAGCGCGTTGGCAAAATCTGTCTGCTGCTGCTCCGTTAACGCGTTCAGAGCCCCCGCCTCAATCGCAGCGAGACGCCAGGTGTCCTTGCGCTGAAACACCACTTTTAAAATCGGCACGGGTATTTGCTCAAATAACTGACGCGCTAGATCGGCCAGTTGCGGCTCGGCGGTAAATCCGAAATACACCATCATCTGGTGCTCTTTCGTGTCACCGGCGACTTCGGAAAGCTGCTTTTGCGCATCGACATTGATGACGCCAAGCCAAATACGCCGCGACAAATCCTGTATGTGTTTTACTGCGGGGATCACTTGATGGTGGCGCGCCTCGGCCAGCAGCGAACAGTAATAGCCGGTGCTGAGGTAGGAGTACTGGCGACAGAGATTGATGACCTTGTAGCGTTCCTTTGACGTCGGCTGGGCGAGGTAGTCTTTGGCCAGCACAACATCTTCGGATGGATAAAAACCCGCCCAGTCTGAGGCATTTTCAATAATAATTTTTAGTTGGGTCATATACTTGAAGGTCCGAAAGGATAAACCGCTTGCGGTCGCGCGCAAGTGTGGCAAAATCTGGCAACTTATCAAGTACTATTTTTATGACTTCTCATCCCCCCCGCATCGCCACCCTGGATGATCTTCAAGGTCTTATCAACTTAGAAAATCTTTGCTTTACCCACGACCGCATCAGCAAGCGCAGCTTTCGCTATTTCCTCACCAAAAGCACCGCCCAACTTTGGGTGATTGATCGCGCCAATACCGAGGCGGACGCAACCGCCACCGCGACCACCCTGGCGGGTTATGGCCTGCTGTTGTTCCATCGCGGCACCTCACTTGCGCGGATCTATTCATTGGCGGTTCACCCGGACGAGCGCGGCAAAGGCCATGCGCGCCAATTGATTTTGACCATGGAAACTTCCGCGCGCAAACGCAGCTCCCTATTTATCCGCCTGGAAGTGGCCGACGACAATCCCGGGGCGCAAAAGCTGTATCAGTCGCTCGGCTACGAGCCCATACGCCGCCTGCACCACTATTACGAGGATGGCAATGACGGCTACCGGATGGAAAAGCGTTTGCAAATCGACCGACAAATTCCTTCGCAATTGCCTTACTACACGCAGACGACGGATTTCACCTGCGGTCCCGCCTCGCTGCTGATGGCGGCCAAACAGGCGAATCCCAATCAGCCCATGAATCAAATTGAAGAGTTAAATATCTGGCGCGAAGCTACCACCATTTTTATGACTACCGGCCACGGCGGCACCTCGCCCTATGGTTTGGCACTGGCTGCGCACAGGCGCGGTTATCGGGTACGGCTGTGGCTTGCCAATGAAGAGCCGCCGTTTCTCGATTCGGTGCGCAGTCCCAAAAAAAAGGAAATTATCGAGCTGATTCACCACGATTTAGCCCAGCAAGCGGCCGCCTGCGGCCTGTCGGTTGAGCCCTTTCCTAAAGACATAGAGGCCGCACGCGAAGCCCTGCGCGCCGGCGAGCAAATTATTTTGCTGATCAGCACCTACCGCATGAATCGCAGCAAAGGGCCGCACTGGGTATGGCTAGTGGATATTGATGAGGATTTTGCCTACTTCAACGATCCCGAAGTCGACGAGGATGAATGGAAAACGCCGGTGGACACCGTTTACGTACCGGTGCCCTTGTCCGACTTCGCGAAGATGATCAAATACGGCCGCAACCAATATCGCGCGGCCATCTTAATTTCAAAACCCGCTTCGTAACGCTCCGCAAAAACGGTGGCATTGGCTCCGAAGGTAGTTCTCAGCAAAGGCAATTCTCAGTAAAGGTAAAACAGTTGGCCGTGAGCACTGATTAGCGTCACGGCCAAAAGCATCAATCGACAAACACCCGAGCGTTGCGGAACATTCTCAACCAACCGCCGTCTTCGCTCCAGCCTTCCGGCTGCCAGGAGTTGGTGACCGTGCGGTACACCCGCTCCGGGTGCGGCATCATAATGGTGACCCGACCGTCGCGACTGGTCAGACTGGTGATACCCAGCGGCGAGCCATTGGGGTTGGCGGGGTACATAGATGCCGGCTGCAAGTGGTTATTGATAAAGCGCACCGCCACCAAACCGCTTTGGTCGCAGTTGCGCAGCGCCTCTTCATCGGCAAACTCGGCACGCCCTTCACCATGGGCGACCGCCACCGGTAAGTGCGACCCCGCCATCCCTTTTAGCAGAACCGACGGCGACTCTTCGATGCGCACCAGTGAGACCCGCGCCTCGAATTGCTCCGACAGGTTACGCACAAAGCGCGGCCAGTGATCCGCACCGGGAATCAGCGACTTCAGGTTCGACATCATCTGGCAGCCATTGCACACCCCTAAGCTAAAGGTATCGCTGCGCTGGAAGAAAGCCGCAAACGCATCGCGGGCGTGGCTGTTGAACAAGATGGTCTTCGCCCAGCCTTCGCCTGCGCCTAAGACGTCGCCGTAGGAGAAGCCGCCGCAAGCCGCTACGCCTTTAAAATCATTCAGACCTACCCGACCCGCGAGGATGTCGCTCATGTGGACATCCACCGCCGCGAAACCGGCGCGGTCAAACGCCGCTGCCATTTCCACCTGGCCGTTAACGCCCTGCTCCCGCAGAATCGCCACTTTCGGTTTCACCCCTCGGTTGATGTAGGGCGCGGTGATGTCTTCTGACGGATCGTAAGTGAGCTTGGCGCTAAGGCCTGGGTCGTCGGCGGGGATTGTCTGAAACTCTTGTGCCGCACACTCGGGGTTATCGCGCAGCGACTGGATGTGATAACTGGTTTTCGCCCATAGCGTCTGCAGCGCCGAGCGCGTGGAGCGGTAGAGAACCTCGCCGCCCTGCTGCACCACAAAATCCTGCTCAGCCGTTACCCGGCCAATCGTCACCACGCGGGAACAACCGGCGGCGACAAAGCGCTGTTCTACGGCGGCGACATCCCCGGCACGCACCTGCAGCACCGCGCCCAGCTCTTCATTAAAGAGCGCCGGCAGTGGCTCACCACCCAGCGCGGCCAAGTCCACCTGAACGCCACAGCGCCCAGCAAACGTCATCTCTGCCAAGGTGGTAAAGAGCCCACCATCACTGCGATCGTGGTAGGCGAGCACCGCGCCCGCATCCAAGTTTGCTTGCATGCCATCAAAGAAGCCCTGCAACTGTGCGGGATCATCGAGGTCCGGCGTAGCGTCACCCAATTGCTTGCGGGTTTGCGCCAAGATGGACGCACCGAGACGCTGACGTCCATCGGCCACATCCACCAATAACAAAACGGTATCCTCGATATCCGTCCGCAACTGTGGCGTCACTGTTTTGCGCACATCCAACACTGGCGCAAAGGCAGAGATCACCAGCGACAAAGGTGCGGTGACCGCATGGTCCCGCCCCGCTTTTTGCCACTGGGTACGCATGGACATGGAGTCCTTGCCCACCGGAATGGTCAGGCCCAACTGGGGGCACAGCTCCATACCCACCGCTTCCACCGTACGGAACAGCTTCTCCTCTTCCCCCGGGTGACCGGCGGCGCACATCCAGTTGGCCGACAGTTTAATGTCGCGCAATTGGCCGATACGAGTCGCGGCAATATTGGTAATGGCTTCGCCTATGGCCATGCGTCCAGAGGCCGGGGCATCCAGCAGCGCGGCCGGCGTGCGCTCGCCCATACTCATGGCCTCACCGGCGTAAGTGTCGTAGGACGCGGTGGTGACCGCACAGTCCGCTACCGGCACCTGCCAAGGGCCGACCATTTGGTCGCGCACGACTTGACCGGTCACCGAGCGGTCACCAATGGTAATCAAGAATTGCTTGCTCGCGACGGCCGGGTGCTGCAGCACCAACTCCACCGCTTGCGCCAGGGAGACTTCGGAGAGGTCGAGCGGCTCCTGGCGGAGTTCGAGCGTCTCGGCGACGCGATGCATTTTGGGCGGCTTGCCGAACAACACCGACATCGGCAAATCGATGGGGCGCGCCTCGAGCACGCGATCGTTCAATATCAAGGTTTTCTCTTCTGTCGCTTCACCCACCACCGCATAAGGGCAGCGTTCGCGCCGGCAGATCTCTTCAAAACGGGCGAGATTTTCCGGTGCAATGGCTAACACATAGCGCTCTTGCGATTCGTTACACCAGATCTCCAGCGGCGACATGCCCGGCTCGTCATTGGGTACATCGCGCAGCTCAAAACGGCCACCGCAGCCGCCGTCTTTTACCAACTCAGGAAAGGCATTCGATAAGCCGCCCGCACCGACGTCGTGGATGAAGGCGATGGGGTTGTCCGTTCCCAACTGCCAGCAGCGGTCGATCACTTCTTGACAGCGACGCTCCATCTCCGGGTTCTGTCGCTGCACCGAGGCAAAATCCAAGGATTCGGTGGAGGTGCCCGAGGTCATGGAAGAGGCGGCGCCGCCACCCAGACCAATCAGCATGGCAGGGCCGCCCAGTACCACCAATTTAGCGCCCGGAGCAAAGGGCTGTTGCGCGATATGTTCTTCTTTAATGTTGCCGTAACCGCCGGCCAACATAATCGGCTTGTGATAGCCACGGCGCTCACCGTGGTGGTCTTGCTCGAAAGTGCGGAAGTAACCGCAAATATTCGGCCGGCCAAACTCATTATTAAACGCGGCGCCACCCAAGGGGCCTTCGATCATGATGTCCAGCGCGGAAACAATGCGATCCGGCTTGCCGTAGTTCTCTTCCCACGGCTGCTCGTAACCCGGGATTTGCAAGTTAGAGACGGTGAAGCCGGTTAAACCGACCTTCGGTTTAGAGCCTTTACCAACCGCGCCTTCATCGCGAATCTCACCGCCCGCGCCCGTGCCTGCTCCGGGGAAGGGCGCTATAGCCGTGGGATGGTTGTGGGTTTCCACCTTCATCAGGATATGAATCGGCTCCTGGTGTGCGCGGTATTCGCCGCTGGCGGGATCGGGGTAGAAGCGCCCCGCTTCCGTGCCACGGATCACCGATGCGTTATCGGCATAGGCCGATAAGACGTTGTCGCCGGCCTGCGCATAGGTATTTTTGATCATTTTGAACAGCGACAAGTCTTGCTCACGGCCGTCCAGTGTCCAGCTGGCGTTAAAGATTTTGTGGCGGCAGTGTTCGGAGTTCGCCTGGGCAAACATCATCAACTCCACATCGGTGGGGTTGCGTCCCAGTTGCTGGAAGTTGTCGAACAGGTAGTCGATTTCATCTTCCGCCAAAGCCAGACCTAGCTCGGTATTGGCCACTTCTAGGGCAATGCGACCACCGCTGATAATGTCCACCACGTGCAGCGGACGCGGCTCGTGGCGCTCAAACAGTACGGCGGCGTCATCCAGGCTGTCATAGACCGTTTCCACCATGCGGTCGTGGACCAGTGGAAGTACCGCTTGCGCATCGAACGATCCGCGGATGTAGTAGGCGACCCCGCGCTCAATGCGGCGCACCTTATGCAGGCCGGCGTTGTGCGCAATATCGGTGGCTTTGGATGACCAGGGAGAAATCGTACCCGGCCGGGGTACTGTCAGCAGTAAACTGCCTTTCAGGGACACTTTGGCGGCTTTGGGACCGTAAGTCAGTAGCTGCGCCAACAGCTCAGTCTCGTGGCCGTCCAGAGCCTCCGTCAGCTCAACGAAGTGAATATATTCGGCCGCTATATCGCTGATGCCCGGCTGACGCTCGCGCAGCGAATGCAATAATTTGTCACGGCGGAAGGCAGAAAGAGCAGCGGCACCAGGCAAAATCAACATAAATGAAGGGTTCTCACACACAGCATCAAATCGGGGTCCGCATTGTACTGCAATTGCCCAGCCTCGGCAGCCCGAAGAGCACAAGTGAGCGCCCGACCGAGACCTGCGCAATGACCTTTTTCGTTATTCAAACGTTGTATAACGCACAGTTTTTTATACTGGTTTCGGTCGCAATACCGCAAAATCCGCTGGCCCGCAAGCTAGGCAGCTCAGTTTCGCTCAGGTAAAATTGCACAAATTTTGTTCAAGTTCACATTTTTATGTCACGGCAATCAACTTTGCCCAAGGGAAAAACTTGCGACAACTCCGAAAGAGGGTGGGCTCATCAATGGAGCTGAAAATGCGTTGGCAACAAAAGCTCGGCGTCTTATGGCGCGGCCTGCGACGCTTTGCCCAGCAAATTAAACTGCTAACTCTAGCGGCGGCCTTATCCGCGCCGCTGGTGGGTAGCCGTACGCCGACGACCCTTGAACAAATTCAAGCGAGCGGCCAGCTCACCATCATCTCCCGCAACGGTCCCACCACCTACTTCGAAGGAAACGACGGTTACACCGGCTTTGAGTACACGCTGGCGAAGGCCTTCGCGAAGCGTCTGGGGGTGGAGCTCAACATTGTTGAGGAAGAGGATCTTGGACAACTGATCGACAGAGTCGGACAAGCGGGACATTTCGCGGCCGCTGGCCTGACCGTCACCGAGCGGCGCAAGCGCGACGTCACCTTCAGCCGGCCTTACATCCATGTTACGCAACAATTGATCTATCACTCCGGCGACGGCCGGCCCGCATCGGTGGAAGATCTCGTCGGAAAAAATCTCCTTGTGTTGCATGGCAGCGCTCATGCTGAGCGCTTGCGGGAGCTGCAGAAACAGTATCCGGCGCTTGCGTGGGAGGAGCGCCACGACGTGGAAATGCTCGACCTGATGGAGATGGTGCACAACCGCAAGATCGATTACGCCATTGTCGACTCCAACGCCTTCGAACTGAATAGCGCGGTCTACCCAAAGGCCAAAGTCGCTTTTAATATCAGCGAACAGCCGGAACCCTTAGCATGGGCGTTCCCGAAAACCAATGACACCAGCCTGCTGGATGCCGCCAATGAGTTTCTCACCACTATGGAGCAGAGCGGCGCACTTACGGATATGCGCGAGCGCTTTTATAACCGCAGCGGTGAGATCGGCTATGCGGACGCCTTAGTATTTGCGCGCCGTGTCGAAGAGCGCCTGCCGCTGTGGCGCGATAAGATCAAGGAGGCTGCAGAGGAACAGGAGCTGGACTGGCTGTTAATGGCAGCTCTCGCCTATCAAGAGTCACACTGGAACCCGAAAGCCGTGTCACCCACCGGGGTGCGGGGCTTCATGATGCTGACCTTGAATACGGCAAAAGAAATGAACATCAAGAACCGCCTGAACCCCGAGCAAAGTATCGAAGGCGGCACGCGCTACTTCCGCAAGCTGCTCGACCGTATTCCCGCTAGCGTCACTGGTCAGGAGCGCATTTGGCTGGCCCTCGCCGCATACAATGTGGGCTACGGTCACTTAGAAGATGCGCGCATTCTCGCCCAACAGCACGGGGCGAACCCCAATCGCTGGGCCGATATTAAAGATTACCTGCCACTGCTCTCTAAGCGTCAATACTACAAATTCACCAAACACGGTTACGCGCGCGGTCAAGAAGCGGTGGACTATGTGCAGAACATCCGCAATTTCTACACCATTCTTGCGTGGAATGATCTGGAGCGGGATCAGACAACTGCGCTGGCTATGAGCACGTCCGAACCCGCCGAAGACGACTTCAATTTCATTATCAGTGAGGCGATCGCCAACCAGCAATTCGCCGCCAGCTCAATCACCTCCACCACCTCCATGTAGCGCCTGCGACTCAGACGACGCCTTATAGCCGCGCGCCTGTTCGCGCCGCTGCTGAAAAAAGCGGCGCATCGTTTGTGCCGCCTCATCCGCACAAACCCCTCCGCTTACCTGCAGCCGGTGATTCCAGTGACTGGCTTGCGCCAGCTGCAGCTGGCTCACCAACGCCCCCGCTTTAGGCTCCGGCGCACCGAATACCACCCGACCGATACGCGCGTGGATCATAGCGCCGACGCACATAGTGCAGGGTTCGATGGTTACATAGAGTGTCGCCTCCGGCAGGCGATAATTGGCGCATGCGCGGCAGGCCTCTCGCAGCGCCACTATTTCTGCGTGCGCGGTGGCATCACAAGTGCTGATCGGACGATTCCATCCGCGCCCGATGATCTCGCCGTCGCACACAACCACTGCACCCACCGGCACCTCGCCGGCAGCCGCTGCTTCCGCCGCCAGCTCCAGCGCCAGCTGCATATAAGTGCTATCGAGATCTGCGGTCACATCAAACTTCCTGCTCTACGGGTCCGATATAGGTAAATCGCTCTAGGGTTTCCCCGCCAATCGATACAGATTCGACGAACATCGATAGCGGCCGCACCCACAGGCTTCCATCACCGTACAAGCAGCGATACACCACCAGGAACTCCTCGGTCTCCGAGTGGCGGGCCACCCCCAAGACTTCATAATCCCTTCCTTTGTAGTGGCGGTAGCGTCCCGGCGGCAGTCGATCATGGTGAGCAGAAACGGTAATAGACATAACGAATAACGGTGACCTATGGCTGAGTGTGAGTCGTATCGAGTGTTGCGTGACGTGGATGTGGCGCGCAACACCTCCGGGGCGTGCATCCAAGCTTATCGATTGGTGCCCGAGCTGGTATCATGCGCGACCTCAGACAGCCACGGGGTTACCCATGTTAGACCAAAATAGTATCGCCCAACTTTCGCAGCTTAAAAATGAGATCCTTTCCAGCAAGGATTATGCGGAAGGTACCGTCATCGGAGCAAACGGGCGTTTTGGCTTTGTGAAGCTAGACGATGGCCGCACCGCCTTTCTTAACCCCGAGCGGATGCAGCGAGTTTTGCCAGGCGACCGCATCAAAGTCAATGTGGTGAAAAACGATAAAGACCAGCTGGAAGCCGAGCTCGAAGAGCTTTTGACGGTAGGCACAGGTCAATTTGTCGGACGCTATAAAATCAAAGGCAACAACCACTTTGTGCAAGCGGACGAACAGGGCGCGCGCTGGCTTTTCGTTCCACCGCCGCAGCGCAAAAAATCCCAGGAGAATGACTGGGTACTCGCCGAGCTGAATAAACACCCCTACGACGATGGTAAGGCCTCGGTGAAAATCATTGCCCGCCTGGGCAGTCCTGAGGATGATTTTATTCATCACCACATCACCGTCGCTCAATACGGTTTGCACCGCAGCTGGTCTCGCGATGCAACGGCCCAGGCCGAAGAGATTCGCAGCAAAATCGACTTAGCCGATCGCAAGGATTTTTCCGAACTCCCATTTGTCACCATTGATGCGGCCACTACCCGCGATATGGACGACGCGGTGTACGTCGACAAGACAAGCAGCGGCTGGCAATTGTGGGTAGCGATTGCAGACCCGGGGCATTTCGTCGCCCCCGGCACCCCTATTGCCAGAAGTGCTCGCGGCTTTGGTCAAAGCGTTTATCTACCGGGTAAATCGCTTTCTATGCTGCCGGAAAATCTCGCTAACGATGCTTTTTCACTGCTGCCTGAAATGCAGCGCCCCGCCCTTCTCGTGCGGATTGATATAGCGACCGATGGTGAAATTACCGATTCTGAATTTATGTTTGGCAAAATCGCCTCCCGGGCGAAGCTGAGCTATCAGGACGTCGGTGCCATGCTGCGCGGAGATGAGATACAGCTGTCGGAAGACGAAGCGGTGCTGACTTCGTTGCGCGAAGCCAGCCAATTGGCACAAGTGCGTTTAGCTTATCGGCAAAAGCATCATCTGGTGTACGACGAGCAGGTGGATTATGACTTGATCGTCAGCAAAAAAGGCGTCTTGGAAGGTGCCCAAAAACGCGAGCGTAACGACGCTCACCGTCTGGTGGAAGAGGCCATGTTGTGCGCCAATATCTGCGCGGGCAACTTCCTTGCACAACATAAAACCGGCGTCTTTACTACCCACCTTGGTTTTCGCCCGGAGCGCATAGGCGAAGTGCGCGCAGTGCTGCGTGAAGATTTGGGTGAAACGTTCAACTCAGACCATATTAATGAGCTGCAGGGACATGTGGAATTCATGCATTTCCTGCAAAACTCGGAGACTCATCGCCCGCTTCTTGCCCCGCTCAAGCGGATGATGCAGAACAGCGATATCAACACCGAGGCAGATCCACATTTATCAATGGGCATCAGCCACTACGCAACCATTACCTCCCCTATCCGGCGCTATGTTGACCTCTGCAATCACTGGTCGATCATGCAGATCTTAAACGGCAAACAAGCCCAACAGATGCCCGCCAAAATACTGGAGCAACTGCGCGAAACACTACAGCAAGGTCGCCAAGCCTCGCGTCAATTGGAGCAGATCCTGGTCGGCCAATATCTCGCCGATAAAATTGGTCTCGACGGCGAAGGGGTTATTCGCATAGTCACGCAACAGGGCTTTGGCGTGAAGTTATTGGAGACCGGCTTCGAAGGCTTTGTACAAATCCCTAAAAAGGTCGAGAAAACGTTTGATGCCAAACGCATGACATTGCAAGTTGGCGACAAACGCTTTGCTTTGGATGATGTGGTGAAGGTTCAAATCAGCGGTGTCGACTTGGTCAAGCGCCGCGTACAAATGACGCTGGTGGACGGCCTTCCTACAGCAGCGGAAAATGCCGCCGGCGAAGCCGACAAACCAGAAGAAACTCTCGCGCAAGAATAAAAAAAGCGCCCTTACGGGCGCGAAGGATGCAATCAATAAAGTGTCTGGATCACGGCTGAGTATTGCGCAGCAATCTCAGCTCTTTTCCATTTGAAAGTGCACCCGCTGCACCATGCCGAAATAAGGCGCCGGCCGACCATCGCGAATAACCGGACTGAATTTCCACCGCTTTACTGCCCTGATGGTTTCTCGCTCAAACACGTTTGCCGGCTGCGCCCCTATCACTCGCACATTGGTAGTTGCACCGGTTTCGGTGATATCAAACTCAACATCAACAAAACCCTCCAGTCCGCGATTGGCGGCTGCCGTTGGATAAGTGGGCTGCAGCAACATAGTGGCAACCGGAGTATTTCCACCCAGCCCGGTAAGCGCCGGCCGCGCACTGGGTGGTGGCATCGCTGTAGGGGGAGCAAACCCGCCGTTACCCTTGGGTATGTCCGTGCTGACTTCTAGTATCGGCGGTTCTATTTCCACAACCTCAGGCGGCTTGGGGCGGCTGTACAACACCTGTGGCGGCGGAGGCTCGACCATCACCGGATCCGGCACGCGGTGAACTTGCACCTCTGGCACGTCTAAGTTCTCGTCAGAACGGATCAACTGCTCCATCCCCCACAGTAGTATTAGCGTGACAACCATCGCTGGCGGTGCCGCCGCCAGCACACGCAACCCCGCCAGATCACGACACGGAACTCGCACATGCTCGTCATGCGTTAACATGGTCTTCATATCAATGCTCTCCAGATTGTGCTGCGATCATTATTGTTGTGCGCAGCGATAATTTAAGGTGCATCCTCAAGCAATCTGAATTCAAAAACTTCGCTCACGCCATGAATTTCACGCAACTGCGGCGCGTAGCGATACTGCCTCACAGCATCCATCGCCGCCTTCTCAAAAACGCCTGCCGGCTGCGCGCGCTGGACCTGGATATGCGCGGTTTCGCCCGACGACAAAATATCAAAGGTAACCTCCACCACCCCTTCACGCCCTCTCTGCAAGGCTTTGCGGGGATAACTCGGTGCAACTTTTATCAGCGGCTGAATGACGTCGCCACCCGCACTGTTCCAGATGTTATTGAGCGGGACCGCTGCTTCAAACTCGACTAGGGGATCGACCGGCACCGAAGGCGGAAGAACTGGCGGTGGCGCATCTGTTACCAGGTTGTGCTGGCGGATAATTTCCTCGGCATCGGACCCTTTAGAGGTCGAGGGCTGCACAGCATTATCGAGGACCACCAGCGGTGTAAGTTTATGGTGTTCGCTATTTTCGTCGCTTAACTTCATGTGTCCCACTTGAATGCCGGCAAGCACCAGTAAAGCGAGCAAAAGTATCAACGCGTAGAACGAAAATTTAATCGGGTTACCGTGGCGAATGCGCGTACCGTCTAAAACCGCCGCGATCCGCTCGTAATGGCTGTGATTCTCAATCAAACCGACAACGCCTACGTGCACCCTACTCGCTGTCACGTCCAGAAGATCATTGGCATAATCCGAGCGCCGTCCATCGGCCTCTATCACAACATCGTCACACGATAACTCGGCCAGCCACTCCAATTTAAATAACACGTGCCAAACCGTAGGCACAATCCAGAAAAGTGCAGCGACCATGTAGCTAAATTGTTTAGCGAACCAATCGTGGCGAGCTATATGAGCCAATTCGTGAAGCAGAAAGCGGCGCAATCTATGTTCATCCCACAACACGCTTTCCCGCGGCAACAATATCCATGGCTGAAGGTCACCGAGAGTCAAAGGTGTGGCGATATGATCGGTATACCGCAAGCTGACTCGAGTGCGGATGTTCAAGCGATCACACAGTGTTGCCAGCAATCTCTGGTGCGATTTTATGCTCAGCATTTTGGCGGAATGCAGCAGCCTGCGAGCGCGGCGAATCTGGATAAGTCGCCGCAGCCATAACCACGCGACTATGAGGAGATACGCTGAGCCTAGCAGCGTAAAGATTTTGCTCCCCTGTCCTGCGCTATACGACCAATAAAAGGTGATCGGAAAATCGGTGGGCAGAAGCAACAATTGCAGTGCGGGAATCTGTCCGACTAAGAGTGGCATAAGTGCGGCGCCGAGCAATGCCAGCAGCAAAAGCGCGTGCAAACTGGAGGCGCAGGTATTGCGACTCTGAGACGACAGAAAAGCGGCTAGAGAAAGCAAAAACCAGAGTTTAAAAAAACTTAATACCAGCAAATTCAGAACATCGATTTCCATGATGAACCTCGTCGAAAAAGCGAGCGTCTCTTAGATGAGACCTCATAAAGCTGCGCTTGCTAGCGCCAGCGCGTGATCGCGATAAAGCCACTCTAGAGGCTGTTTCATAACGGCTGTGCTCACCGATACCGCCTTAAAAACGCCTCACAATTTACTCGGTGTAAACTTCGCTTGTTCGGCCGTTTTGCCTTGTCTCACCATCGCCGCGAGTTATGAAACGGTCTCTAGTCATTATTATTTTTGCGAGATTTCAAACGCTGAATTTTTCGCTCGATTTCCTCTATCTCCCGCGCGCTCATGCGGTCGCTATCCATATCCAGCAGCGCGCTCACCGCGCGAGCGGGAGAACCTTTAAAAAAGGTTTTCAGCAGCCTGCTTATAGCCGACTCCTGGGCTTTTTCCTCTGCCACAGAGGGGAAATATATATAGCGCGCGCCCTCCTGGCGAAACTGCACAAGCTGTTTATCGACAAGTCGCGCCAGTAGCGCGCGCACGGCGGAATAACTGGGGGGGTCGGGCAATCTTTCCTGGATGTCCTGGGCCGAGCACGGTTGGCGTTCGTACAAAATATCCATGATTTGCCGCTCCCGACGACTCAGCTGTTGTAATGCCGATTGCATAACTTTGCCCCACCTAGTGATCAACGCACTGTGTCATCAAGTGCTAAATTTGTAGCATCATGCTAAAAATTTAGCACCTTCTTGCGGCGAGTCAAGAGCCCTGATCGTAAAAACGTTAAACGAAGCACATTTGGCTATGCGCAAAGTGAGCAGCAAAATGGTGGGCATAAAAAAACGGGCCGCAGCCCGTTTATGTTTTCGAAGAGTTTTTGCTTGTGTGGATTTACTCGATGGGCTCCAGCTCAAGCTCCACGCGGCGATTGGCTTCTCGGCCTGCTACAGTGGAATTCGAAGCAATCGGGTAGCGATAAGAGTAGCCAATGGAATTGATCCGACCAGAGGCAACATTTCGACCGATCAAGTAATTTTTGACGCTAGCCGCACGGTCTTCACTGAGTCGCTGGTTCAAGTCCGCACCACCGGTATTATCGGTATGGCCTGAAACTTTGATACGCGTCTTTTTGAATTCCGCCAAAACTTCTGCAACAGAATCCAAAACCGGATAAAAGTCCCCGCGAATATCGCTGCGGCTTGTTGCGAAGGTGATATTGCCCGGCATGATCAGCTGGATATTGTCACCGTCGCGGCGCACCTGCACACCGGAGCCTGCCAAACGATCACGCAGTGCTTTTTCTTGATTATCCATATACACACCAACGCCGCCACCGATGGCCGCGCCAGCCGCCGCGCCCGTCAATACGCCTTTTTTTCGGTCGCTCTTGCTGGAAGTCGCCGCACCGATCACCGCGCCGGTAATCGCGCCGACACCAGCACCTTTCGCTGCGTTACTGGTTTTTTGTTCCCCTGTGTACGGGTCCAGGGTGGTACACGCTGCTAAAACTAGCGCCAACATAGCCACGGTCAATTTACGCATAGGATGTCTCCTTTGATTCTTCGTTTTGTTGTCTACCGGCCGGAACTACATCAGCACCCGAACCTAAATTACATTTGTAAACCGGCGGCAGCTAACCATAAGCGTCCGTATTTTAGCGGGCCGCTTCGGGACTGCAATGGAAATTTAGGCGACTGCTTATGAATCGCCGCTGAACTTGCTACCATACAGGCTTGGCCCACCGAGGTCATGCTTCCACGGAGATGCGCATGGATACCTCACTTACCTTCTCGGTCCGACTGATCTTCTGCTTTTTCCTAGTCGCCTTTCTGTTCGGCTGTGAACGCTATGCCGTGACTTTGAATCAACAGCCCGTTTATACACCGCCACCACTCTACGGTGATTTTGCGGTTGCGGACTTAGCCTTGAAAAATTGTATAAAGCAGACCATCGCGGACAACAAAGTTGTCCGTCTCGAGCAACTGACAAGGCTGGTCTGCCGTCACGCGGGGCTGCGCTCGCTTAAGGGGCTTGAGCACTTCACGTTCATACAAGAGCTTGATCTGTCCCACAACGCGCTTGTGGATGTCCAGACTTTGACCCAGCTGCCACAATTGAAGATGCTGAAAATTCAGGAAAACCCCGAGTTAGCTTGCGCCCCCCTCGCCGAGCTCATACAAGTGGGAGTACACGTTAGCGCGCCTGGCCATTGCCGTCGGGATCAGGACAATTAACGGACGAACATCAGCCCTATGATATTGCGGTGGCTGTGCATGACCTTCATCGGCACAGGTTGGGCATTCACCGGCCCCGCCACCCGCTTGAACATAACGTCGACGACGGTGCCAACCGGCGGAGTCGGATGATTCTCAATGGAAACCTGCGCCCCACCATCAGAGATGTCCATGGTGAAGCCGACGATAGTGCCAAAGGATGGGTGGGATATCTCAACCCTGAAAGCGGATGCTGTCCGCTGAAAGCGCCTGCGCTCTTCCACTGGGTTCTCTCCTCATGTAATTGTTAATTATTCTCCTCCAGTTATAGCACTGAATAACCGTTCTTGCTGTCTTGTGAACGCCCTTTGTTTTTTCGTCCAGCGTCGTTTCCCAGAGCCTGCGCTCAGGTTTTCCGCCCAATACTCACAAATTTATCCACAACGACCAGATACACACATATCCTGTGGATAATTCTGTGGGGTAACTTTTGGTAACCGCCTAGGAACAGCGAGACTCGGGCCTTCCACAGATTTGTCGCTTATTTAAGCAATCGAAAAATTTACTTAGTTTTCAGCAAGTTAGAAATAACAAGCGTTTTATATAACCTTTAATTAGGAAAGGCGAGATTCGCGTGAGATAAAGAGGGAGGGTGTGGAAAAGCTTGTACGTCAAGGGGTTGACAGGCACTTTTTTAGGTCAATTCTAGCCAACCGAAGCCATTATCCTGGCAGGCGAAGGTCGCCATCGCGAGCGGCTTCCGCAACGACGCTAGGGCCGCTTGCGCTAGGGCCAATGAATTATTCTTGCGCGAGATATGACCCACCACCAGATGTTGCAGGGCGCTGGTATCGATCTGCTCCAGCAGCGCGGCCGTTTGCTCGTTGCTCAAATGCCCCCAAGGTCCCGCAATCCTGCGTTTAAGCGCCAGTGGGTAGGGGCCGGAGGTCAGCATCTGGCGGTCGTGGTTCGCTTCCACGAGCAGAGCGTCACAGGCTTGATAGGCGTCTATAACCGCTTGGTTGATGCTGCCCAAATCCGTCAGAACCCCCAACTTCTTGCCTGCACATAAAAACAAAAACTGAACGGGCTCGCGGGCGTCATGGGGAACCGGCACGGGTTGCACCCTAATCCTGCCGATCTGGAAAGATGCGCAATCGCGGATAAGCTGTAGCTGCGGGATCGCCCCGAGGGAACGGGCATGGTAAGTGCCAGGCGTCATATAAACCGGCAAGCCGTATTTACGGGCAATGATGGGTACGCCACGAATATGATCGCCGTGTTCGTGGGTAACCACCACAGCGGAGATACTCGATAGATCGAGCTGCAAGCGCCGTAAACGCCGATCGGCTTCCCGCGCGCTGAAACCGCAATCGATCAGAATATGCGTCTGGCCATCGCTGACAACAGTGGCATTGCCACTGCTGCCGCTTCCCAGGGAGGCAAACCGCAACACCGGGTTAAATTAAAGAAGATTGAGACGGATCAGGGTCAACATCCGTTTGTTGTCCGCGAGCTTGATTCGCTCGCCGCGGGCGTCGCGCACCTTCACAATATAATCACCGCCCTGGGGATATAAGATCACCAGATAACCGTAAGATTTCTGCAGGGGTTCACCGAATGCCACCCCCGGCATACCGTCGAACAGTCTGCGCACTTCCTCCTGAGGTGATAGATGTGCCAACACCTCGTTCAACTTATGAGGAGCCTCTTCAGTGGCCGCTGCGGATTCAAACGTGATCAGGCGCATAAACCAATTGGGTTTTTTCGTTTCATCCACAAATTGAACATAAAATACGCCTTTTTCATTGGCTTCATCCCACAGAGCGAAACCGTCCTGTTTCAGCGAGTGCGCCAGAGTTGCCCAGGCGCGAGGGCGCGGCACCTGCAAGCGCAACGCCGGCTCGGTGCCATCGATAAACAATTCCGCTTTGACTTCACCACCCACGGCCTGTCCCAGTAGCGACGCCGCTTTGTTGTCGATATCACCAGCGAGCGCGTTCGCCAGCTCATCCAGCAACCAGGACTCGCGCTCAGGATTGGTCGATGTTTCTGGCCATGAACCGAGTCTCTCCCCCGCGCCTGTTAGCTGATGCTGCAGGACATGGATTTCCGTGGTTTCCGGCCGCAAACCTTTTTCAATGCGGAGGCGGAATTGGTTCTTAGTTTCTGGATCCGATTTGAAAACCACCCAATCCGTTTGGATAAAGCCGGTCGAAGGCGTGCTTTGCGCAACATCAATACCGACCCGCGATAAAAAGCTCTGCGTCAGCGGCCAGATCTGGCTGGTAGGCGCCTCAGCCAATATCCAGCGCAAGTCGCCGACCTTCTGGATTTTGATTTTTGAGCGCTCCCCTTCCGCGCTCATTTGCTCGGGGCGAGGAACAACAAAGCCATCGGTGCTGATGTCGTAGAAAGATGCGCTTTTCTGCTGTACATCCGGTATCGGGTAGAGCGGCTCCAGAGGCACGCTGGTGACGCCTTCGGGCAGAGCAATGGGTTTAATGGAGCCCGCTCGTTGGTAGTCCTGACTGCGGTCCCGGAATATGCATCCCGTCAAGGACGAGGAAACAGCGAGGGCCACGCACAGGATGCCGACCGGAGCCAGATTAAAGCGAAGAGCAGAAGACTGGGTTTTATTAGTCATTGGTAAGTCTGAGGTTCCAGGAATCGGGTAAAAAAATCGGTTAGCCGCAAGCGTTTCGGCCAGCGATTCCCCACGGTGATTTAAAGAATACCGGCCGCGACCAATGATTGGCGCAAAGGCTCGCGGAAGCGCTCCGAGAGCGGTGTCATCGGCAGGCGTATACCAGCGGCGATCTTACCCATCTCGAACAGCGCCCATTTGACGGGTATTGGGTTCGACTCCAGAAACATGCTCTGATGCAGGGGCATAAGCTGCTCGTTGATCGCGCGCGCGGCGGCCACATCACCAGCGGCGCACTTGCTGCACATCTCGGCAACCAGTCGAGGCGCCACGTTGGCGGTCACAGAGATCTCGCCGTGCCCGCCAAGTTCAATAAAATCGACTGCCGTCGCATCGTCACCGGATAACAAAATAAAATCGCGATCCAAGCGCTCTTGAATGTCCTTCAGGCGCTGCATATTAGCCGTTGCCTCTTTAATGCCGACGATGTTGTCGACACGGGCTAAACGGGCGACAGTTTCCGGCAGCATATCGACCGCCGTGCGGCCCGGAACATTGTAAAGAAACTGTGGAATCGCCACTCGCTCGGCGATATGGACGTGATGCTGAAACAGTCCTTCCTGAGTGGGCTTGTTGTAGTAAGGGGTAACCAGTAAACAAGCGTCGGCGTTATAGTCTTTTGCCGCCTGAGTGAGCTCCAGGGCTTCAGATGTAGAGTTGGCGCCCGTCCCGGCGATGACGGGTATGCGTTTGTTGGCCATATCCACGGCGCGCCGTATAACCTCGACATGCTCGTGCATATCGAGCGTAGCGGACTCGCCCGTGGTGCCCACTACAACTATCGCCTGAGTTCCCTGTTCAATATGCCACTCCACCAATCCGGCCATGGACTCCCAATCCAGCGAGCCGTCCTGGCGCATGGGGGTCACCAGAGCGACCATGCTACCTTGAAACATGTTGATCTCCGCGCGTGCGTCGTGAAGGAAAAGCGGGTTATGGTACTGGCGGACCCTGTAACACTCAAGCTGGATTGCGGTTAACGGGACTTGCGTCGTTTGCGCTCGATGCCCGCTTGCTCGTATAGATCCGGCTCCCCAGGAGGGCGGGTTTTAAAGCGCCGGTGTACCCACAAATACTGCTCTGGCTGCTCCAAAATGCGCGCTTCCACAAATTTATTGATGCGCAGCGTGTCCTCCATCTCATCGCCAGAGGGAAAGTCCTCCAGCGGAGGATAAATTTTCAGATGGTACCCCGAACCGCCGGGGCGGCGTGTCTGGGTGAAGGCAATGACCCGAGCCTTGCCCAAGCGTGCCAGTTGACTGGTGGCCGTCACGGTCGCAGCCGGTATCCCAAACAGCGGTACAAAAATACTGTGCTTTGCGCCGTAATCCTGGTCGGGGGCATACCAAATGGCGCGCCCATTGCGCAGCGCTTTCACCATGCCGCGCACATCATCCCGCGGGATGGCCTGCCCTTGCATGGAGTGGCGCTCACGCCCAGTGCGCTGGATGTAGTCGTACACGGGATTGTTGTGCGGGCGGTAAGTGCCGTCGATGGAAAAGCGCAGCCCCAGGAGTTTCGCGCCTATATCGATGTGGGTGAAGTGAAACGCCATCAAAATCACCCCAGTCCCGCTTTCCCGCGCGGCCTCTAGGTGCTCCAGACCTTCCAGCGTGTACAAACGCTGCAGCCGCCACTTGGGCCAAAACCAGGCGATTCCAGTCTCAAAAAACGCAATCCCAATCGATTCCATAATCTGGCGGGTGACCTGCTCTCGCCGCTCCGCGCTCCAGGACGGAAAGCACAAGTCGAGGTTGGCGCGGGCAATCTGCCGCCGCCGCCCGGCCAGTCGATACAGGAGCTTGCCGAGCACGCGCCCGAGGCTGTACTGCACGCGGTAAGGCAACCAGCTGAGGGCGTACCACAGCAAAAACCCGAGCCAGGTCAGCCAGTAGCGGGGATGCAAGAGCGCGAGGCGAAAGCGAGCTGAACTCATAAGGAGGCGACAGGGGAAGCGGCCGCCGGCACCCCGGCGGCCATAGGATCAGTGGAAGTCTGCCTGCACCAGCGGGCTGACATCGGCGTCGTAGTCTACGCCGGCCACACCAAAACCAAAGAGTTTGAGGAACTCCGCGTTATAACCTTTGTAATCCGTCAGCTCAAAAAGATTCTCTTCGGTCACCTGCGGCCACAACTTCTCGACTTTGGCCTGAATCTCCGGGTCGAGTTCCAGGTTGTCCATACGCAGACGCTGATGGTCATCCAAGCGCGGATTATCGGTGTAAAGCCCTTCGGTGAACAGGCGATACAGCTGCTCGATGCAGCCTTCGTGAGTGCCCTCTTCTTTCATCACTTTGTACAACAAGGAAATGTAGAGCGGCATAATCGGAATTGCGGAGCTGGCCTGGGTGACCAGCGCTTTGAGCACCGCCACATAGGCTTTGCCGTTTTGCTCGCTGTTGGCGGCACTGATCGCTTTGGCCGCGCGGTCGAGGTCTTCTTTCGCTTTGCCGATGGTCGCTTTGCCGTAAATCGGCCAAGTGATCTTTTCGCCCAAGTAAGTGTAAGCCACCGTCTGAAAGCCATCGGCTAACAGGTCGGCATCGGCCAGCGCTTTGAGCCAAAGCTCCCAATCTTCCCCACCCATCACTTTAATGGTGCCGAGGATTTCGTCTTCCGTCGCCGGCGGCAAGGTCATGTCGGCGATTTTCAGGGTGTCGGTATTGAGGTTTTTTGCCGTATAGGATTCGCCGATCGGCTTCAATGCCGACGAATAAACCTCGCCGGAAACCGGATCGGTGCGACGCGGAGCCGCCAGGCTGTAAACAACTAAATCCACTTTCCCCATGTCGCTTTTCAGCATTTGCACGGCTTTGTCTTTGATGCCCTGTGAGAAGGCATCGCCATTGATGCTCTTGGCGTACAGGCCCTCAGCGTGGGCTTCCTGCTCGAAGGCAGCCGCGTTGTAGTAGCCGGCAGAGCCCGTTTTGGTTTCGCTGGGCGGCTTTTCAAAGAAGATACCCAGAGTATTGGCGCCGCAGCCAAAGGCGGCGGTAATGCGAGAAGCCAGGCCGTATCCGGTGGAGGCACCAATCACCAGGACGTTTTTCGGGCCGTTGGCGATGGCGCCGGACGTTTTGACGAAGGCGATCTGTTCGCGCACGTTGGCTGCGCAGCCTTGCGGATGAGCGTTGGTGCAGATGAATCCACGAACTTTCGGTTTGATAATCATGGTCGCAAACGGGTCCTGTGCTGGAATGAAAGGGCGGCATTATAACCGAATCTTTTCTCGCGTCTGCGGGGGTAGCGGGCGCAGTTCCGTCGCAATCGGGATAAATGCCTATAATACGCGCCACATTTTCTGCCACGATCGACTTTTCATGTACTCGCTTCGCTTTTCTACACCGTCCGCTTGGACACAAACGGTTCTCGATGACTTCGACACTTTTTTAGTGGACCACGCTGCCGCCGAAAAAAAAGCGGCGGGCATGGCCATTTCCATGCTGTCCCACTACCCCGACAAACCCGAAATCGTCACAGCTATGATCGATTTAGCGCTAGAGGAAATGACCCACTTCCGCCAAGTGGTGAAAATTCTGCATCAGCGCGGGCTGCAACTGGCCGCAGACACCAAGGATCCTTACGTCAACGCCCTGCGCCGACACACGCGCACCGGCACCGCCGTGTACTTACTCGACCGCCTGTTGATTGGCAGCATAGTGGAAGCCCGCGGCTGCGAGCGCTTTGGGCTGATCGCGGAAGCGCTGCCTGCAGGTGAGTTGAAAAAGTTTTACACCGCGATTACCGAATCCGAGGCGCGTCACGGCGATTTGTTTGTCAATTTAGCGCAGCTTTATTTTCGCCAAGAAGAAATTGACGAGCGCCTGGATCAGCTGCTTGATGCAGAAGCCGAAATTGTTGCCGGCCTGTCCATAGTGGCGGCCTTACACTGAGCCGCTGCCAGTGATCAGCCGGGCGGTCGCCAAATACTTGCGCACCTACGCGGAGGCCGAGTGCGCGGCGCTGGCCGGCTTTCCCGCTCTTGCTCCACAGGGGGTTTTGGTCATTCCGGCCTATCGCGAAACTCCGGAGTTTGCCGAGCACATCGCCCGCCTGCAGACACCTGGACTCTTAGTCATAGTCGTGATCAATCAGCCGCCTGGACCGGAAGAGCCGCTCAACCAGGCGCTGATGCGCTTTTTCGGTCGCTACCCTACTGTGTGGCGAAAGGATCACTTAACCTTATTCAGCGCCAACGCCGGTGCGCTGCACTGGCTGGTGGTCGATCGCTTTCGTTCCGGCCTGACTTTAGACCCCAAACAGGGAGTCGGCTTAGCGCGAAAGTTGGGTTGTGATCTCGCTGTGGCACTTATGGCCGACGCGGCGGATCACAGCGCCTGGATTGCCTGCACCGACGCCGATGCCTTCCTACCGGCGCATTATTTCCAGGCCTTGGCATCGTGCCCCCAGGATGCTGTGGCTACGGTGTTCGATATCGAGCATCAATCCGCTGAGGGCGAAGCTGAGGGCCTTGTCGCCGCAACGCGGCTTTATGAGCGGGCGCTGCGCTATTACGTCGATGGCCTCACTTGGGCGGGATCGCCATACGCTTTCCCAACCATCGGCAGTGCCCTAGCGGTCCGCGTGCAAGCCTACTGCGAATGCCGAGGCTTTCCCCGCAAATCCGCCGGAGAAGACTTTTATCTGCTCAACAAGCTGGCCAAGCTCGGCCGCGTGCACTGGTGTAAAGATGTGGTCATTGGGGTGAAGGCACGGCTGTCCGACCGGGTGCCCTTTGGCACAGGCCCGGCGGTAGAGAAAATTCTCACCCTGCCAAACCCCAGGGAGTTAACCTATTACGCACCGTCAACCTTTGTTGAGTTGCGCACTTGGCTGCGCCACATTCCGAGTATTTGGCAGCAACTGCAAGATCAACGCGACCCTCTGGAGGGCCTTCCCGCGCACCTTCCGCCGCTGCTGCGCGAGGCCGGCATCGACATCTTGTGGGCGCACATTCGCCGGCAGGTCCGCTCGCCCGCACACTGTGAAACCAGCGTGCACCACTGGTTTGATGCCTTTCAGACCCTCAAATTTATCCGCCGCCTGCAGGAGTCACACTACCCTGCCTTGCCTTTGGATCAGTGCTTAACACTCGCGCCTTTTTATCAGGAACCCTTTGCGTGTCGGACTTCTTAATCGAACATTTTTTGTTGTTGCTGGTGTCGCTGGCGGCAAATCTTCTGTCGTCTTTGGCTGGCGGCGGTGCTGGACTTATTCAGTTGCCGGCGTTGATTTTTCTCGGTTTACCTTTTGCCACCGCTCTTGCCACCCACAAAATCGCCACCGTTGCGCTGGGGGTAGGCGCCAGCTTAAAGCACGGCAAAGAGGGACATTTAGAGCTGTTATTTGCTTTTTTTATTTTGGCTTGTGGACTGCCGGGAGTGGTATTGGGTGCGCGCACGGTGTTGGAGTTGCCGGAAAACTGGGCGCGGATTGCATTGGGCGCGCTCACCATAGGCTTAGGCGTTTACTCCATTATCAAAAAGAATCTCGGTCAACACTGGCAGCCGCGCAATCGCGATTGGCGGGGCATGGTACTCGGCGGGATCTGGTTGTTTGCGTTAGGCTTTCTCAATGGCTCACTGACCTCCGGCACCGGCTTGTTCGTCACACTGCTGCTGATCAGTTGGTTCGGCCTTGATTACAAGCGTGCCACGGCTTACACCATGATCCTCGTGGGCTTGTTTTGGAATGGTACTGGTGCCTTAACTTTGACATTACTGACGCCACCGCAATGGTCATGGCTGCCGATGCTGCTATTGGGCTCATTGCTCGGCGGCTTTTGGGGCGCGCATTTGGCTATCCAAAAAGGCAATCCACTGATCAAAAGGGTGTTCGAAGTCGTCACCATCTTGTCTGGCCTTTCGCTGATAACAACCGCTTTACGATAACGAGAATGACATGCTGCCAACCTATCTAAACCCGCTTACCGTATTTAGAGTTCTCGATGACATTGACCGCGAGCCACCGTCCCACACCGCAGACCGCGCCTCTGGGTCGCGCACCACGTTAATTGTCTTGTTCAGCACCTGCGTCGCCCTCCTGTTGCTGAACTACATGAAAAACTCGCTGGTAATGAACGTGATACTCGAGCAGTTGGCGAGTTGGCAAGGCCACGCACCGCATTATTGGTTAGAAAAATTGCACCGCAGCGGCTTCGGCGAATTGGCTCGCTATGCCTGGTGGAGCGGCTGGCATGTAATTACTTACGTCGTCATACCGGCAATTGTTCTGCGCGTTTTCTTTCAACAAAAATTAATCGACTACGGTTGGCGGTGGGGCGAGACCCACAAACACTGGCGCGGTTACGCGCTGCTGCTCAGTCTCATTTTGGTAATGGTGGTGCTCGTCAGCTTTCGCGATGATTTTGTTAATCACTACCCTTTTTACGGCCTCTCCGGGCGCAGTTGGTTGGACTTTTTGGCTTGGGAGTTTCTGTACCTTTTACAGTTCGCCTGTCTGGAGTTTTTTTACCGTGGTTATATTGTCCAATCTTTGCGACCACATTATGGATCGGCGGCGATTTGGATTATGGTGGTGCCCTATTTAATGATTCACTTCCCCAAGCCCTGGCTGGAAGCCACAGGCGCCATCTTTTTCGGGCTATTTCTCGGCATGCTCGCACTGCGCTCGCGCTCTATTTGGGGCGGTTTTTTTGTGCATGCCGGCGTCGCGGTGAGTATGGACGTAGCGTCGTTAATTCAGCGCGGGCAGATTCCCCAACAGTGGCTGCCCTGGTGATTTTAAGGGACGGATTTAGAGAGCGCTTAATACTGAAAGCCAAGCTGCAGGGCCAAGCCCGCTTCGGAGTGTTTTTCGGAGTAGGTGGCGGCAATATCAAAGCTGCCGTATCGGAAGGCCGCACCCAGCCCCAGTGCCGGTAAACCGGTGCGGTCGACCGTATTGTAGCGATAGCCCAGGCGAATATATTGGTGGTTCCAAAGACGAAATTGCGAACCCATGCTGATGTAGCGCCGATCCACATCAAAGCCCAAAGTTTCATTTCGTGTAAGGTCAACATCCAGCGCGAGCATGACATCATCATTGCCAAACGCGACGCCGGCCCGTGCGATGGGCCGCAAAATGATGGTGTCGCCAAAACGGTTTTCCAGCTCCTTGCGCAGGATATTTTTTACCGCTAAACCAAACGACCAGTTGTGTTCGGTTTTATAGGTCACGCCCAAATCGAGGTTCCAAAAGCGATAATCCAAGCGGGTATATTCCAGCTTATATTCACTCCACTCAAACTCATCGACGCGCTGTACATAAGCAATAGTGGAGAAATCCAGCTGTTTAACATTGGCGCCCACCGACAGCCCCGGCAGCGCGGCGGGCATTACGGCAAAAGTGAGCGCGGTCTCCACCACATCCGCACCCGAATAAATAATCTGACTGTTGATCTCATCGGGAATGTCGTAGCGCAGAAATTGGCGCAAATCCACATCTGTAAGCTCTAAATCCTCAAACTCCTGCGCACTGCCTTCATCCAGAAGAAACCCGGCCAGCGCTTGCAAATCCACGTGATGATTAAGCCCCTGCAGTTTATCGCCCAGGTCGCGGATGCCATCGAGCAAGGCCTGAATGCCGGGGATTTCCCGCGGGTCGCGCAACTGTTCATGCAGCTCCCAGCTATCCAGAGATTGCTGAACCAAGCCTTGAATTTCCCGCCAGTTTACTTGGCGTGCTAGGCGCTCCAGGCGGTGGGTATCCAGCGCCTCTCCCGCCATTTTCACCTCGCGGGCGTAGTGCTCGATTCCATCAATTAAGGGTTGAACACCCGCCAGCTGCTGATAATTGAGCAGCTGCTCATCCACCCTGCCGCTGCCCAAGGATTCCCGTATTCGATCTTCGATGGCCGGCCAGTCGACGGCGCGATAGCGCTCCTCAAGACGCTGGGAGCTCTCCAACGTATCGGCCAAAGCAAACGCGGTATCGGCGAGCTGGGCGATGCGGCGGAGATCCTCCGGATCATTCCGCACCACGCCGCTCAATACCTGATGGCGATGGACAAACACTCCCACTGCAACCGCTTGATGCTTCGCCAACACATGGGCCCCGCCAGAAGCGGCAACGCGGATATAGCGGTCGGGCAGCTTGACGACTTCATCCAATACCTGATGCGCCGCTTCACCTAGATCGCGCAAAATCTCGGGATCTAAATTACCGCCGCGAAACGCTTTGCGGGCGCCCTTAAATTTTTTCTCCAGCTGCAGGCTTTCGAAATTCTCTTCGATCTCATCAAAGGTCTGGATAAACTTCTGCCGATCGATCACCCGCGCACCCAAATACATATCAAACATACCCCAGGTACGGTCATCATCGATCACAGCAGGATTTAAATAGGGCCGGTCGCCGCCCACACCTGTAACCGCGCCAGCGCCGCCCAGTGCCATGGAGTCGGCGTCAAACGACAGAAACGATATTGCCCGGCACTCGCGAGCTAACGCGAGCGCCACTAGCAGACAGGAGATATGCACAAAGCCAATCTTGCGTGCCATGCGGATAAGGTTCGAAGGGGAATTTTTGATGGGGCGCCATGTTGCCGGAATCAATAGAACACAGCAAACACTTTCGCGCAAATTGAGGACTCAGCGACACTAAAACCTGGCAAACACTTATGAACAGATGGCGGAGTCGCCCGCCACCTGTAACTCAGTTCGCAGAATCAGTTCGCAGAAAAGGATACCGAAATTCGGTTGTTTTTATGCGCGACCGCATTCCACTCGCCCGCACTCACGGCGGTACTCACCGGCGGATAGGTATAACGCGGTATCGAATAGGCGTGGGAGGACAACTCCACTTCAATATTGCCCTCCATCAAGATAGGTGCGCTATGCAAATAATTTAGGAAGCCTACCGACACCTGATTATTGACTGCCACTTCCGGCACTCGGTCGGCGAGAAATACACAATCCTCAAGGTTGCTCTCGGGCTCGGGCAAAATAAAATTGCCGCTGGGATCTTCCACCACACAAAAGTTGCCCAAGTGGATATCCAAGAAGACAGCGCCATTAAAGTTTGCCGCTTTTAACAAAGCAAGTAATTCACCGAGCATATAAATGCGTTGGTCACCGAGCGGTGTTTCACCAAAGGCGACCTGGGTATTAACGTTCACCGCCCAGCTCAGCGCGTCGAGTAAAACCTGGCGGTCGGCGTAGGCGGTCGCGCTCATGCGATTGTCGGCGCTATCACTCATCTTCCCAAACAAGCGGTTAATCAACTCCTCCTGCGCCCGGGTTCGGTCGATCAGCTCATCGTAGCGCGTGGCGAGTAATTCCTGGTGGCGATTGTTGATATAGAGGTGATAACCCAGGAAGGCAATGCCGATCAGAATAATGCCGAGGAAGATGGATGAGACGCTGGATCGCTCCTCTGGCGTCTCCACCACAAAGGGCTCTGGCGCGACCGGCTCCTCCGGGCGATCACCGGCAGCAGCCGGCACGGCGCGACTGGTCACACGGCTTTTATCCTGAGCTTCTCTAGCCAAGCGGCGCAGCAGGAATTTGGTGCTATCTTCGATTTCCTGGCGCACCTTGGCGATGTGAAGCTCGAACAGCCTGCTGATTTGCTTTTGCACTTGATCGAGATCGCTCGGCGATGTTTCAGCAGGTTCGTCCACCTCGTCGAAAGAGGTGAGCGGCGGTCGGACGATAGGGCCGTCTTCAATCACATCCGTCAATACCGGCTCTGTCGACCGGGTCGCCGCGTCTTCGGCACCCTTTGCCGCAATGCCCAAACTGCCGAGCACCTTTTCTAGGCTCGCCTGCTTGATCACCTCTTTACCGAGAATATCGATGGCGCCCAGCGCGCGGGCTTGACCGACATAGACGTCGCCCTGCTCGGAGGTATACATGATCACCGGGATCAACGCAGTGGCGGGGTTGGACTTGATGATTTTAAGTGCTTCCAGGCCGTCCATGCCTTCCATGTGATGGTCGAGGAAGATAACGGCGGGCTGGCGATAGGAGAGATAGCCGAGCGCTTCTTCGGCAGAGAGTACGGTATCGACTTCCAGGTCAAAGCGTTCCAGCATTTTGCGCAAACGCACTTGTGCCGTTTTGGAGTCATCGACGATAAGAGCACGCCGCCGGGCCATACCAGTTCCTTATTCTTGTCGCGTTCTCCTGCCCCAGGAGTGCCGAAGGCAGCAGACCATCTGCAATGGATGAATGATGATTCACATGACAGCCGGGCCGCACCCAGCTTGTTTTATTCCGGTTAGTAACCTGAACCTGCTGCAGGTTCCCCCATGGATAAAGGGCCACAAAGTCTGCGACCGGGGCCGGTAAGTTCCAATAGTTATAACACAGATCCCCCAGGTGCGCCGGGTGAGGACTTCAGAGGGTGAAGTGGATTCAGAATTGTGGCGAAAAAATGGCGGCTCGCGCCGCCTAACGAGTGCAGAGGAATCTGCCATCAAAGGAGGGGGTAATGATCAAACGCCAATCTGAATGCGGCCGTGGGTTTCTCGCACTGGATAGGTTTTTAGGCACACCGAATCGTCCTCCAAGCAGGCGCCGGTACGCAGATTAAAGTGTTGCTTATAAATCGGCGATGCCACCACCAGCTGGCCTTTTAGATCGCCAACAATTCCGCGCGACAGCACCGCCGCTTTGCTAAAGGGATCGATTGCACTTATCGCATAGAGCGCTTCGCGCACACGATAAATCGCAACCTGCTCACCGTCGACCAGCGCGCGCATACCCAGCTCGGGTAACAGCTCGTGCGCGTCGCACACATCCACCCAGTTTTCTCGCAGTTCTACAGCATTCATAAATCGCTCCGACAACACGTTCTGTTTCAGTATCTGGTGATATCCCCGCAGCGCGCTACACGGTTTCCAGTTCGGCGGGTGCGACAAAGCGCACAATTTCTTCTTCGTTGGCGGGCCTTAGCTGATCGCGCTCTTCAACAAACACCACTGTATTGTCCCGCTTCTCGCTGTTAACAAATGTGCGAAACCGCTTGAGCTTTTCCGCATCCCCAATGGTGGATTTCCATTCGCATTGATAAGCCTCCACCACTCTTTGCATATCGCTTTCCAGCTCCGCTCCTATGCCTAAGGTATCCTCAATAATGACGCTTTTAAGGTACTTCAAACCGCCTTCCAGATTGTCCATCCACACCGAGGTGCGCTGGAGGCGGTCGGCGGTGCGAATGTAGAACATCAAAAAACGGTCGATGTACTTCAACAAGGTGGCATCATCCAGACCGGTGACGAACAGATCTGCATGGCGCGGCTTCATGCCGCCGTTGCCGCACACGTACAAACTCCAACCATTTTCGGTGGCGATAACGCCTACGTCTTTGCTCTGCGCTTCGGCACATTCGCGCGTGCAACCGGAAACCGCGAATTTCAGTTTGTGCGGCGCGCGCAGGCCTTTGTAGCGCTCCTCAATGGCAATCGCCATGCCCACACTGTCGAGTACGCCGTAACGGCACCAAGTGCTACCAACACACGATTTGACGGTGCGCACGGACTTGCCATAGGCGTGGCCCGTTTCAAACCCGGCGTCCACCAGTTCGCGCCAAATTGCCGGAAGGTCGTCCAACTGCGCGCCAAATAAATCAATCCGCTGGCCGCCGGTAATTTTTGTGTACAAGTTATATTTTTTGCCAACTTGCCCCAGCACAATCAACTTGTCCGGAGTAATTTCACCGCCGGCAATCCTCGGCACAACGGAGTAGGTGCCATTTTTTTGCATATTGGCCATGAAATAGTCATTGGTGTCCTGGAGCGGCGCCAATTCATTTTTCATGATGAATTGATTCCAGCAACTGGCGAGAATTGAGGCGACCGTCGGCTTGCAGATATCGCAACCGAGGCCTCGTCCGTGCTTTTCAATCAGCGCATCGAACGTCTGAATTTTTTCCACGCGCACCAAATGAAACAGCTCCTGGCGGGTAAACGGAAAGTGCTCGCAAATATTGGTGTTGATCTCGACACCCAGCTTGGCGAGTTCGCTGTTCATCACCTGCGTGGCGAGCGCCACACAGCCGCCGCAGCCGGTACCGGCTTTGGTCGTGCTTTTAATAGCGCCTATGGTGGTTGCCCCGTCGCGTACCGCGCAGCAAATCGCCCCTTTGCTCACTTCATGACAGGAACAAATCGTCGCCGCTTCCGGCAATGCCTCGACACCGAGGCCGGAAGCCGGCTGGCCGTCCGATGCCGGCACGATCAGCTGCTCTGGAGCCTCTGGAACATCCATGGCATTCAAACAGATTTGCAACAGATTGCCGTAGATCTCGGTATCACCTACCAGCACCGCACCAATCAGCTTTTTGCCATCCGGCGATAGCACCAAGCGCTTATAAACTTCATTAATGCCATCTTGGTAGACGTAACTGAGCGCGCCGGGCGTACGGGCGTGCGCATCGCCGATACTCGCCACTCCCACCCCGAGTAATTTCAACTTGGTGCTCATATCGGCGCCGGTAAAGTGTTCCGCGCCACCGGTTATATGAGACACCGCGACTTTTGCCATGTGATAACCCGGTGCCACCAGGCCGTAGATGCGCCCACTCCACAGCGCACACTCGCCAACGGCATAAATGTTGGCAACAGATGTCTGGCAATAATTATTGATGACAATTCCGCCACGCTCGCCAACACTGAGATTCGCCGCACGGGCAAGTTCATCACGCGGGCGAATACCGGCAGAAAATAAAATCATGTCGGTTTCCAGATAACTGCCGTCGGCGAAATTCATCCGGTAGCGGCACTTTTCTCCGGCAACGATTTCCTGGGTATTTTTTTCGGTGTGGACTTTTACACCGAGCTTTTCGATTTTCGTTCGCAAAACCGAGCCGCCACCTTCGTCCAACTGCACGGCCATAAGTCGCGGTGCGAATTCCACCACATGAGTCTCGAGACCCAGATTTTTTAAGGCATTGGCCGCTTCAAGGCCGAGCAAGCCGCCGCCGACGACGACTCCCACTTTGCTCTCCGCCGCCGATGCGGTAATCGCCTCCAGATCATCAATAGTGCGATAGACCAAACAGTGCGGCTGATCCCGACCGGGCAGCGGTGGCACAAATGGATAGGAGCCGGTAGCCAAAACTAATTTGTCATAGGTTTCGCGACTGCCGCTAGCGGTGATAACACAATTATTGTCCGGCTGTATTTCCGTGACTTGTTCGTTGAGAAGGTAGCGTACGCCTCGGTGGCGATAGTCCTCTTCTGAAGCGAGCATCAGGTCCGCCGCAGTGGAGCCGGAAAAGTAGCTGCTCAGCTGCACGCGGTCATAGGCCAATCTCGGCTCTTCCGAAAACGTGACAATATCGAATGTGTCGGCCCGCGGTGAGCTGAGTAAATTGTCGATAAATTTGTGTCCGACCATACCGTTGCCGACAACAAGAATTTTGGTTTTTTTCATGATGGCAATACCTCACTGGTTACGCGGAAATCAATCAGGCGCTGAGGCGCCGCTCGCAAAACGGAGAATGAACAAATTCAGGTTGCAGCTGAGTGGCAAGCGCAACCACCTCACCGACAAGGATTAAGGCTGGCGACTCTATGTCGTAGCGCTCCACCAGCGCCGCCAGCTCGTGAAGGCATCCCGGAAGAATGCGCTGATCGGGACGGCAGCCGTTTTCGATAAATGCAACCGGCGTTCTGCCCGGCATACCCTGCGCCAACAACGAATTTTGAATCCAAGCCGCTTTGGACAACCCCATATAAAACACTAAGGTGTGTCGCATGTTTGCCAGCGCATGCCAATTGAGGTCCGCCTCTGTTTCACCGTGCGCGGTGACAAAGGTGCAACCTTGTGCCAGCCCTCGGTGAGTGAGTGGAATGCCTGCATTGGCGGCGCAGCCGGATGCGGCGGTAATGCCCGGCACCACCTCGACTACAATGCCCATCTGCGTCAGCGCTAGCGCCTCCTCGCCACCGCGGCCAAAAATGTAGGGGTCGCCCCCTTTAACCCGACAAATATTCTTTCCGGCCAGCGCGTTTTTGACGAGCAATGCGTTTAAATCTTTTTGGGCAATGCTGTGTTGGCCTTTTTTCTTGCCGACATAAAAAGCGGGTTTGGTTGACGGAAACAGATTGCGAATTTCCTCACTGACCAAATGATCAAAAAGGATAAGGTCAGCTGTTTGGATTGCGCGCAACGCTTTTACCGTCAGCAGATCCGGATCCCCCGGACCGGCACCCACAATCCACACTTTGCCAATTAATTTTTTTTGCTGCATAAATTCGCCTGTTCAGTAAACGGCTTATCGGTGCGATTGCCGATGCTTCAAGGAAGGAGACGAAGGCGGATTTGCAATCCATGTACCAGAACACAAACAGGGGATAAATTTATTCGCAAACGCTTTTGGATCAAGGGTTTAGACTTGGCGGCCGCCGCGTTTCACGCCGTCCGAGAAGCGACTTAAGGATGATAAAACGCACTCAATAAATGCACGCAAGCACCATTAACTTTCATTTTTTAATAAAAATCGCGTTGCTTCGGTGCACCATAAATGCTCCATTTACGCCCTACAAATCACCATCTTTGGATTTTTCCAAAATAAAAATGACAGAAAATAGCGCGCTGGAGATCCGCTTGCACCAAGATACGGCATAAATACCGCTATGCTTAAAGCGCATAGCGAGCGCTCTGAAGCACGGCCGCAGCGGACCCGAGCTTTAGGCGTCGCGCGCCATATATCCGCAGATTGTCACCGGCAAGTGCCACCCGATCTTCAAGTCGGATTCTCTTAATCCAGAGGAGCTTGCATAATAGCCACCATGAAGCCATCTACTCTGATAGACCCATTTGGCCGCCGCGTGCATTACCTGCGGCTGTCCGTCACGGATCGCTGTGACTTCCGTTGCCGTTACTGTATGGCCGAAGATATGACGTTCCTGCCGCGCAGCCAGGTGCTGTCGCTGGAAGAGCTGACCACCATCGCCCGGGTATTCCGTCACCTGGGCGGCGATAAACTGAGGGTCACAGGCGGTGAGCCGCTAATTCGCCGGGATGTATTGCGCCTGTTCCAGAACCTTGGCGAACTCGGCTTTACCGATCTTAGCCTTACCACTAACGGCGCGCGCTTGGCGGAACTGGCGCGCCCACTGGTGGAGGCTGGGGTGCACCGCGTCAATATCAGCCTCGACTCCCTGCGGCCCGAGCGCTTTCGCGATATCACCCGCACCGGTGATCTCCGCACCGTGCTCGCCGGCATCGCAGCCGCTCGCCAAGCCGGTTTCCAGCGCATCAAGCTCAACACCGTCATCATGCGGCACTTTAATCTGGATGAATTGGTGCCGCTGACCCGCTTTGCCCTCGATCATGGGCTGGACATCAGCTTTATTGAGGAAATGCCCTTGGGGAATATCGACGGCCACGTGCGCCGGGATGAGTTCGTCAGCAGTGCCGAGCTGCGCGAACGCTTGAGCCATGTGTTCGCGCTGTCGCCGATCGCGGAATCCAGCGGCGGGCCGGCGCGCTATTGGTCGGTGCGCGATTATCCCAGCCGGGTGGGTTTTATTTCCCCCCACAGCCATAATTTTTGCGCGAGCTGCAATCGCGTCCGCGTCAGTGCCGATGGCCGCATACTGCTATGCCTGGGCAACGAACACAGCGCCGATCTGCGCTCGGTCCTGCGCAACGCTCCTCCTGATCAGCAGGACAGCGCGCTGGCTGAAGCTTTGGTCGCCGCGCTAAAACTCAAACCGGAACGCCATTATTTCGACTTGGATGAAGCGCCGCAGATCCTGCGATTTATGAACGCCACTGGCGGCTGAAGGCCGCGCTCTACTCGACAGGAAGCTTTGATGTCACACACTCACAAAGAATTTCACCCGCTCAATATTGTCGTGCTCACCGTTTCCGACACCCGCACCTTGGCGGAGGATACGTCTGGCGATGCCCTGGTGGCCAATCTCACCAGCGCCGGCCACCGCTTATATGAGCGGGCTTTGGTGAAAGATGATGTTTATCAAATTCGCGCATGTGTCTCCCGCTGGATTGCCGATGCCGAAGCACAAGTGATTCTGGTTACCGGAGGTACAGGATTCGCAGGTCGCGACAGTACGCCCGAGGCCGTCGCCCCTCTGCTCGACAAACACATTGCCGGCTTTGGCGAGCTGTTTCGACAGATCTCGTTTAGCGAGATCGGCACCTCCACCATTCAATCCCGCGCCCTTGCCGGCCTGGCCAATCGCACTTTGATTTTCTGCTTGCCGGGCTCTACCAACGCCTGCAACACCGCTTGGCAACACATCCTGCAAGAGCAGTTAGACAGTCGCACACGCCCCTGCAATTTTTATCTGCAAGTCAAACTCTGACGCTTACCCCAAGGGTTACTTTCTTATGATGGACGTTTTTACTGCCCGTGCGACGATCGCCGCGCAGGCTCGTGCGCTGACGACGGAGCTTCTGCCTCTGGCCGACACTCACCGCCGAATTGCAGCCGCCGATATCGCCTCGACCATTGATGTTCCCCCTGCAGACAACAGCGCAATGGATGGCTACGCCCTGACGGCTGCCTGCCAATCGCCGCCTTGGTCACTGCCCATAAGCCAAACCCTGGCGGCCGGAACGCCACCCTCCCCGCTGCAACCGGGCACGGCGGTGCGGATCTTCACCGGCGCAGAGATTCCCCCAGGCGCCAACGCCGTTGTCATTCAGGAGGAGTGTGAGCGAGACGGGGACCAAGTGACCATCAAAGCCGCCGTTCGCCCCGGCGACAATATTCGTCCGCGCGGCCAGGACATTGGCCAAGGGCAAACCCTGGTGCACCAGGGCGAAATTCTGACGTCACTGCACTTGGGGCTCTTGGCCTCCTGCGGGGTTCACCAGCTTGAAGTAGCGCGGCGGCCGCGGGTGGCTTTGCTCAGCAGCGGCGCCGAGCTGGTGGAGCCGGGCCAACCTTTGGGCCCGGGCCAGATCTACAACTCCAACATGTCCATGCTGCGCGCGCTCTTGCAGGAATGGGGCTGTGACCTCACCACACCGATCTGCGTTGCAGATGATTTGGACAGTACCTGCGCCGCACTGGAGACGAGCGCTAATAGCGCGGATTTGATCATCAGCACAGGCGGCGTCTCGGTCGGCGATGCGGACCACCTGAAAGCTGCCATCAGCCGTCTCGGCGAGCTGGACCTGTGGAAGGTCAATATGAAGCCGGGAAAACCTCTGGCCTTTGGCCGTATCGGCAAAGCCAGCACACCGATCCTCGCCCTACCCGGCAATCCGGTGTCCGCGTTTATCACCGCCGCCATTTTCGTCAAACCCTTTATTGAAGGCCTCTACGGCAGACCCTATCGAGAGCTAAGCTTTAGCGAAGCGCCTGCCGCCTTCTCCTTCGAGCGCCCGCGCCAGCGTGCGGAATTTCTTCGCGTCCGCAGGGAACACGGCCGTCTCCAGCGGTTTAGTAATCAAAGCTCGGGGGTTTTAAGTTCACTACTCTGGGCCGATGGCCTCGCCTGGATAGCGGCGGACACCACTGTGTCCGAGGGAGACACCATCCCCTACCTGCCGCTGCGGGACTTTCTTGCGCTCTATTAGGGGCCGAATGGTGATTAAGTACGCGGGCAATGTTTTATTAGGGTCTTTGTTGAGGATATAAAAATGAAGAGCTGGTTGTTTCTGGGTATCGCAATTATTTCCGAAGTCGTGGCAACTTCCAGCTTGAAAGCAAGTTTGGGTTTCACCAAGCTCTGGCCCAGCGTGCTGGTCGTTTTGGGATATGCGCTCGCGTTTTATTTTCTTTCTCTCACCTTAAAAGCCATTCCTGTTGGTATTGCCTATGCAATCTGGGCGGGCTTGGGAATCGTGTTAATTTCTCTGGTTGGCTGGTGGTTTCTGGATCAAACTTTAGACCTTGCCGCCATTGTCGGCATGGGACTTATTATCGCCGGAGTCGCGCTTATCAGCCTCTTTTCGAAAATCAATATGCAATAAGTACAGCCGATTTTGGCCGCATCAAAGGAGATCCTATGAGTAACACCACAACCGAAATCGAAGCCGCCGTGTTGCGTCGTTTGTTGCAGCACTTAGACAACAACAAGCATGTGCAAAACATTGACTTGATGAATCTCGCTGGCTTCTGCCGCAACTGCTTGGCCAAGTGGTATGTGACAGCGGCAGAAGAGCGGGGGGTTTCAGTGGATTATGAACAGGCGCGGGAAACAATTTACGGCATGCCTTACGAGGAGTGGAAAAGCCGCTATCAAGCACCCGCCAGCGCCGAGCAGTTGGCGCAATTCACGCAGCGTCAAGCGGATCAGGATTCTTAGCCTATGGCGCCGGTGACCATCGAGCAGTTGTGGATCTACCCAGTAAAAGCGCTTGCCGGCATACCCTTGGCCTCGGCCACTTTGCTGCCCACGGGCCTCGCCGGAGACCGCGAGTGGATGCTGGTGGATGCCGACGGCTTATTCATGAGCCAGCGCAAGTTGCCAAGCATGGCCACCATTGGCACGGCGCTGCGCGATGGCAGACTGGTTTTGAGCAAGCAAGGCCACGGGGACATTGTTGTCGCTCCGCCTAATGGCGACACCCGGTCGGTGAAAGTGTGGAAATCCGTGTGCGAGGCGTTTGTCGCCGACGCCGAAGTGAATGATTGGCTGAAACAAGCTCTGGCCATAAATACGGATGTGCAGCTGGTGTACTTCGACAAGCGCACCGTCCGTGCCGTTGATCGCGAGCGCTTCGGCCCTTATCACACCTATTTTTCCGACGGTGCGCCCTACCTGGTTGCCAACCTCGCCTCTTTCAATGCGCTCAATCAACATTTGCAGGCGAGTCAGCTCGCACCTGTGGATATACGTCGATTCCGGCCCAGCGTGGTGTTGTCTGGGCTGTCGCCGTTCGCCGAGCACACTTACACAGCGCTGCACGCGACGGCCAGTGAGGCACAACTGGGGTTAAGGGATCACTGTCAGCGCTGCTCGGTGATTACCGTGGATCAAGACACTGGAATTGCCTCACCGGCGCAGCATCCATTTGCCGCCTTAGCACAACTCAACAGCATGCCCGGAAAACCAAAGTCGCCGGTCTTCGGCGTTAACACGGTATTGGTGGCGGGAGAAGGGGTAGAGATTCGCTGTGGCGACCAGTGGCAGGCATCGAAGGAATGATGCGCCACATTTAATAGGCCAAAACTTCTTTGACGAAAGGGATGGTCAGTTTGCGCTGTCGTTGTAGGGAAGCGTCGTCGAGATGGTCGAGCAAATGAAACAGATCGTTGGTATCGCGCGGCGCGCGACTGAGAATAAACTTCGCCACTTCATCGGGCATTTCCATCCCCCGCCCTTTAGCGCGCAACTGTAACGCCAGTGCTTTTTCGGGATCGGTTAAGGCCCGCAAATGATAGACCACGCTACCCAAAAGTCGCGACTTGAGATCGGGCAATAACAACGGCAGAGCGGGAGGACTGGTGTGCGAGGCAATCAGCAAGCGATTGCCAGCGTCACGCAAGCGATTGAAGAGGTGAAAGAGTGCCAGTTCCCACTGGCGGTGACCACAAATCTGATCAATGCCGTCCAGGCAGACCAGGCTGACTTTGTCGAGACCCTCGCACACATCCTCCGGCGCGTAACCGACAAGATCGCGCAGCGGCAGATACTGCACATTGATCTGCTGCTCGAAGGCCCGGTGACAACACGCCTGCAATAAGTGAGTCAGACCGGCACCAGGGCTGCCCCAGAGAACCACATTGCCTTCGCCCTCACCCGCACTGAATTCGCGCAGGGCATGGAGCGCCTGCTCATTGCCCGGCGCTATATAAAAGTTGGCAAAGGTGGCATCGTCCCTAAGGGATACCCCAAGACTCAGTTGAACCGGTGTCTGACTTCGCTCAAAGTCCTCTGCCATGGTTACCGTCCAATCCACTCCAGTTGTAGGGGTTGTTCCGTACCACCCGTCGCTATCCAAGGTTCGGCAGTATGGGCCGCACGCGCGCGCAGTTTATTGTCCAGAGATATGGCTTTGAGCAACTGGTCCCAGTCGCCATTGAGCTGCATTGACAGCAGCAAGCTGTCCTGGGTTACCGCGGCCACACCTAAAGTCGTTACCACCGCCAGTCGATCGAGATAATCGAGAACTTGGCGATAGGCGCCAAAGTTGGCGATGGGCCTCACCTGCACATACAAGTGGGCCGCCCCTTCAAGATTGGGACTGGATTTAAGTGCATAGAACTCGGCGAGGTAATCCGCCAGCGGCGTCAGCGCCTGCTGCCCTACCGTCACCGCATCTTCATGGCGCAAATCGTAGAGCCGCGATTCGCCTTTGTGGAAGAACTGCCAAGTGGTCCACCACTGTCCAGAGAAGGTGCGCGTGTAACGCCCCAAAAGCACAGTGTCAGCACCGTAGCGCGAGGCGGCGGCGAGAATGGCCTCCTCGTCCAAGTTCCATACCTGCTCTGCGCTGATCACCAGCTGATCTTCCAGATCCAACAGCGGAAAGCGCAATGGCAAACCGCGCTGCTGCGCCGCTTCCAGCAGACCTTGCACCACTGGAGCGCTGGTGTCGTTAATCAGATTTTTACCCTCGGTCACATCGTCTTCGACGAGCCATAGCAAAATACTCGGCCGATTGACCGGCCAGAACGGCAGCCCGGCTTGGTTTAGCGCGGTTTCCACGGCGGTTGGTGAAAAGGTCATCACCAGATGCTCTTGGCTAACACCGTCACGATCTTTTACCTGTTCATAGTGAAACTGCTCTATCGAACGGCTCGCGCGCTTCAATGCCGCCGGTAGCTCCGGGTACTCATCCAGTTGCGTAACGCCGGACATGCGCACCATAACCTGGCGCAAGCCAAGCTCGGCGGCGCGCTCCCGTTCGCTGGTGGACTGCGCTTTGACCGGAACCGATGCGGTAAAAAACTTGAGGTGTTGGGCGAGAGCGGAAGCACTCATGGCCGACAGCAAAACGGCCAGACAAACGTTGCGCAAAAGCTGCCAGCGCAACCGCAGGTGGTGTGTCATATAGGCAATCCAGTCGACCACGGGGAGCTGGCGATTGTAACAAGCTGCCTCTCTTCCTTAAAGCGCGTCACGCGGGACAATCGCGTACCGTCAAAAGAGCGCTCACGACGGAGGCAACCTCCTTCGCCCGCACTCCCAATGCTGCTAGAATGCCGGCTTTTTCCGCGCCGGTCCGGCGCACCGGCAGTGAGATAAAGGCAACTGTATGAGCGATACGCAAAAACAATCCCTGAGTTATAAAGACGCAGGTGTGGATATAGACGCAGGAGAGCGATTGGTAGACCGCATCAAATCCGTCGCTCAACGTACCCGCCGACCGGAGGTACTCACCGGTCTTGGGGGCTTCGGCGCACTTTTCGAGCTGCCCAAAGGCTACCAAGAGCCGGTGTTAGTTTCCGGTACCGATGGCGTGGGCACCAAATTGCGTCTCGCCATGCAATTGCGCAAACACGACACCATCGGCATCGACCTGGTTGCCATGTGCGTCAACGACCTGGTGGTTGGCGGTGCCGAGCCGCTGTTTTTTCTCGACTATTACGCCACCGGCAAGCTTGACGTGGACACCGCCGCAGAAGTGGTCACCGGCATAGGGATCGGCTGCGAGCAGGCGGGCTGCGCCTTGGTCGGCGGCGAAACCGCAGAGATGCCGGGTATGTACGAAGGGGAAGACTACGATCTTGCCGGCTTCTGCGTCGGCATCGTTGAAAAGTCCAAAATCCTCGACGGCAGCGCCGTGCGCAGCGGAGACGTATTGCTTGGCTTGGCGTCCAGCGGTCCTCACTCCAACGGCTACTCTTTGATTCGTAAAATTGTCGAAGTCAGCAACGCCGACCTGAACCAGCCCATGGGTGCGGGCACTTTGGGCGAAGCCCTGCTCGAGCCGACGCGCATTTACGTCAAGTCCCTATTGCCAGTGTTGAAGTCTCAACCCGTTAGCGCCCTGGCGCATATCACTGGCGGCGGGCTGCTGGAAAACATTCCGCGCGTGCTGCCGGCCAACACCAAAGCGGTGATCGATAAAACCCGCTGGCAACTGCCCGAAGTCTTTTCCTGGCTGCAGGCGCAAGGCAATGTCGCCGAACAGGAAATGTACCGCACCTTCAACTGCGGCATTGGCATGGTGGTTTGTGTGCCGGCTGCCGCCGCCGACGCGGTGCGCGGTGAACTCGAAGCCGCTGGCGAAACAGTGTTCACCATCGGCACCGTGGAGGCCGCCGAGACAAGCGAACCCTTCGTCGAGATCCGCTAATCCACTCATTCTCCGCCCACTCCTGCAGTGGGCGGCGCACCCCGGACCACCCCCTTCCAGATCCGCCTTATGAAAAAAATCCGCACTGTAGTTTTGATCTCCGGCAGTGGCAGCAATCTCCAGGCCTTGATCGACGCCTGCGCCGCCCCTGACTACCCGGCGGAAATCGTCGCAGTTATCAGCAATCGCGCCGATGCCTACGGCCTTATCCGCGCACAGGAGAACAAGATAGAAACGGCCGTTTTAGATCATCAGCCGTTCGCCAGTCGCGAAGCCTTCGATGCACAACTGCAGCAGCTGATCGACCGCTATACCCCCGACTTGGTGGTATTGGCTGGCTTTATGCGGATTCTCACCCCGGCTCTGGTTTCTCACTACCTGGGGCGTATGCTCAACATACACCCATCACTGCTGCCGCTTTACCCCGGTTTACACACCCATCGCCGCGCTTTAGAAGCGGGCGATCGCGAACATGGCGCAACGGTTCATTTTGTGACGCCGGAGCTGGACGGGGGGCCGCCTGTGGTACAGGCATCCATCCCTATAGAGGCAGGAGATACAGAAGCGTCTTTAGCCAAACGGGTACTAATCCAAGAGCATGTGATTTATCCGCTCGCCGTGCGTTGGTTTGCCGAGGGTAAGCTGGTGCTCCGCGAGGGTGAGGCGTTGTTTGAAGGGCGGCCAGTACCCCCGGGAGGCGTGAGAGTGAGCTGACTTCAGCGCGCTTCGACTTTTTGTTTGCCGCAGCGCTGACATTCGTACAGAGTGATGAGCTTGCCCTGTTTCACATCAAATTTTTTCTCGTTCACCACCGTCCACTTATGAAAACCCTCGCGACAAAGGGTTTTTCCTTTATGTTTTTCCGCCGGTGACGGACGTTTGAACGGAAGAATAACCGCCATAATCAACTTACCTCTACTTCTTCATTGGCTTCTTCCAACTCCTGGAACTGCCTAACCCATTGGAGAAACGCGCCCTGTGGCAAGGGACGGGACAGCACAAACCCCTGAATCACCGGGCAACCCAAGGCGCGCAGCGCACGGACCTGCTCGTCTTGCTCCACACCTTCTGCGATAAGGCGGATGTCCAACTCCCGCGTAAATGCCAGCAGACCGCTGGCAAGGCGGCGTTCATCCGGGTTGCGCGTGATGCTGCGGTAGAGCGACTGATCCAACTTAATACTGTCCAGCGGAATTTTATGCAAATGCGATGCTGCAAGCAGCCCCGCTCCGAAGCCATCCAGCGTAGTCTTAACCCCCAGACGCCTGAGCCCTGCCACTAACTCCTGCGTCACTAAGACCTCATCCAGCAGCACCGTTTCGGAGAACTCCAAGCTGAGCATTGCTGGCGGTAACTGGCTCTCCCTCAAGATTTCCCGCACCTCGTCGAGCAGCGCTAAATCCCGGAAGTGGACGTTGGCAATATTCACTGCCACAGGGATTTCCACGCCCCAATCCAGGCGCCACTTCTGTGACTGCCGGCAGGCTTCGCGCAGCACATGATAGTCCATCGTGCGGATCGCCCCGCTCTCTTCGGCAAACGCAAGAAAGTCGGCCGGCAACAACAAGCCGTGCTTGCGGTGATGCCAGCGCACCAACACTTCGCAGCCGGCCAGGCGATTACTCGCGACCTCGAGCTGCGGCTGAAAATACAACTCTAGCTCACCACACTGCAGAGCGTCAGCAAACTCATCTTGCAGAGTCAGTTTATTGAGGTTTCCGTTAGCCATTGACGGCTGGAAAATCACCAAGCGATTCTTACCCGCTTCCTTCGCGCAATACATGGCAAGGTCGGCCTTGCGCGTCAGCTCATTCAGATCCTTGCCATGCTGCGGATACAAACTGGCACCTATACTCACCCCGACCCGCAGAGGGCGGTTCCCCACTTCGAACTCGCTCTGCAAGGCCTGCAGCAAACTTTGGCCGACGCTTTCGATTTGCTGAAGGTTTTGCACGCTCTCCACCAGTACTATGAATTCATCGCCACCTACGCGGCAGACGATATCTTCCGCGCGCAAAGCGCCGCGAATTTTGCTGGCGGCCAGCTTGAGCAGCTCATCGCCAACGTCGTGGCCGTAGGTATCATTAACAAATTTGAAGTTGTCCAAATCCAGCAAGAGTATCGCGAACTGCTTACCCGCGCGCTTTGCATGGGCGGCGGCGCGATTGAGTTCCTCGTTGAGCAGCGCCCGATTCGGTAAACCGGTGAGCGCGTCGTGCAAGGCGCGGTAGCGGAATTCATCGGCGAGCTTTTGCAACTCTTGGGTGCGCTGGCGGACTTGGCGCTCCATCATCAAATCGCGTTGCTCGATCTGGCTGAGCATCTGATTAAAGGCTTCGCCAAGCTGTCCCAGCTCGTCGCGACCACGAATTTCGGCGCGCAGGCTGTAATTGCCGGTTTCCATTACCGCACGGGATAAACGGTGGAGCTGCAATAGAGGCTGGGACACGATTTTCTGCACCAGCCACGCCACCAGTGCGGCAATTGCCAAGGCAAAGAGGAACGCCAAAGCGGCATAGACACCCATGTACACGCTGCGCAGCTCGATATCTGCGTAACTGACCTGCGCCTCCAAAGTCCCCACTTCGCTGCCGCGCCACACAATCGGGCGGCGATAACTCACAGCAGAAAAGTCGAAGCCTTCAGGATTGGGGATAGGCGTGAGTTGACCGGCGACCATGGGATACTGTGACAGCACTTCACCGTTGCGGTCATATACCCTCACCGCGACTATGCCGTGAGCGCTGGTGCCATTTTTGAGTAGGTAATCGATGGTGTAGAGGTCGTTCTGCAGCAGGGCGTTGGCAAGATTGCCGGCCAGAATAGACAGCTGCGATTCCACCTGCTCCGCTTTTATGCGCTTCACCAGGCGCAGATCCTGCACCACGAATGCCACCACAACGCATAGCAAAGCCACGGTGGCCGAAGCCACCGTAATCAGCGTCAGCTTCGCGCTGATATTGAGGTCCTGTAATCGCGTCATGAGGTTACCGCGCGCTAAACAGGCGGTGCGGACTTACGTAACCCAAGACCATCGCGACACCTCCTGCCCATACGCGCCTTGATGATCGGGGGCGTAATCGAGCGGCCAGTATAAACTGCTTGTCAGAATACCCAGACAATGTCTGGGTGTTTTTTAAGCAAATTAGACGCTTGTCACGAGCGAAACTGGATCAGGTCAGCAAATTATCCGTTTTCGCCGCCATAACGGTATCGTTGCGATGCAGACCGTGGATCTTGTGAGTCCACCACAATACCGTCACTCTGCCCCACTCTACCGTCATTGCGGGATGGTGATTGTGCGCCTCGGCCAATTCGCCCACCTTGACGGCGAATGTCATCGCCTCGGCGAAATTATTGAACGAAAATTCTCGCCGCAGCTTTTTTACACCACTCTCTTCAAAGAGCTGCCAGGCGGGAATCTGGACGTGCAAGTCGGCGATTTCCTCGGGTGTCAACTGGGGTGCACCCGGTCGACAAGCTTCACAGGTTTCTTCTCTCAATTGTGCCACGGGCGCCCCCTTATACCAGTGCGTTTATTTGACGCTAATCAAACCCTCTTCGATTTTCGCCTTCCAAATACGTGGGCCTGTTTGGTGAACCGATTCACCGCGACTGTCGACGGCGACGGTCACCGGCATGTCCTTCACCTCAAATTCGTAAATCGCCTCCATACCCAAGTCGGCAAACGCCAAGACTTTCGCCCCCACAATGGCTTTGGATACCAGGTAAGCGGCGCCACCAACGGCCATAAGGTAAACCGCTTTATGATCGCGAATGGCGTCTATGGCGATAGGGCCGCGCTCGGATTTGCCGATCATGCCAATAAGACCCGTTTTTTCCAGTACCGAGCGCGTGAATTTATCCATGCGCGTGGCGGTAGTGGGGCCAGCGGGGCCGACAACTTCATCGCGCACCGGGTCGACAGGGCCGACGTAATAAATAAAGCGATTGGTAAAGTCCACTGGGAGGGTCTCGCCGCGCGCCAACATATCTGTCATGCGCTTATGCGCAGCGTCGCGCCCGGTTAAGAGCTTGCCGGACAACAGCAGCGTATCGCCCGGCTGCCAATCCTGGATATCCGCTGGGGTAATGCCGTCGAGATTGACCCGGCGCACATTCGCACCCACTTCCCGGGTAATCTGCGGCCAGTCGCTCAAGCTCGGCGGAGTTTGCAGAGCAGGGCCAGAGCCGTCGAGGGTGAAATGGGTGTGGCGCGTCGCTGCGCAATTGGGAATGATCGCAATGGCTTTATTGGCCGCGTGGGTCGGAAAATCTTTTACCTTCACATCCAAAACCGTGGTCAAGCCGCCGAGCCCCTGAGCCCCGATGCCCAGCGCATTGACCTTGTCATACAGCTCCAAACGCAAGGTTTCGGCCCGGTTGCTGGCGCCGCGCTCGCGCAGCTCCTGAATATCGATAGGATCCAAGAGTGCCTCTTTTGCCAGCAGCATCGCTTTTTCTGCAGTGCCGCCAATGCCGATGCCGAGCATCCCCGGCGGGCACCAACCGGCCCCCATTTGCGGCACCATTTTGAGCACCCAATCGACGACCGAGTCGGACGGGTTCAGCATGGCAAATTTGGATTTCGCTTCCGAGCCACCACCTTTTGCCGCGACGTGAATATCAATGGTGTTGCCGGGCACGATTTTGTAGTGAATAACCGCCGGAGTGTTGTCGCCGGTATTTTTCCGCGCCCCGTCGGGGTCCGCGAGAATGGATGCGCGCAAAACGTTATCGGCATTTTTGTAAGCGCGGCGTACGCCCTCGTTGATCATATCCTCCAGCGACATATCGCCTTCGATGCGCACGTCCATACCGACATTTACAAAGGCTGTCACTATGCCCGTGTCCTGGCAGATGGGGCGATGCCCCTCGGCGCACATGCGGGAGTTAATGAGGATTTGAGCCATAGCGTCTTTGGCCGCAGGATTGGCTTCTTTCTGATAGGCCTGGTAGACCGCGTCGATAAAATCTTTGGGGTGATAGTAGGAGATGAACTGCAGCGCGTCCTCCACGCTGGCGATGATGTCATCCTGGCGAATAACAGTAACCATGATCAAAAACTCTCTTGCTTGGGATTACAAAAAATACGAGCGCGCTGTGGCTCAGCCTCCTTTGAGCTGAATCAAGTCGCGGTTCACCTGTACGCGGAACGCATCAATCGCCTTAATGGCTTCTTCATGAGAATTCACTTTACGCCGCAGTTCGGTATCCAATTGTTCTACTTTCTTATTGAGGCTGCTGAGGGTTTGCGCTTGGCTTTTATAGGACTGATCCGCCGAGTTAATAACAGCCTGTTGAGCCTCGACCAGCTCACTTAATACCCGCAGTTCTCCGGTCGCCTCTGCCAGCGCCGCTTTGATTCGGCCGTCCAGTCCACCCGCTGTTTTTTCCAGCGCGGCCACCTTCTCATCCAAGCGCGCAATCGCCTTGCGGTTACGGTCATTGGACACGCCCCAGAGCTTGCGAATTTCCGAGGCATTTTCTTTGATATTCGCCTGCAACACCGTGATGGATTGAGTGGATTCGTCGTCGGATAGCATCAAGCGCTGCTCAAGATCCGTCACGCGGGCTTCTGCCGCAGTGAGCGTCACGGTTGCGCTCTGCAACGCTTGCTGCGTCTGCTGCAATTGCCAATAGGTGAAGCCGGCAAAAGCGCTTGCGGCCAGCGCCAGCAACACCGCCACCGGACCCAGCGGGGAGCGCACCACCACAGGGCGAGACGAAACTGGCGGCGGCACCGGCCTACCCGACCGGGCTGGTTGAGCGCGACCCCGCGCAGGCTCATCTTTATCCACCGGTAGGTTCGAAATGATCGGTTCGCGACGCTCTTTCATTGAATCACCTGCTTTGCTACTCAACAATACGGAAAGAAGAAGTCGAATGATGCATCAAAATGGTCGCAGCACCCACCATTAGCATTCGTTGCAGACAAAAAAAAGGAGGCATGGCAGCCTCCCGTGGTTGTGCGAGAACGCAAATCAGGCGAAATTCTGATTCACAAAATCCCAATTCACCAGTGCCCAGAATGCGTCCATGTATTTTGGACGGGCATTGCGGTAATCGATGTAATAAGCGTGCTCCCACAAATCGCAGGTCAGCAGTGGCTTCACACTGTCGTCAGTCAAGGGTGTACCGGCATTGCTGGTGTTGACGATCGCTACACTGCCGTCCGCCTTTTTCACCAACCAAGTCCAAGAAGAACCGAAATTGTTGATCGCAGCAGTGGTGAATTCTTCTTTAAATTTATCAAACGAGCCGAATGCGGTGCGAATGGCTTCGGCAATCGCGCCAGTGGCTTCGCCACCACCTTGCGGGCTCAAGCAGTTCCAATAGAACGTGTGGTTCCACACCTGCGCAGCGTTATTAAAAATGCCGCCAGTTGAGGTTTTCACGATTTCTTCGAGAGTTTTACCTTCGAAAGGCGTGCCAGGTACCAAACCGTTCAACTTATCCACATAAGTTTGGTGGTGTTTGCCGTAGTGATATTCGAGGGTTTCTTCAGAAATATGCGGGGCCAGAGCATTCTTGGCGTAGGGTAAAGGAGGCAATTCGAAAGTCATGATATGTCCGTCCTGTTCACAGTGGGTTTGATAAGTGGGTCGAAGTATACAAGCAAAGCGCTTAGCGGAGCCATTGCAGGTCATTCTTCGAGGGACAAAAAAAACGGCCCTCGCGGACCGTTTTTAATCTTCGCGTCGCTTACATCATACCGCCCATACCGGGGACGCCACCTTGATCGTGGCCGCCCGCAGCGGGTTTGTCTTCCGGCATATCCGCGATCATAGCTTCAGTAGTGATCATCAAGCCAGCGATGGAACCTGCAGCTTGCAGCGCTGAACGGGTTACTTTGGCGGGGTCGAGAATACCCATTTCCAGCATGTCGCCAAACTCACCAGTCGCAGCGTTATAGCCGAAGTTACCTTCACTGTTGCGTATGCGCTCGGCGATTACAGAAGGCTCTTCACCTGCGTTGGCAACGATCTGACGCAACGGAGCTTCCATAGCGCGACGCGCGATGGTGATACCCGCATTTTGGTCTTCGTTGTCGCCTTTAAGGTCGGCAATGGCGGCAACTGCGCGCACCAGTGCGGTACCGCCGCCAGGCACTACGCCCTCTTCAACAGCAGCGCGAGTCGCGTGCAGAGCGTCTTCAACGCGAGCTTTTTTCTCTTTCATTTCAATTTCAGTCGCGGCGCCAACTTTGATTACCGCAACACCGCCGGCCAGCTTGGCTACACGCTCTTGCAGTTTTTCGCGGTCGTACTCGGACGAAGTCTCTTCGATTTGCGTGCGGATTTGCTGAACGCGCGCCTGAATCGCTTTGGCATCACCAGCACCGTCAACAATGGTAGTGGTTTCTTTGTTCATAGTGACGCGCTTGGCAGAACCCAAATGCTCCAGCGACGCGCCTTCCATATCCAGGCCAACTTCTTCGGAAATCACAGTACCACCGCTCAATACGGCGATATCTTGCAACATCGCCTTGCGGCGATCACCGAAGCCCGGTGCTTTACACGCAGCAACTTTAACGATGCCACGCATATTGTTTACAACCAGTGTCGCCAGCGCTTCGCCTTCTACGTCTTCCGCAACGATTACCAAAGGCTTGCCAGACTTAGCTACGCCTTCCAGTACGGGGAGCAGTTCGCGAATGTTGGAGATTTTCTTGTCAACCAACAGAATGTAGGGGCTTTCCAACTCCACATTCATGTTGTCTTGGTTGTTGATGAAGTAAGGAGACAGGTAGCCGCGGTCAAACTGCATACCTTCGACAACGTCCAGCTCGTTTTCCAGACCGCTGCCTTCTTCAACTGTAATAACACCTTCTTTGCCGACTTTTTCCATAGCTTCAGCAATGATGTCGCCGATGGAGCTGTCGCTGTTGGCAGAGATAGTACCGACCTGGGCAATTGACTTGGAGTCAGCACAGGGCTGAGCGATGGATTTGATATGAGCCACTGCAGCGATGACCGCTTTGTCGATACCGCGCTTCAAATCCATTGGGTTCATACCGGCGGCAACCGATTTCAAACCTTCGTTAACGATGGACTGAGCCAGAACGGTTGCAGTGGTGGTGCCGTCGCCCGCTTCGTCAGAAGCTTGGGAAGCGACTTCTTTCACCATTTGCGCGCCCATGTTTTCAAACTTGTCTTTCAGCTCGATTTCTTTGGCGACCGATACACCGTCTTTGGTTACAGTGGGAGCACCGAAGGATTTATCGAGAACCACATTACGGCCCTTGGGACCCAAAGTAGCTTTAACGGCATCTGCCAGAACGTTCACTCCCGCCAACATTTTTTGACGAGCGCTATCACCAAATTTTACGACTTTAGCTGCCATAATCTTTTTTCCTAATTTTTAACGAATGGATGGATGACCGGAATTACTGGAGAACGGCTTTGATGTCGCTCTCGGCGAGGATCACAAGCTCTTCACCGTCGATTTCGATGGTGTCGCTGCCGGCATATTTACCGAACACAACGATATCACCCACTTTCACATCGACAGCACGGACATCACCGTTGTCCAGGACACGGCCGGAACCAACAGCAACCACTTCACCTTGATTGGGCTTCTCCTTGGCGGAGCCGGGCAGAACGATGCCGCCAGCCGTTTTCTGCTCTTCTTCCTTGCGGCGTACCACAACACGATCGTGTAAAGGACGGATTTTCATTAAGGTTTTCTCCAAAAGTAGCGTTTTAGATTTATCTCCCGCCAGGAAGTGTGACCTCTCATTCAATGTGTGAAATGAATGGCCCCTGGCGGGCTGCTTGACAACTCCAGTTAGCGGAGTCCCCGCCCCGCCGAAAAGCGCGACGGGGGAAATAAAGTCTGTGGGCGAAAATGGGAGCACTTTTTCTGATTTCAACACCTGCGCACAAAAATATTTCGCTCCTGACCACAAGCTCTCAAGGAAGTCGGTCGCGTTTATCGTCGTGCTCAAACTCGCCTTCGATCACTCGACCTCCGTCGCGGCGAGCTCCGCTGACACCGCCAACCACCAGCCAGCGGCGCAGCAATCGCTTGAAAAAAAGCCGACGCAGCGGCGGCAGTAGGCAGCACAGGCCGATGATATCGGTGATAAACCCGGGAAATAGCAACAGCATGCCGCCCAGCGCAACAAAGATCCCTCCGAACATCTCCTCCGCTGGCACCTGTCCTTGCGCAACTTTTTCCCGTGCCCGTACCAGGGTCGAATAACCCTGATGGCGCAGCAATGCCACACCGACAGCCGAGGTAAAAAGCACCAAGCCGATCGTCAAGACGGCGCCGATCTCGGCGCCCACCTGGATCAGTACAAACAGCTCGAGCAGTGGCAATAGTAAAAACGGGATTAGAAAGAAGCGCACCCTGTCTCCAGATCTTCAATGAGAAAACAGGAGATGGGGATCAGGATGGGAATTACAAGGCCGGTCACCAAGCGTAGATGGCACCTAGGCGGTAAATGGTGTCATCCAGCGAGGCATTGGCGTTTTGGTCGCGGGCATGGTTAACGTAGGCCCACTCGACGCTGAAGTTAGCGGAGATGCCAAAGCCCAGCGGAAAATTGAGCCCGGTATCCGTGCGCAGCTCCCAGCGATCGCTGTCACCCGGTTCTGGCGACTGCAGCGAGTGATTGAAATTACTTTTGTGATAAAGACTGAGACCACTGCGCAGCTTGTAACGGAAATTTGCCGATAAACGCACCGCAGGGTAAGTATCGGGTTGATCGTCCGGTGGATTTTGATCGATATAGGTGCGGTTGTATTGCAAGCCGCCCTCCACCTCCATGGAGGATTTTGGGTTCTCCCAAAACAGATGACCGAGACCGGAAGAGGCTCGATACTCTTCTTGAATGTTGCGGTTATCATCCTGCTCGGCGGATATTTTATTGGCCCAATACCAGCGGGGCAGAAAGAACCAGTTGAGGGAATAAGTGGCGATGCTGCGGCGCAAGTGGGTTTTATATTCTTGGCTGTTGGCGTAATCGTAACTGGTGGTGCTCTGGCTGTTGTGAGTGAGGCTCACATCATGGCGCAAATCCCCGTGGCGCAAGCGCACCTCCGTTTGTATTTCTTGGTACTCCACGCGGGTATTGCCCGACTGCTTCCACCCCGTCAGCCTCAAGTTGCCGCCGTAGGCGTAATTGACTTCCCGGTGGTTGGCGTAGGGAATTACATACTTTAGCCCCAGCAGCGAATAGAGCCTTTTCTTACCCTCGCCACACTGGAAGCGGACATAGTTTCCTTTCATGTCCAGCCAGATACAGGGATCTCTCTGCCCGCGGATCTTAAGCGGGGTCGAGGAGATCAGCCTCGCCACTCGCAACTTTGGCAACTTGATCTCGCCAAGGGTATCCGACTGCCAGAGAATTGCGCTCGCTTCGATACCCTGAATTTCCCCGGAAATGGCATCGCCATTATCCAATACCACCTGCCCGGCGAACACCGAACTCACGCCGCCGAGACACATTAGAAAAAGCGCGCTATGCGCGATGCACCGCCACTGATGAGACATCATAAAAGACAACAAAACCGAGATGACCACTGAAATTGCCCGCGATTATAGTGTACTGTCTCATGCCAATCCGGGGCGGTGCGCAGCCCGCGTTGGCCGCGGGCTGCGGCTGCAATGAGACATCCACGAAAGACGGACAGCCACTTTCTTTAAACCGGGAAGCCTAAGACAAGTTCCGAATATGTCAAATTCCAATGCGATCTTTGCCGTGATCAAAGCAATACCTCCAGGGCGCGTGGCCACCTACGGCCAGATAGCGCATCTAGCTGGCATGCCTGGCGCCGCGCGTCTGGTAGGCACCACGTTGCACAAGTTACCGGAAGCCACTCAACTTCCCTGGCATAGAGTCGTCAATGCTCAAGGGCGGATTTCACTGCCGAGCGAATCTGCCGAATACACAGAGCAAGTCGCGCGCCTGGCGGCGGAAGGTGTGTCCGTTAGCAACGGCCGGCTCTCCCTCGCCCGCTTCCAATGGCAACCCCTCGCCTCGTCCACTCCCTCATCGACCAAGGCTCACTCGTGACCTCCGCACCAACAACCAAAGATTACAAAGGTTGGCGCGGCATACGCCGCGCCTTCGCCACCCCTTCCGCCTTTACCATGCTGTGTCTGGGGTTTGGTTCGGGGCTGCCATTTTTGCTGGTTGGCGGCACTCTCTCAACCTGGTTGCGAGACACCGGAGTGGCCCTCAGCGTTATCGGGTTGGTGAGCTACGCGAGCTTCTTCTATGTCCTGAAGTTTCTGTGGGCACCGCTGATTGATCGCTATCCGCTACCTTTTTTGGGGCGTCGCCGCGGCTGGCTGGCATTTTCTCAACTTCTGCTTATAGGCTCTCTGACTGGCATGGCCCTGGTGGGCCCCTCCGGCTCTCTCCCACTGTTCGTTGCCCTCGCCTGCGTCACCGCCTTCGCCGGCGCGACTCAGGATACCGTAGTCGATGCCTACCGTATTGAAATTGCGCCTGTCGAGTCCCAGGCGGCACTGGCGGCGACTTATATCTTTGGCTACCGCTTGGCGCTGATCATCTCCGGTGCCATGGCGCTGTATCTGGCCGAGCTGCTCAGCTGGCGGGGCGCCTATCTGGCCATGGCCGCCTGTGTGCTCTTGCCGCTAGCGGCCGTGCTCTTTTCCAAAGAGCCCGCGACACAGTCTGTGGCGATTCGGGAAATTCGCGTGGCCGACGCCTTCGTCCAGCCGTTCCGCGAGTTCTTTTCTCGCAATGGTATTTGGCTCGCGCTGGGACTGCTGGCCTTTGTCGGTTTATTTAAATTGCCGGATCAGATGATCGGTGTGCTAGCGGGACCGTTTTATCTGGATTCGGGCTACACCAAAGCGGATATCGCCACCATCTCGAAACTCTACGGGGTGTGGATTGGTATATTCGGCGCGTTTCTCGGCGGCGTATGTACTGCCGCATTTAGTTTGCGCCCTATGCTCGTTGTCGCTGCCATTGCCGTGGCGATTTCCAACATCAGCTTCCTGCTGATGGCCAGTAATCCAGGGCAAGCCTGGGCGTTTATCGCCGCCATCAGCGCCGATAACCTATCCCAAGGCTTTGCCGGCGTCGTCCTGGTGGCGTTTATGTCCAGTCTGACCAATCGCCATTTCACCGCCACCCAATACGCTCTGCTCGCGTCGCTGGCCAATCTGCCGGGGAAATTCATCGGCGGGCTTTCGGGTTACATAGTCGAAGCCACCAACTACTCCTACTTTTTTGTTTTGAGCACCCTCTCCGTTGTACCCACCCTGTTACTGCTGGCGTGGCTGTGGAAGAAAATTCAGCCAGAACCGCCCGGAGTATGAGGGCATTTGAAATGGTCTTGCCGGGAGCTGCACCAGCTCAGGGTTAAGGTGCGAAACACATCCCTATGATCGAGGGGAGAACTGTATATGCATACAGCTCCCAGCAAGTTCGGCCATCATAAGTGGCGCCTTTAGGCTTGGCAAGTAAAGATTCAGCCTCATGCCTGCAGCAAGATCCAGATTGCCAGACAGGTGATCCAAAACCAGAGGGTGCGCGCATAGAGGCGCTTGATTGCAGCGACTTCCCGCTGGGTGCAGTCACACGATTGCATCAACTCATCATCCACCGACAGCGCGCCCAACACGGACTCGCGCAGCACCTCGGCAGATGAGCTGACGGTGGAAATCGCCTGGCGCTTCCAGCGGTTAATACAGCCGACAAAGTTCCCGGTGATGGCGAAGCTCACCCCCAGAAGTCTGACGGGCAACCATTCCAGCGCCCATAACCAGCGCCGTGCTCCCAGGTTTTGGGGCTCGGCGCTGCAGTATATAAATGACAAGCGATACAGCAGCGCCCCGGCAGGGCCAAAAAAAAGAAACCAGAAAATAACGGCAAACAAGCGCTCGAACCCTTGATAGGCGGTCGCCTCCAACATACGCTGATGCAGTTGCGGCCAATCCGCAGGAACTAGCCCTTGTACGTCTGCCCCCTGCTTCTGCACCTTCGCAACCGCCACATCCCACGCACCGTCATTGCAGGCCAGCGCATAAGCCGTGGTTTCTGGTGCAAACTCCCCGCGCCCCAGTGAGTACAGCAAAATACCGGTTGCTAAGACCAACCAAAGCCCCACCGGTAAAACCGCCGCCAGCACGGCCACGGCTGCCACCGGCACCAGCAATACCAACGCCAGTCGCAACCACCAGGTGCTCCTGATCCTGCTGTGCCAGCCGCCGGTTATCGATAGCCACGAATAGAACGCCGTGTCTTTGTGCAGCGGGTTTTTCGCGCCCCACAACTGCAAACCCGCCAGCGCCAGCAGAATCACTATCAGATGCATACCAAGCTCCTAAACATGCTATCGCTCTATAAGCGCGAAATAATGTGCCCAGTCGAATAAAGGTCCCGGATCGGTTTTGCGGCCGGGCGCTATGGTGCTATGCCCTACGATGCGCTCCCGTTGCAGCGCCGGGTAATATGCCAACAGCAACTGGGTGATAGCGGCTAGGGAGCTGTACTGGGCAGGGGTATATGGCCGATCATCTGTCCCCTCCAGCTCTATTCCAATGGAGAAGTCATTACAGTTCTCGCGCCCGGCAAAGTGCGAGGCGCCTGCGTGCCAAGCGCGGTCGGAAAAGGAGACAAACTGAGTGACCTGCCCGCGGCGGTCGATCAAACAGTGGGCAGAGACTTGGAGGTCGCAAATAGTGGCGAAATAAGGGTGGTCATCCGCCGGCAATTGATTGCAAAAGAAGCGCTCGATATAGCCACCACCGAACTGGCCGGGCGGTAGACTGATGTTATGAATCACCAAGAGGCTGATGTCATCCGCGTGCGGACGAGCATTGAAATTGGGGGAGGGGCAGCGGGCAACCGGACTCAGCCAGCCGGTCGGATCGATGGAGCAGGGTTGTCTATCAGCTGGATGGATGAGGCTTGGCGCCACGATTCTTCCCATGTCGATTGAGAATGCGGCAGTTTAACAGGTCTGCCGCAACCTCATAACCAGGGACCAGGCTCTAGGACTTGTTGCCATCCAAATCGAGAGGTGCTTTAACTTTGGCTTGCCTCAGGCTCGTGACGACGGACTCCAGCGCGCGATCAAACAACATACTGTGGTCCATCATGCGCATACGGCCGGATTTCAGCGCAAGCGCCAGTTCGATGTGCGTCTTTTCCGCTACCTTGATGCCATTGCGGTTAACGAAAATATATTTCCCCGTCGGTCGAATAAACGCGGCCAACCGGCAACGCAGCGCCTCCTTGCCCTCACCTTCTTGCAAGTCAAACCAAGTGCCTTGCGCCAGCCCCTGCACCATCACCATATGGGGATCTTCCGCCGGCAGCGCCGGTTGAGCAGCCTCCGGCTCCGGTGCTATGGCCGCCGGTTTCTCTGGGCTAGGCTCGACTTTGGTCGCCCGCTCTTCCACTGGCTCCGCCGGACGCTCATGAGGCAGCAATTCGCCGCGAATCCGCGCCAGATGAATCTCCTCCAAACCGGTAAAAAGCTCGGCAACCTCAAACGGATTGTAGGAAATAGAATCCAGGCCGCGCCGCAGGCGGGCGATCAGATCGGGAATCAAGCGGATTAACTTTTGCCGTTCCGACTTGCTAGGGCAAGGCTGCACGCTCCACACCAGATCCTCCAGGACACGCAACTGCTCGTTCCACTCAGCGGAGCTAAAGCCGTACTTCAGACCGGTCACGAAAAGCACATTACTCCAAGGGCCGTTGATCAGCGCCGACACCAGCTCGGGCATGGCATGATGCATCGTCCGCAGCTGAATTTCGGCCGCCACTGTCTTACGCGCCTGCTCGGCGCGAGCCTTGCCATCTTCGGCGTCGATCGTGCGCCGCTCCAACACTGCGGCGCGGCGCTTCTCTTTATCGACGTAAGAGGTGAAGTCGGCCAGGGCTTCTTTAAAAACCTCTGGATTGGTGTCGAACTGGGTTTGGATCCGCTCAACGGTGCTGCGCATAAATTTCAACAGCGGCTCATCGCCCACCAGCGCCTCACCCTTCTGCCATTCAGAGGCAACTGCCACCAGCTCATTCAGCAAGCGACGTGCAGGATGATGCTTTTCTTGCAAAAACTGTTCGTCCAACAAGGCCATTTTCAACACTGGAACCTGCATCCGCCCGATCAGCTCGCGAAACGGCTCCGCCAAACCTTCGTCCCGCAAAATATAACGGAACAGCATCTGCACCAGTCCCATGGTCTCTTTTTCCAGCCTGCCGATGTCCGCAGTTTCACCTCGACGATTCAGCACGCTGGCCAAGACGCGCTCGAAATCGAGCCCATTGGCATCACCGGTAATGGGCAGACGCTGCACGAACGACAGAAGCTTGAGCAGCTCGGCGCGATTTTGCATCGCCGGCTCAACCTCAGCCGCCATAGCGGCTATATCCTCCGCTGCCGGTGCGGCTAAATCGGGGGCCTCCTCTGCAGCTGTCTCGACAAGCGCGCGGCGACCAAGCGTCACGCGGATACCGCTCGCCTCGAGGCATTCCAGCATCTGCTGGTTCAACTCCGGCTGCCGGCTCACCACCAAGCGATCAAACAGCTTGAACATCACCAGCTTGGCCTTGATGTCGATATCCAAGCGCTTGATCTGTGCCATGATTGCGCCGCAAATTACTGCGGGGCTAAGCGGTACCTTTTGATCATTGATTTGCACCGGCAAAATCCGCGACAGCGCATCCGCGACCCCACTTAGCACCGCCGAATGTTCGCGCATCGCCCGACTGACGGTAGACTCCAGCGCCACCAACTGCTCCAGATCTTCATTCTGCACGAGCGATAGCGCCTCCGCAGATAGCTCGCTCTCCGACTTCACCGGCGTACGTAGGTCATCGCCTGCCAAACGGGAGAAAGCATCATCGATCATGTCAAAGAAGCGGCGCTCAACGCTTTTGCGCTGCACGCGAACTTCGCGCATCGAATCAAAAAACGCGTTCTGCTCGTTATTGCTTTGGGCTTTATCTGCCAAGTCAAACAGGGCATCATCTGCGGCGTCGAAGTAAGCCTCCAACGCAGCGGCCAGAAACTTCTGGCCCAAATCGTTTAAATCGTGAATTACCGCCGGCAAACGGGCGAGACGGGCACGCACCTGACGCTGATTTTCAGGCTCCAGACGAATCACCTTAGCGCTGTCGGTCACTACAAACCTCCGGAAAAACCACAAAGAACGTCCCTTTTCATGCTAAACGATGAATACAAATCAAAGAATTACCCCTTATTCATCGTCACGCGAAACTTTCAACTCATTCGAAAGTACCAATCTTTACTAAATCTAACACACCCCAAAATAAAGGGCGTGATGGAATTAGAAAAACGTGTCCTTAGTCTAAGACTGAATTAGACACTTATCCTGAGTAATTAGAACGAAACGATTTAATGACGAATAATCCGCAACGAAACCCCCATACTCGCTTGGGGAAAGGCATGATTACCGCCGGCTGGCTGCTGGCGCTAGGGTTGCTGACGTTATACTTCAGCCAATGGCTGGATAAACGGCAAAACCCCAACAGCCGCCCCGTGGCCATGAGTGAAGAAGGCGTTAACCAAGTCATTCTGCAACGCAACTACCAGCACCACTACGTCGCCAGCGGCACCATCAATGGTGAAGCGGTGACGTTTTTAGTCGATACAGGTGCAACCACCGTGTCGGTTCCTGCACACCTCGCGGAAAAATTGCGCCTCCAGCCCGGCGCTGTGCAAATGACAAACACCGCCAATGGCGTCATTGAAACTCGTGCCACGCGGATCGACGAACTGCGCTTGGGCACCATCACACTGCGCAACGTGCGCGCCAGCATTAATCCTGGCATGCGCAGCGACGACATTTTATTGGGCATGAGTGCGTTAAAAACCATCGAATTTACCCACCGCGACGGTACTTTGACGCTTAAACAATATTAACCTTTGCGACGCAACACTATGAATCTCCAATTAAACGACCTCACCTCCGACATTCACCGCAGCGTCCGCGACGCACTTCGCGAAGATATTGGCTCTGGCGATATCACGGCGGAACTCCTTCCCGCCGAAAAATACAGCACTGCTACAGTGATTACTCGAGAAGATTGCGTGGTCTGTGGAGTTGCCTGGGTCAATGAAGTGTTTGCGCAGCTAGATCCGACGATTGAAATTGAATGGCATGCAAAAGACGGCGACGCGGTGACAGCCAACACCGTGTTAGTGACACTAAATGGCAAAGCGCGCTCCTTAGTTACCGGCGAGCGCACCGCGCTTAATTTTCTTCAATTGTTAAGCGGCATTGCCAGCCAAAGTCGCGCGCTTGCCGACATTGTCGCCGGTACTGAGATCAAAATTCTCGACACCCGCAAAACCATTCCAGGACTTCGCACTGCGCAAAAATACGCGGTTGCCGTCGGCGGCTGTCACAACCATCGCATCGGGCTCTACGATGCGTTTTTAATAAAAGAAAACCATATTACCGCCTGCGGTGGAATTCGCGCTGCCATTACGCGCGCGCGGGAGTTACATCCAGAAAAACCCATCATCGTGGAGGTGGAGAATTACACGGAATTCTGCGAAGCCGCTTCGCAACCAGTAACGCGGATCATGCTCGATAATTTCAGCGAAGAGGACCTGCAAAAAGTCTCCGCCCATTCATCCACCATTCCCGTGGAAATATCCGGCAATATCACCGCAACCGAAATCGCCAAATTGGCGCATCTGAATATCTCCGCTATTTCTACAGGCAGCCTGACCAAGCATGTGCGGGCGGTGGACCTATCCATGAGAATGACATAACACTACCGCCATCCCGATGGCTAAAGCGACGAACGAGGGTTGCCCATCACAGGTCAACCCCCTACAATTCGCCGTGAATTTTTGGACCACTTGCTAACAGGGACTGTCTGCTTATGCATTACCCGCTCAAGAGCCCATTTGGGCAGCACTACCACCTCCACAGCAATCGCGATGGCGCCGTACCACGCAGCCTGAAGCCGCTGAGATTTATGTCCACCAGTAGTGCGCGCACTTTTTTGCGACAGCTGCGGACAACCGAAGGCTACTGGCAATTGCTGGCACGCGCACTCGGTGAAATGGCCCCACTGCGCGGCCATCAACGCGACCACCTTCAAATAATTTGCAACAACCTGATCAATGGGCGACTGCGCATCTATCAGACGCCTGCGCCAAATCACTCGCTTGCCCCTGGCGCTGCCACCCTATCGCATAGAGATGGCGATGAATATCACTTTGCCCCTGCTGCCTATGCACTGACGCGAGCACAAAAGCCCAGCCGTTTTCACTCCCTCGCCGAGGTGCATCAACTCCTCCACGACCTTGCGCCCAATCTCGAGCAACTGCAGTCGCTTATCACCGACTTGCAATTAGCCCCAGCATCACAAAGCCTGAGCTATACCCAACTAATGGATGTTCTGGCCGAGGCAATGGCAGATGAAGTGGTGGTGCTTTATATAAGCTCCCGTCGCTAGAGGGCGCGCAACAGAAACGGCTTCCGAATTGGGGGGCGAGATATCAGCAGCGCCAATCATCGCCGCGATATCCGCCCCCCACAAGGCACACCTTTAATTACAGGTATTTCGGTTGCCTCCGGTTACCGATACGTTGACCCAGCGAATATTGTCGCCGCACGGCGATTCGCGGACACCCGTATTGGTAACTCGAACATTGGCAATGGTCACATCACTCGTATTAGGAAACTCTGAGCGCGCGGCTATTCGCAATTCACCGCCACCGTTAATAGTGCCGCCATTAATTTTCACGTTGTGGCAATTCTCCAGGAGAATCGAGTTATTGCCGTTGCTCGCAAGATCTATGTGATTAATCTCGACGCCGCCAGAGTTGGAGACACAGAAAATCCCGCGCCCGCCTCCCCGCGAAATTACGCGGTCAACAAAAATATTCATTGGCCAGAGATTGTTGATCATGCCGTTGGTGTTGGCAAAACGCAGGGTGGCATAGCCGGTACCGTCACCCGTGTTTTGTCCGTCGACCAAGCCAACAGTGGCATTGCGTGTGTTGTTCAATAGCAAGCCGGCATAACCGGTATTGCGAGCCACCACTGTGCCAATTTCCAAGCCGTCTATATTCCAGGTTTCGACGCCGTGGCCGCTGGTCCCCTCGACGTAAACATGGTCAATTCTCACATCGTAGGTTTGACCCCGGTTATCAAAACGGATGCCCGCACCGCCGTTTAAGCGCAAATCTATTTGTCCCAAATGTAAATTGCGAGTATCCGCAATCAGCATGGCAAACGAAGTTGTGCCCGTGATCTTTAAGTAGGGGATGGAGATGTTTTCCGTAGTGGAGCCCCAAATTGTGACGGTGCCTCTGCTCGCGGGTGCGACATTCATAGTGCCGCACACTTCAAAAATGGTATTGCTCTGGAGGTTGATTCTTGCATCCCCCACATCACCGCTTGCCATGATGGACACACGCTCCTGCTGGCGCCGACCTGGGGTCAGCTCACCTAAAGCGGCAAATATTGCACCGGCATAGTCGTTGCCGTAGCTCACACCGTTCATTCGATAATTCCCCGCCTCCCCGGTCACTCGCGCTTTCGGAGTGCCAGCACCGCAATCCCCTGTGCCGCCATCATCTGTGTTGGGGCTGTAGGGTGCAAAATCGACTAATTGCCACTGCTGCGCGAGATTGCCACTGCGGGGATATTGCGTAATCCGAGCACCTGCTGTCGCCGAGTGATCTTCGGGCGCCAAAACCTTTTCACTTAGGCGATTGCGTAACTGGTAGTAGCCGTTCTGGAGATCGAGAATCTGAAATTGCTGGTTCTCACCATTTAAGTCCTCCCACTGGACAATATCGGCTCCGTCGTCCGTGATGAAATCGTATAAATCCAGTGCCAGCCCCGAGTGCCGCGCAATCAACCGGTAGAAGTTGTCGCCAGAGTCGGCAAAGCGGAATTGCTGGTTTTCCGCATTGTTCCGATTCCATTGCGTCAGTATCTCTCCGGGCTCCATGGAGATGCGCGGGATATCCATTGCCAAACCATTAGACCGATTGGTCAACACGTACCAGCGGTCCGTCCTCATAGAGACGGGCGTGGCCGGTGGAATCGCTACGCCGCTGCTGGAGCTTGAAGATGACGAGGAGCTGCTGCTTGAAGAACTCGAAGACGAGCTGCTGCTTGAACTGCTTGAAGACGAGCTGCTTGAACTGCTTGAAGAGCTTGCACTTGGCGCCTGCCCGCCGCATGCGCCAACCATAACGGCGAGAACTGCAGCGCCAATAACTCTTATCAATCTCATGCTGGGTTACCTTATTGATTTATTTTCAAGACGCCGGCCTTGTTTTATCTCTATCAAGCCGCGCCTAGGCAAAAAAAGGGGTTATGCAAACGCTCAAATGCGAGCTTAAATTGTGAATCTTTTTGCCATCACCACCGGCGATCCCAGTGACTGGGTCAAATTTCATCGAAACAAACTCTATTTATAAGATCAATCGCTTTGGCACCGATCTGTGATGCAGGTTGTATCGAATAGCCGAAGCAACTCGGCGCGCCGGTCTTTAAGAAGTTAGTATGATTTAACTGGTCGCCCCAATCGTTTATGATGGCGGCCTCACTTTTTAAGTATCTCTTCCTCAAGGAATTTATATGCCACGGGAACATGGCGCCAATCCATTCGTCCACCCTGCTTCAACCACCCAGCCAAATGGGTGCATCTCATCGAGTGTCTCAAGGAAACGTATTATGTCCGTCACATACCATCGAAATCGAGCGGTCGCCGCCACTCGTTTAGCTGTGTCGCTGATCACCGCAATGCTGCTTGTTGGCCTTGCAGGCTGCTCCGACAGCTCGCCTTCCAAGATCAACAATGACCTTGCGACAGCGCCTGATCCCCAAACAACCAACATAGGCGCGGCGCTGGATATCGACAACCCAAAGCCCGCCAAAACACAAAATGGTGCGCGGTTTACGCTTGATGCAGGTGAACCCAGTTATGCTGACTCCGCCGTCCTTGTGCAATTGGGCGGCAAGGTGGACTTGGCAAGCTCAACGGGCATTGCCAAGTCGTTATGGCAACAAGAGTCTGGCCCCACAGCCATCATCCTGAACCCCCAATCCCTAACCTCCTATGTGTTGCTCCCTTCTGTGGACAGCGCAACACCGGTGCGATTGTCTCTTGCCGCCGCCGATCAAGAAGGTTACGTGGCACAAGATCACACCGCTATTACCGTCCTTCCCGTTAAATCGCCACTGACTCTGAAACCGGTAGTGGTTGATAAAACTACGGAGATGGCGATTATTACCGTTGCTCTCAACTCCACCTTGAGCTTCGAAGCGCCTATTCGTTATCAAACTCAAGACGGCGACGCCTACGCGGGAGAAAATTATGTAGCGCAAAGTGGCCAGCTGGAATTTGATGCGCAAACGAATCAAGCCGAAATTCGCGTCGAGCTTCTCGCAAATACCGCAAACGAAACCACCCGATATTTTAGTGTCGCCTTTCACTCCGACGAGTTGGGCTTTACTCAACGCGCTTACGTTATTATCCAGGACGAAACCGACACCCCATCGACCAGCTCTTCTAGCTCAAGCTCTTCTAGCTCAAGCTCTGCTAGCTCCTCTAGCTCCAGCTCTTCCAGCTCAAGTTCATCTAGCGCATCCAGCTCTAGTGGCGTTTTGGCACAGCCAACACCGCAATGCCGCTCCGCCAAGGACCCGCAATCTGACCTTATAGACTGCGCCGAGCTGCAAACAGCAGGCAACCCCTACGCCGATACGACCCTGTATCTTGACCCAGATTACCGTCGTGATTTGGATGCATTTGAAGCCGAGAATGGCGAAGACTCGCAGATGCGAGCGGCTCTTGACGTCATCAAGCAACAACCCACTGCCATTTGGCTGGATACGTTTGACATGCTGTATGTAGGCGACGTGGCCAGCAATAGAAGAAGCTTGCTGGAGCACTTGGAGGCTGCGACGATTCAGCAGAATTCGGTGGGCTCTCAAAATGAGATTCAGCCTATGGCGATTCAGATTGTTGCGCATTTAAGTCCGATATCTGGCATACAAACAGAGAAGCCAGCGGAACTAGGCTATACCGAAGCAGATTTAGAGACATATAAGACGGAGTTTATTGACGAAATAAAAGCTTTAGCTGAAGCCTACCCCAACATCCGTTTTATTGTTGTTTTAGAACCACACACTATTCCAGATATTTTGTCGGTCTTTGAGTGCCGCTATGGGCTTCGATGTCAACGAGTCAGCGATGCCACCAACCTCATCCGTTACGGCATCCAAACCTTGAGTAGTACTGCGGATAATAACATCTACCTTTATTTAGGCATTGGCCATTCTGCATGGCTGACCTCTGAGGGCGCCGTTACGCGAGCACCCACTTGGCTTGCGAGCTTGGAACTCGATCTGGATAGTACTGTGAAGGGCTTCGCGACCAACGCCGCCGCCTATGTTCCTCTTCATGAGGAACTGATAGTTGAAGGGTCTTCTAGTGGGTTCTTCAGCTTCCGGACATACTTCGACGAAAAGTCTCTCATCGAGGCGCTCGATTCTGAGTTTAAAAAAGCTATGCCCAACTCACAATTTGGCTTTATTACCGACACATCTCGCAATGGCTGGGGCAGTCCAGATAGACCCACAACTCCAGGCGGTAACAAGAGCCGTTTAGATCTGCGAAACAATAGAAATCATTGGTGCAATGTTTCCACAGCAGGTATCGGTCGCACTTTTGAGATCAATCCGACGGATATCATGGCCGATGTGCATGCCTATACATGGCTAAAACAGCCCGGCTACTCAGATGGCATTCCTGAAGAGGTCTCTGGAGATTTCCTGCACGCATGCGATCCCGAAAATGGCGACGCGCTAGAGGGTTCACCTCCAGGGGGCCTATGGTTTGAAGAGCATTTTATTCAGCTGATCCAAAACTCGTGGCCACGGATTTTGGATGCCAAGCCAAACCAATAGCTCATCAACATTTAGAGGAGGACTGAGAAGCCATAAAATTTCTCAGCCCTCCTCAGCTTTTTAATATCAGGCCTTATTGATCTGAATAATCAACTAGAGCGATCAGACGCAAAAGAGCAGCGCTAAACATTAACGAACACTCTCCCTCTTCTATTTCGCCTCCAGCAAAATCGCTTGCTTTGTCTGCTCGTCTAATTTATCCCATTTGATGGGCGGGAAATTTTTGATAAGGGATGTATCTGCAAGCCCATCCAGAGCTTTAGCTTGTTGAGCTTGGGCTTCGGGGGAGAGCTTGAGTTGGATACTATTGATAATGTTGTCGATCGTATCGA